>DALYIB010000161.1:0-6230 GCA_031970595.1 Pseudobdellovibrio sp.
GGGCGAACTAGGCGAAAATGTTTTGAGCAGGGCTTTCGCTAGGTCTTTTGGTTCAGCTTGACTGAAAACTAATCATCGCCTTGATAGCCCACCGGGGCTTTCTGGCGTTTCAGGTTTATCAGGGTTGCACCCATCGCGCGCAATTCATTTTCATACGCTGCGAAGATCTGATCTTCAATCAATTCCCGCGTTTCCTGGTTCAATGGATGCGCAATATCACGGAATTGGCCGTCTTTACGTTTTTTACTGGGCATGGCCACGAACAGACCGCCCGGACCTTGAATGATTTTCAGATCGCGAACTACGAAACACCCATCTATGGTGATCGTGACATAGGCTTTCAGCCTTTCCTCGTTCACAGAGAAGATTTTCACTTCGGTGATTTTCATAGTTGTATCCTTTGTTGTTTTTTTAAGCTTACTATCGCAAGCTGACACGCTGTTTCTGATTATTTTATCGGCTAAGTCTAGCCTCGACTTGAGGCGGGGTCGCAGCCAGGCATTTTCCAGTTTTTTGTCCCATTTTGGGACGCATGAACAATTTTCTGAATCAGGGTTATTCTTTGCCTCAGTAAACACAAATTGCTAGATTCCGTTCAAATTTCTAGGAGTCCTTATGAAGTTATTTTTAGCGATCGGCTTGATGTTTTTTTCGTTGCTATCCCACGCCCAAGAAGCCGTGGTTTATCGTTCGGTGCCATCTGCGCAAAAAGCTTTTGTCATTTCTGAAAATAATATCTGGAAAGTAAAAATCAATTCTTACAAAGCGGGTTGGCCAGAACAAATCGCTGAATATCAGTTTAAAAACTTGGGGGCGGCACAAAAATATCTGGCCCAGTATCACTTTTTATTAGATTCCAATTTAATCGAAGCTCAGAAAGAAAAAGAATTGCGTGGTGATTCTGCTGAAATGATTTGGACACCTAAAAATACTTGGAGCTGGGACTGGGAACTGAAATTCGCGAACTGGATCCAAAACGAAGTCGATACTGATTTTTACCAAAAATACAATTTACGGACTGACTGCGCCGACGTGATGTACAGCCTGCGCTGGATTTTTGCGCGGATGAATTATTTGCCGGCGGCGAATAAAACTATGGACGGACTGTGGTTTACACATCGTTCTTTGAAAAATGAATGGAAAGATTTAAAAACGCATTCTGAATGGTCAAAGGATCAACGTTTCATCGCCGCTTTGAAATACATTATGCAACAAAGCTATACGCACACTTTGCATAAGGATTCCTATCCCATTGCCTTGAATGCGACTTCGATGCTGCCAGGATCTTTTCATTTAATCGTTTCCGGTAAATCAGGTCACACGATGGTGGTTTATCGTCAATTTCCTGCAACAGACGGCGTTCGTGTAATGATTATGGCGTCGACAGTTCCACGTGCCGTTCGTGTTTTGTCAGAACATATGATTTACCCAAGCAAATTTGATCCTAAATCGGATTCCATCCGCCGCATGCGTTGGCCGATCGTCACAGATCAAAAAGTAGGTTTAGTCGAGCCTGAAAAAATGCCTTATTATTCGCTCGAGCAATTTAGCGACAAAGATATCAATGTGAATCGAATTTTAAATCCCAATCCGAATTGGCAAGTAGAATATGATCAAGCTTTGGCCTCGTTGTTGGAATTACTTAATCAGCGCAAAACCGCTGTTGAAATGGGTTTTAAAGCCTGTGCTCCGAACAAGTGTGCGACGGATTCGACTTTGTACGATCAGCACAGTACACCCAGTCGGGATCGACGTTTAAAGCAGGCCTTAAATTATATTGAATCTGAAATTGCCCAAAACTATACAGATTACGATAAACGAAAATCTGAAGAAAAATTTTTCGATTTATTTAACGAAAAATTTACTTTGTTACAGGTAAGTCGAGTTTTGAATTCGTCTTTGTTTTCATCAAATCCGAATGATGAAATGGGTCGTCGATGGCTGTTGGGCGTTGATAACTATCCCCGTATTCACAAAGAAGAATTGGTTAAAAATTTGGTGCTACGCCGGGCTAAAATTCAAAAGGCTTTAAAAGAATGTCGTTCGATTGAGTCATGCAGCAATCAATCGAAGGATTTTGAAACGTACAATTTGTACACGGAAACACAAATGGCGCTATCGCTAAATCAGATTTTGAAAGCATATTACTCCGAAGAACAAAAAGACGCTGAATATCAACAGTACATAATGACCACAATATCTGACGGGCAAAAACAAATGCCGGTCACAAATTGGCTGAGCCTTTTGCAAAAATCTGCCACCGATCCACGAGCCGTGCCTTCGATGTTGGAAGGGGATTGGTCAGAGTTATTTTATCATTTGGAATTACCCGAAAAAACGTATATCAATCGCATCGAAAAAAATTGGATCGTATTGACGTATGAATACAAACCAGAAATGACGTTTTTGAAAAAAATCACTTTAGAAAAAGGTCAGTTGAAACTGCAAAGCGCGGGACTGTGTTCAGATGACGACAAAATTGAAAGCGAAAATCTGGAACGGAAGTGGGTTGTCGTTCTTTGTGGTCAGGAATATCGTAAGGTCAACATTGAAACTGGCGAAGTTCTGATGAGATTCCCTCAAGCGGTCATTGGTGAGCGTAAATATTTCTTTGTGGGTGGTAAAAAAATTGTTCTTTACCAGACTGAACAACGCGAAAAGCCATATACTTATGAAGTCCTGAAAAATGTCAGCGTCTATGACATCGAAGCGGGAAAGGTTTTGTTTAACTCATCACCAGAGGATGATATTTCCAGTGTGCAAGTGGCCTTGAATGGTCAATATTTGGGGTTATCCTTGATTACAGGTTCTGATGATGCGGAAGTTAAAACAGAAATCAGAAATTATGATTTGCGCCTTCCAGGTGGGGCTTATCGTATTTCCAAAAAAATCCAAATCAGCCAAGACGTCAAAGAATGGTATTATCGCGATTCTCGCGACATCGTGATCAGTGATACCTATATCACCGTGACTGATGAAAACCAGGAAAACACACAAACTTATTCCATCGTCCAAACTTCGCAAAGTCGAATCAATGAATTTTTAGTTATCAATGACGAAGCCGATCGTTTTATGTTGTTGTCGTTAAAAATATTGCCAGAAAACTTGCAAATTCAGACCGAAGAACTTTTTAGTTATAAAAAAGTGAATGGCGAGTCATTGACCTTAAATGAGGCTCGGGACGTCGGTGTTTTGTACGAACAAAACTTAGCCTTTTCGTTTTCTGAAACATCAAAGGGTTTTAAAGTGACTCAGTCCCCCTTGCAAAATATTACTTGGAAAGTTGACTCCAGTTATACTTTGAAAGTATCCGTTGAAAATAAAAAATTTGTTTCAAAACTATATCGGCCGAATGGGGAATTGGTATTCACATTGCCAGGCCAGATTTACAGTTTATTCCCAGATTTTTTATATGCGGATCATTTTATTTATGCCAGCTCGGATCCTTTGTATTCATCCGCGGGACCGTCGTCGTCACGTTATTTAAATCAGGTCCTATTCGGCAATTACAGTTATAATATCACAAGTGGATTTGTGACTTTTGATGGTCGATTTTTATTGTTGTTAAAATAAAAAAAAAAGACCTTTGATTTTGGATCAAAGGTCTTTTGGTTTCGTCAGAATTTTGAATGCTTAAACAATTTTAATTCAAACTAAGGAATATCAAAAGTCATAGCTGACAATCCGCGACCGCGTGCTACACGCATCGAGTTTTGTCCTTTTTTTAACAAGGTATTGGCTTCTTTGGCGCTTTTAGGTTCTTTGCCATTGATGGATAAAATCACATCGCCAACGCGTAATCCGATTCGGCTGGCCAAAGAATTTCTTTCGATACCGACCACGATTGGATTTTTAACTTCGGAATTGACTCCAAATTGGCTGCGCAATTCATCATTGGAATCGGCAAATTCCGCTCCTAATCCATGTGCGGATTTTTGACCTGGCTTTGGAGTTTGAATATCGCTTTCTTTACGAGAAACTAAAAACTTGTCTTCGGGGCGTTCAGACACAGTGACTTCGACGGTGATAGGTCTGTCGTTACGAATCACTTTTAATTTAATTTTGGTATTCGGTTCTGTCGCGGCAACCGCATCAATTAAATCACGACTGAATTTTAATTTTTTACCATTGTATTCGGTGATTAAATCGTATGGTTTTAATCCTGCTTTGCGACCCGGGCCATCGCCCACTTCGATAACTACGGCTCCGCGGAATTCGTCCAATCCCATTTGATAAGCGGCTTGATCATCGATGTCACCCAAGACAATCCCCAAGTAACCTTTTCGAATCGACCCCCGTTGTTCAAGCTGCGGAATAATTTTTTTAACTTCATCAATCGGAATCGCAAAACCAATTCCCTGTGCGCGCGCATCGATGGCCGAATTCACACCGATGACCAGTCCTTTCGAGTTGACCAAAGGTCCACCCGAATTACCTGGATTGATTGAAGCATCTGTTTGTAAAAGAGGTAAGCGGTTGATTTCTTCGATTTCGCGTCCTTTCGAAGAAATAATTCCCTTAGTCATTGAATGTCCGTGGCCATAGGGATTTCCGAAAGCTGCCACCCATTCACCGACTTGGGTGTCTTCGGAAGATCCCAAGACAGCGACAGTTAATTTGGTGTCGGGTTTAATTTTAATCAAAGCAATGTCCGTGCGTTCATCGCGTCCAATGACTTCGGCTTTGTATTGTTTGTCTGAGTTTTCAGTTAATTGAACTTCGACAATGTCAGCGCCTTCGATGACGTGATTATTTGTTACAATTAATCCGTCTTCGCGAACGATAAAGCCCGTTCCTAATCCCATGCGTCGCGGTTTGCCCGGTTCGCTCATATTACGGGGTTGCAGCCTGCGACCGTAAAATTGTTCTAACATTTCCATCATCGGATCGCGGTACATACGTCCTTTGGGGATCACCGAAGTAGAGATATTCACAACGGCAGGGTTGACGGCTTTGGCCAATTCAACAAACAAGTTGGCTGGAAGTGGCTCGCCTAATTTCAATGTCGGTGGTGTTTTTGTAAAAGACTGGGCTGTGATTTCGTTTTTGAAAAATAAAAACGAACCCAATACGAGGGCAGTACCAATAAGATATTTCATTTTCATAGAAATCCCTTCTGATTTATTTTAATTGTAGAAACTTGTGCTGCAAATCCTGAATAATATGGTTCAATAAATTTTCTTCGTCGGCATTAAGGCGATTTTTTGTTTTCTCGCGCAACATAACCAGCATGTCGATATTGAATCGGGCCATGGTCTTGTCGACTTCGGTTTTATTGTCTTGGTTTGGAGCCAGTCCCATCGCCATTAAAGCTGTGGACGCGATCGACATTGTCAAGACGGAAAAAGTAGCCTGCATGTTATCCATTAGTAATCTCCTGATAAATTAGACATTCGGTGGTGCAGTGTCGGTGTCAAATGTAGTTTCAGATAAGGATTGTTGGCAGTCGATAAGATCGAGAAAAAAGACTCACCCTTTTTATAAGCGGTTTTGTGATACGAAAGGTGATGAAGTTTTCGTAAGAATAAACTGAAATTATTTTTGGACTCAAAGCTGGTCGTGCCAATATTTCGAAAGGCTTCAAGGTCAGCTTTCAGGATTTGTTTTTTCAGTCCTACGATGTGTCCGGCTAAATTAAACAAAGAACTAAACACTGAACTGATTGGGGAAAACGCCAGAAATAAAATGGACAAAAATCGCCGACGCAAGCGGCTATGTTCACGTCCGTGCGACAAAAGTAAGTGAGCCAGCATCTTTTTTTCAGTGAGCTCCATGTTTTTAACAAGCTCGGGGTGAATTAAAACATGAAGTTGAGTATTAAAAGTCTGCCAAACCAGCGGATGAGTCGGTTCCTGGGCATAATACAAAACGGTATTATTAAATCCATATTGGTTTTCAAATTGTTTTAACAAGGACTTAAATCCAGTCGAATCAGATCCTTTTTTTTCCTCGGCGCGAAGGTGATTCAGATAAAGCTCGAGTCCTTTGTGTAACAATAAATACAGTAACCCGATGCAAAGAAAAAAGGAGACCAACAGGCCTAAACGGCCCGCGATTTTAAAACCTACTACGAGAACGACTGAGCATAAAGCGAAGCAAAATACCCAGACTTGAGTCAAGGCGTTCATGACTCTGTATTTTGTTGCGCCTTGAGGTTGAAATCAAGAATTTTTGTGACAAACTTATACAATAGTATCGCATCACGAAAAACTGGAGAAAATCATGGCAGA
>DALYIB010000162.1:0-3479 GCA_031970595.1 Pseudobdellovibrio sp.
CCTTTGGATCTTTCAACTTCGAAAGTTCTTAAATGTTGAATAATCTCTTCTGTTGAAAATCGTTTTCGGGCCATGACTGCTCCTTAATTAGTCCGATTATAACACATAATCTGGACCTGATTAGTCCGGCTAGGTCTAGTAGGTGGTACTGTAGAATTTTCTAACTGGTATTTCTACCAGCATATTGCAACTCCACTTGCAATTAGTGCAAATGGAACAATTTCTATTACAATAGATTATGTACCAAAGGAAAAGGAGTGATAAAAATGGGAATTAAACGAGTTTTTTACTTACTAAATTATACAGAGCGAGTTATTTTCATTTCAGGCTATAGTTTTGGAATATATTACTTGTGTGTTTTAACTGCACCAATCGCATCAAAAGTTTTTATCTTTGCACTTTTTACATTTATTTTTATTACATTTATTAGGCAAAATTTCAACCAAGAGAAACCTAAACATCAAGTCATTAATAATGAAGTTAATAAACCATTTCTTAGTAAAACAAATATTAAGTACGCTGCCTTAGTATCTTTTGTTGTAGCAATACTATTATTTTTATTTATTGGATTTGAGATCATTGTAAAAAAAAGCAGTTCATATTTTCCATTGAAGCTAATAATAGCATTATTATTATATTTAGTATTCAAAAGATGCCTAAAATTGTTAGTTAATCAATCCCTATAAATATCGTATTAGAAATTTTAGAATACTATTTAAAAATAAAATAGTTTGGCATTTTGAATTAATTTCCGATTTCGTAAATATTTCCCTATTTAATCATAATTTTCCGATTTTCAAACATATTCCATTATTTGTAGGAACTTTCCACAACGTTACTATTGTAATTATTTTTTAAAACCCCTTTATTTCTTTATCCGAAACAAACTTTATTTAACGATAATTCGCATTTTATTACTGAAAACAAAAAAAGAGATAATGCAAAGATTGAAAAGTCAGTTTCTGCGTGCTTGCTAGTGTCGCAGCATTAACCAACGGCCATAAGACTACCCCAAAGCCCCAATCAGCTTTTGGTAAATGCCGTCAAAGCCGCCGTTGCTCATGATCAGAATGACGTCGTTGGGTTTTGCTTTATTTTTTAAATGCTGGACGATTTGATCGACATGATTAAATACAAAGGCCTCTTTGCCGTTTTTAACTAAATCATTCACTAATTCGGCCGAAGAAAAACGATTGTCCTCGGATATTTTAGCCTGATCAAAGGCTTCGGCCAGAATGATTTCATGAGCGTGCATAAATGCTTCGATATAATCTTTTTGGAAAACTTTGCGGCGGGATGTGGCCGAACGCGGCTCAAAAATCGAAAAAACTTTGCGGTTTTGATATTTTTTTTGAATTCCTAAAACCGTCTCGCGCACCGCTGTTGGATGATGTGCAAAATCTTCGATAATCGTAATTCCCCGAGGTTCAGCAATCACTTCCTGACGGCGCTTAACCCCTTGGAACGTGCGAACACCTTGCGCCACGCTGTCCATATTCATTTTATTTAAATGCGCCAATGCAATCACCGCTGTGGCATTTAATAAATTATAACGCCCCGACATTTCCGTTTGAAATTGTCCCAGCTTTTGCCCCTTGAATGAAATTGCGATTTCAATCGATTTTTCATTTTCAGAAATAATTTCACAAACAAAATCATTTTCCGCTTTAAATCCATAACTGAATTTATTTTTAATTTCACAGTGCGCGGAAACTTCTTTGACCGCGGCATCGTCGCCCCAGTAAACCAAATTCCCCGTTGATGGAATCAAACCCATCAATCGAATAAACGCATTTTTCACAGCCTGAAAATCCGCATAGATATCGGCATGATCAAATTCCACCGATGTCAAAATCACTTGCTGAGGTTTGTAATGAATAAATTTCGGAACTTTATCAAAATACGCCGTATCGTATTCATCGCCTTCGATCACAAAAGTCTGTTTTTGAGGAACACGAAAACTTTTAGAAAAATTCTTTGGAATCCCGCCAATTAAAAATCCCGGCGTCAATCCCGCCTGTTCCGCCACCCAGCTCATTAACGATGTCGTCGTCGTTTTACCGTGCGTGCCCGCAATCACAAATGAATTTCTGTCTGCAATCACCACTTCACCCATGGCCTGTGGCAATGAACAATACGGAATATTCAATCGCACCATTTCCTGAGCTTCGGGATTACTGGCCGAAATCACGTTTCCCACAATAATAAAATCCGGCTGATGTTTTAAATTTTCTGCGGCATAGGGTTTTTGAATTTGAATACCCAAGGATTCCAACTGCGTAGACATCGGTGGATAGGGATTGGAATCACTGCCTGTGACCTTGTAACCCATATCCTGCAACAAACCCGCTAACGAGGCCATTGCTGTCCCACAAATTCCCATTAAATGAACGCACGAGCCTGTTTTTAAATTTTTTAAACTTGATTGAGCCATTATAAAATTCCTTTTTTATAGAAGCGATTTTTTTAAATTACAAAGATCTTTTGATCGATTCAAAGATCCAATTATGAATTTGCGGACGCAATTGAACAAATCGGCGATTGTCCCGCCCATAGTTCACACGGTTACTCAGAATTAAAACCATCAAATCATGACGTGGATCGTACCAAAACGATGTTCCCGTAAATCCTGTATGCCCAATCGAATGAATTGAAAAATGCGTTCCACAGCTGGCATTTTCCACCGATGGCATCATGTAACCTAAGGCCCAATCCCCCACCGACGAATCGATCGCACGTGCTGCAAAAAATTGCGCCGTTTTCTGGCGCACACTGTAACGCGCAATTCCCATTAACTGCGAACGAATATTTAATCCCATTTGCGCCACATCATCGATACTGGCAAACAATCCCGCATGGGATGAAACTCCGCCAAAGGACCAAGTATTTTCATCATGCACTTCACCACGCAAAACTTTTTTGCGATATGGACATTCCTCGGTCGGCGCGTACTGATCCAAATTTAACAACGGCTGATTGTTCACATGAAAATCCGTCGTCGTATGCGGATAAAATTTTTCCTTCGTCTGTTGCCAAATTTCTAATAAATTTTTCTGTTCCAGTTTTTCCAAAATAAAACCCAACAAAATAAAACCTAAATCTGAATAAACAGCCTTACCCGTGGGCTTCATCATCTGCGGCTGATTTAAAATTTTATAAATATCGGAACGGCGTTCTTGCCAGCTGTGGTCCGTATTCATTTCTTTGTAAAACGGATACCACCAATCCAAACCCGAAGTGTGGGTTAAAAGGGAGGCGACTTTCATTTCCGAATCAAAAAAATCAGGTAAAAAATCAACGACTTTGGATTCCATTGTCCACAGTCCCTGATCAAAGCATTTCATCATGGCTTGCTGAGTAAAAAAGACCTTGGTCAAAGACGCTAAATCATAAACAGGAAAAGTTTGTCCCACATTGACATCACAAACAAGTCGACCCAAATGGTAAGCGCGGGCTAAAACACCCGGAGTCACATCCAC
>DALYIB010000162.1:3489-6184 GCA_031970595.1 Pseudobdellovibrio sp.
AATCGATGTCATTAATTTATCTTGGATAATTTTTTCTATGCTATTTGCTCTCATATTAACTTGAAAATACTACCAAACGAGCGCTTTGGTCACAAGTTAACTTTGCACGAGAATTTAAAATCAACGTTCTTTGAGTCGCACCATGACCGACAGAAAGCCCTTTAAAGACAGGTATTTTCAATTTTGCAAAAAAATGAATCAATGTGGCTTGAACGTGATTTTCACCATTGGATTCCTGACCGCCTATAAAATCCCCTAAAAAAACGGCGCGGCATTTTTTAAAAGCCCCTGAATTCAACAACTGATACAATAAGCGATCGATCCGGTAACCGCGCTCGCCGATATCCTCGAGGAACAAAAAATGTTCCTTATTTTTATCCGGACTGATCAATGAACCCACACTGGAGGCATACACTGTCAAATTACCCCCTAGGACAATTGATTGCAGTGATTTTTTCTTTTGTAAAAACAATTCGGCGGACGGATTCACGGGTTGCAACTGATCAAAATAAACTTCCGATATCGATCCCGTTAAAACACCCAAAAGCTCGTTTTTTTCAGCTTCGGAAAAATGTCCCAGACCACCGCGATCCAGTAACGGTGCATGCAATGTGGGCCATTTCATTTTTTGATTCAGCCACTGATGCAAAGTCGTAATATCACTGTAACCGATCAACCATTTTTTTCGTGGCAACGATTTGATTTTTGATAATCGGTCCAAAATACGAATCGATCCATACCCCCCACGCAAACACCAAACGGCTTTGGAATCCTTGGCTTTGAGGGCGTCCATCAAATATTGAAAACGTTTTTCATCGGACTGAGCGACAAAGATTTCAGGTTTTAAAATATCCTCTGGATATCTTGGCACAAAACCCTGGGCCTTCAGCCACGACATCGATTTTTGAAAAACTTCGGGCGTACAAGCCGATCCCGGCGCAACGACATCAATGATGTCGCCCGGCTGCAAGGATAACATAACACGTTTAGGTAAGACTGCTTTTGATGTTTTCGTTTTGGATTTCTTTTTTAACACCCTTTAAGCTTGTCGGATATTTTCCGCTAAAACAAGCAGAACAAAACTCTTCAGGACTTTGCGAAAGAGCTTTAAACATCCCCTCTAAACTGAGGTAACTGAGGCTGTCTGCGCCAATAAATTTTCGAATATCTTCTTGGGACTGCACAGCTGCAATCAATTGGGATTTTTCCGGAGTATCCACCCCGTAATAACAAGGCCCTATGGTTGGCGGTGACGCAATTCGCATATGAACTTCGGTGGCACCGGCTTGTTTTAATAATGAAATAATTTTTTGACTGGTTGTTCCACGCACCAATGAATCATCAATCACAATGACCCGACGCCCTTTTAAAACAGCACTTTGTGTATTTAATTTTACGCGGACTCCGAAATCACGAATCGCTTGCGCTGGTTGAATAAAGGTTCGACCGACATAGTGATTGCGAATAATCCCGTACTCGAATGGAATTCCACTTTTTTGTGAAAATCCCAAAGCCGCTGCAATTCCACTATCAGGAACAGGAATCACCACATCCGCATCAACAAAAGATTCCTCGGCCAGTTGTTCCCCAAAACGTTTTCGGGACTGATAAACAGATTGACCAAATACAATGGAATCGGGTCTGGCAAAATAAACATGTTCAAAAACACAAGGCGCTTTCTTTTGTAAAAAATCATCTGAATTCATAGAGATAGAATAGGATTTTAAACCCATGTTTGATATTTCAACGACCTCGCCCGGCAAAATTTCACGAACATATTCGGCACCGATTAAATCAAACGCACAAGTTTCACTGGCCACGACATAACTGATTCCCAAATGAGTCGTCATCTGTCCCAAAACCAACGGTCGAAACCCCAACGGATCACGACAGGCCAACAAACGATCATGCGATAACAATACAAAACTGTAAGCCCCTACTAGGGATTCCAAGCTTTCAGAAAAGGCTGTTAATAAATCATTCGATGGATTTTTTGCCATTAAATGCAAAACTAATTCAGTGTCGTTCGTTCCCTGAAAAATGGCGCCGTCTTTTTGTAAACTTTGGCGCAAAACGGATTGATTCACAATATTACCATTATGCGCTAAGGCCACGGGACCATTTAATAAATTGGACGTCAGTGGCTGAGCATTGGACATCAAATTCTGACCCGTTGTCGAATAACGAACATGCCCGACTGCGGACTCGCCTTTCAGCGATTGTAATTCTTTGTCCTGAAAAACATCACCGACTAAACCCAAACCTTTACAAATATGATGTTGTCCTGATTGAGTTTCCAAACTGACAATCCCACAGGATTCCTGTCCGCGATGCTGCATGGCGTACAGACCTAAATAGGTCATCTTCGCACTTTCGGGATGATTCCAAATACCAAAAACACCGCATTCATCATGCCAATTTTTACTAAGCACAGATTCCACTAGGCCCCCTGTGTCGTTTGACCGACCACTTGAATGGATAAAAACGGACTCATCTCAGAGAAATAATCCTGCAGAAATTCAATTGTTTCTTGTTCATTCGAAGTCGTTAAGACGAACTGATATAATTCATCTTTGTACAAATCCGCTTCAACCGTTTGCGGATGAGCTTTAAATACAATTCCTTGATCCGACATTTTCTGCACCGTCGTGGCCACTCCACCTAAACTGACCGAACGTAACGAACTGACTGAAAT
>DALYIB010000163.1:0-6158 GCA_031970595.1 Pseudobdellovibrio sp.
CGCGTTTTTTATAAATACCAAGAAATCAAATTGAAAGAAAAAATTAACTACGGTTGGCCCAGTATTATCGGCATAGATGAACACTTTTTCACTCGCAAAAATGGTTATACGGAATATGCTACAGTGTTGACCGATATGAACAAGAAGCGTTTATATGAAATGGTTCAGGGTAAAGATACGAGGAGCCTTATTGAGCAACTGAAACACTTACAAGGTCGGGAAAAAGTAAAGATGGTTGTTATGGATATGTCGTCGGCTTATAAAAAATTTGTACGAGATTTTTTTCCCAATGCAGTTATTGTTGCAGATAAGTTCCATGTCTTACGATTACTGACTCCGACGATCATGAAAATGCAGCGAGAGATACACGGGCATAGACAAGAGTTGTTACTTAAAAAATTAGTTCTGAAAAATAGAATGAAGATGGACTATTTTTTACGAAGTGACGTTGATAAATATCTCAAACAACATCCGGAATTAAATATGATTTATCGATTTAAAGAACGCTTATACGAGTTCTATCGAACTCGTGGGACAGTACGCGCAGTGAGAGGATTTTATAAATTTATGAACCAATTAAAAGCAACCGGACATCCGGCGTTACTGAAGCTCGCAAAAACAATGGAAAGGTGGAGAAAAGAGATTTTACTTTATTTTGAAACTGGGTTAACAAATGCAAGAACTGAAGCTTTTAATAGAACCGCAAAGCTCGTACAGAGAAGGGCTTGCGGATATAAGAGCTTTAAAAACTATCGATTAAGAACGCTAAATGCCTGTTCCTAAATGATTTTTTTGATTTACCAACGATTAAAAAAGAAGAGCCCGATTATGTCAGACAGATGTAATTCGGAATTTCGCGGCAGCTAGAGCGGAAACCATCGGGTTGAAAACCAAAATGGCGGAAAGTGAGGGATTCGAACCCTCGAGCCCCGCGAAGGGCTGCCAGTTTTCAAGACTGGTGTATTCAACCGCTCTACCAACTTTCCGTTGACTGTTTTATGTAATTTCATAAATCAGATCAAGCGTTTAGACTTTTGCCGCAACAGGTCATTGCGGCGTTTGGTAGAGCTTACGAAATTGTGCGTTAAATGTTAGCGAATTTCCACTTTATTGCCCATATAAGGACGCAATGCTTTTGGAATTTCGATACTGCCGTCTTCGCGTTGGTAGTTTTCAAAAATTGCAACCAATGTTCGGCCAACAGCCAAACCACTGCCATTCAGTGTATGAACAAACTGGGGTTTGCCGCCATCTTTGGGTTTAAATCGGATGTTTGCACGTCGCGCTTGAAAGTCTTCGAAATTGGAACAAGAACTGATTTCACGATACGTGTTTTGTCCAGGCAACCAAACTTCAAGGTCATAAGTTTTTGCAGAACCAAACCCCATGTCACCTGTACATAATAAAGATTTTCTGTACGGCAACTCAAGATCCAATAAAACTTGTTCCGCGTGCGCCGTTAACTGTTCGTGAACAGCGTAAGACTCAGTTGGGTGACAAAATGTCATTAATTCAACTTTGTTGAACTGGTGCTGACGAATAAGACCTTTTGTGTCTTTACCATAACTACCGGCTTCAGATCTGAAACAAGGTGAATAGGCACAAAATGATTTTGGCAAATCTGTTTCGTTCAAAGTTTCACCATTATAATAATTGGTGACAGGAACTTCAGCCGTCGGAATTAAAAAATAGTCCGTATTATTCAAATGAAAGACGTCTTCCTTGAATTTTGGAAATTGCCCTGTGCCCTGCAAGCTCGCGCTATTGACTATAAAAGGCGGAATCATCTCGATATAGCCGTGCTTGCTCGAATGAAGATCCATCATAAATTGAATTAATGCTCGCTCCATTTGTGCAGCAGCACCTTTTAAAAATACAAAACGGGCGCCTGTCGTTTTACCTGCGCGTTCAAAATCAATCAGGTTCAGCTTTTCACCTAATTCGAAATGTTCTTTCGCTTTAAATGAAAATTTCTTAGCTTCGCCAACAGTTTTTACGATTTGATTGTCGTGTTCCGATTTTCCAACAGGTACAGACGCATGAGGTTTGTTGGGGATCGTTAACAATAACTGCAATACTTTTTGATCAACGTCCGCAGCTTGCGCTTCAAGCTCTTTAACCTGTTGTTTGAGGTGATCAACGGTTTTTAAAATTTCAGAAGCATCTTTGCCTTCACGCTTTAATTGACCAACTTCGGCGCTTAATTTATTTTGGCGAGCCTTCTCTGTTTCAGATTGGCTAATCATTTCACGTCGCTTTACGGCCAATAGTAAAATTTCTTCAAGAGTCTTCAGGTTTTGCTCGCTGCCATTGCGGTTTTGCAGACCTTTTTTGTAGTCTTCAAGAAAATTTTCACCATTATCAGATTTTTTTTCGAGTAATTTTAAATCAATCACGATTGTATCCTTGTATCTATTAATTCGGGGCGATAATAACGTACATTCTCAGCAACGTCAGCGTTAAAAAGCAGATGACATCAAAAACTAAAATTTGAATCAAGCTGTATTTGGACAGCACTTTAAAAATGACGGCCAAAAATAAAATTGTTAAAAACGTCAGCATCAGCATGCCGAACTGAAATAGTTCTTGAAAAATGAGTGCGAGAACCAAACCTAAAAAGAACCCCGTTGTCGCACGCAGCAGAATATGCGCTGTGCCGTGAGTCGCGCGTTTGGCTCCTTGTTCAACTTGATATGATAGCGATTTTAAATTATCTGAAAGTCCCATAAATTCACCTTTAGGATTAAAGTTTACTTTCAATTTCGGCGCGGTCAACAGCATTAGGAGATAACTCTAGGTACAACCTAAAAGATTCCTTGGCCTGTCGAATAAGTCCCTTTTTTTCCAAGATATAACCTTGCTCTTTGTAAACTTCTGGCAAGCCACTTTCTTTTTGTCGGGCCATTTGCACCATATCATCGGCGATATCTAAGGCATCACTTTTACGATAGCAAGTGGCCGTGCGCACATAAAGCGCGGCTGAGTTTGTTCTGATTTTAATCGCATTAGAATATTCTGAAGCACATTCTTTATATTGACCTTTGCGTTCATAGACTTCAGCAGCCAATATGTAGGATTCCGCCAAGTTTGGATTTTTGGCCTTTTCTTCTTTGATCATTTCAACAGCCTCTTGGAACTGTCCTAACTCCAGATGAGCTTTAGCAATTGCAAATGAAATCTTTGGATAATTCGGATTAATCGTTCGCACAGCATTCAGTTTTTTGAGTGCTAAATTAATTTCGGCATTATCTCCTGCTGCCACGGCAGATTCTAGTTGAAGCTGAGCCGTTTCATAAAGAGGTTCGACATCGCTTGGATCAATAACCGCAGCTGCTAAGAAATACTTCATCGCTTGCGAGTAATCATTCATGTATTTGTAGCACATACCCAATCCAAAATTTGCTTTCTTGTTTTTTGGTTCAAGCTCTATTAATTGTTTATAAATTTCAGCAGCAGAACGATATTTTTCGTCTTGTTCATAGAATTCAGCCAGGCCGAATCGATATTCAAGAGTATATGAAAAATTTTTGATCAGTTCTTTTAAATAATTTTCCGCCTTCAAATTATCAAAAGCGATATACAAATATTTGGCATATGTAATTTGTGCCTCTGGCCAACCCGGCTCTAAATCGACGCTTCGTCCAGAATATTTTTGCGCCATTGTCAGAGTTTCTTTTTTTAGATCTTGTTCTTCAACTGTGCGCGAAGGCATTGAATTGTACATGCGAATATACGATTGTGCCAAAACAGAAAGTAGCTCGACATCAGCATCATACAATCGAACAGCGCGCTGTCCATAACTGATGGCATTGGCTACATTGTTTTTTCTGAACTCGATAATAGTTTGCATTTTTAAAACTTCGTAGTTGTTTGGCGAAATCATATTTGCGTCAGAAATGGCTTTTGTTGATTCAGCAAAATTAAATTTTTGTGATAAATAATCCGCTTTCAAAGTATAGGCAGAAACATTTTTTTTATCGGTTTTAATAGCAGTATCAATCCATTGCAGAGCTTCACGTCCCTGGTTGAGTTCCCACAAACTTTTGGCAATTTTAAGTGGTATGTGCGAGTTTTTGGAATCAATTTCGAAAGCGGCTTTGTATTGTGCTTGCGCGGCTAAGTGATCCCCATTGCGCGCGAATTGATCGCCTGTTAATACAAGTTCATTGGCGCCATTCAGACCAGATTTGTCCGATCCGCCGAGCGTGAGGACATATTCTTTTAATCCGCGGTGGCTCGGACTCACTTGCAGTCCTTGGCTGGCCACATCCAAAGCTTTACTGTTTTCATTGCGACTGACCAGTAAGCGAGTGTATTCCAATAATGCTTCCACGTGAAAAAATTTTGGAAGTTTTCCGCGAATTTCAAATCCCTTTGAAAAATAGTCCATGGCTTTGTCTGTATTTTTTTGAGCTTTGGATTCAATCAAGGCCAATCCGTACAAAGATCCTTTAAAGTCCGATGTTCTAGATAAAATTTGCTCATAAGACTGACGAGCTTCTTTATATTTTTCTTGTTTATAAAGTGTTCTGGCGACGCCGAAGGCCGCCCAGTTCCAATTCGGAAATGTTTTCAATGCTTCACTATAATAGGCTTCGGCGTTCAGAAAATTTTGTTGATCTTCTAGAATTTCCGCTTTCATGACATACAAAAAAGGAGTGATGATAAATTTCTCTTCAAGATTGTTGTCTAAGGTTTTTTCAATTAAACCGCGCGCGTCTTTCATTTGCCCCTTCGCCATCAAATAGCCAGACTGGCAACCGTCTGAATATCCAGAAATAGGATTAATCGATCGAGCTTTTTGAGTGACCTGTGTGAAAACCTTCAGATCATTGGCGCCTTGTTTCGTGTATGGCCACAAAATATTGTAGGCCATACACAGCAATCCAATCGACTCTAAGTCTGTCGGAGCACCTTCTACCAAGTTAACTAGTAAAGTTTGTGCTTGAAGCAAATCTTCTAGTTTTCCAGTTCTGAAATAGCCGGCCGACTTTGCTTTCATAGATTTAACTTGTGCAGCGCTTAGCGCCGGCTGTCCCACGCGAGGCGCCTGTAATGCCCAACCCGAGGTTGTCGGTCCCGAGTCCAAACCAAAAAAATAAAAAATTCCAACAGCTAAAATGAATACCAAAGCAATTAAAGGTAATAGTTTTTTAACTTCACGTTTTTGAACATTTTTAATTTGTTCAAGCTCTATTGTCAGATTGTCATCACGCTCTTGAATCAAGCTTTTGCTGATTTTGTTTTGTGCTGAGGGCTGATGAATATGTAGAGGCAGTTTATTATTAAGAGCAGGTGGATCTTTTTCCCCGACATTATTTATTTCAGGTAATAAAATATTTTCTTTTTCTTTTTCAACCAGAGCTTTGATTTCTGCTGAAAGTACACTTGAGGGTGCGTCTGTCGGTTCTGGTTTGGGAACCGGTGAGGATCGAATCACAGTTTCAGCTTCCATTTTAGCGGCACGTTTGACATCACGTTCTACGGGGTTTTCGAGCGATTCTAAAAGAACTTCGTAGAACTCGGGTTGCTTAGACAGCGGTCGCCATTCCCCATCAGGATAAGATGAAATATCTTCGAGGCCCGAAAAAATTCCTTCCAAGATCATTTTGGAAATCGCATCAGTTGAATACGGTCCCTTAACTTGTTCGTTTTCGTTACGTATTAACCATTGATCTGAGGTGCTATTTTTTCCTGATGACATCTTGAATATTATAAAAAATAAGCATTCTGCTGTGAATAGATACTCTTAAAACAGTCTCATTCTATGACCAAAGTCCACAGTTGGAACCAGTCTAGGTTCCAACTTGGAACTTGATAATCCGATTTTTGAATCTTAAATTGCATTAATTTGAGTTAAGGACGTCTTAATATGGCACGCTGGTTGCTATGGCTATTAGTATGTTGAGATGGTTAGCTGTAGTTTACATTGTTGTAGTTCTTGTAATTTCCGCAAAAGCTAGAGCCGAACAATCTCAAATGAGTTTAGATTTTGATCATCAAACAAAATTCACTCACTAGATTATTTAGGACCCCCTCCCGAATACCTGAGTGATTTTGTTCTGATGAAAGTAGATTTCTAAAACTTCTGCTAGCAATAGCATCTGTTTTATAAAAGGCTTAGTTGTGGCCCCTCCTCAACTAAGCCTTAATTTTTT
>DALYIB010000164.1:0-6158 GCA_031970595.1 Pseudobdellovibrio sp.
AACAAACCGAAGTCGATATCAAATGTAAGTCATCAGAAAATCCTTTCTGGGCAGCAAAGCTTTCCACGTATCTCAGTCAATTTCGTCAACGTCCAGAATTGTTTTCTAAATTTCATATTTTTGAATTCAAAAAAGGTGATTCACCGCAAGTCATTATCAAAAAAGATTTAGACCAAGTTTCTGTTTTAACAGTGACATATGTTAAATCCGAAAGCCGCGGTAAAGTGGGATTGCAAACACAGCTGCCATGCAATGGAAACTTGGCTGAATACGTAGGTAAAGATATTACGATGACGCAGTTCGATTTTCCGACAGCTGAACAGTTTGCAGCGACACTGGAAAAAGCCAGCGACAGGTCTTCTCCGCCGCGATTGAATTTTAAAACTGATTTTTTAATGTTCCTCGCTGAACGAGGCGCATTATTTAAATTTAATCATGAATTGTCTTTTGAAAAACTTTCGAATGGAAATTTCGTGATGGCCTCTATTTTAAATCAATACGCCGAAGAAATAAATCAATTGGCGGCTAAAAATCAGAAAAAATCTTATATCAACTTATGGCTTAAAAAAATTAATGAAAACAGTCGCCAAGCCGAACTGATTCAATTTTTCTCGATTGAAAATGATAAAGAACTAAAGACTGGAATTAAGTTGACGGGCGACAAAGAATTAACTGGAAATAAGAAAATTCAAAATGCCACGTACTTATTTAGTTCATTTAATATTGATTCAAATGAACTAAAAACGACTTCATTACTAGGGCTGAATCAGTGTTTAGAAACATTCACATCGCAAATGGGATTGGGTTTTTTCCGTAAACCAGCTGCGGAAAACGAAAAGGATAATTATCTTTATCCCGGATTTACCTGCAACCCGTAGTGTGTATTTTTAATCGTCCGCTAAGGCTGAAATTTTGGGTGTCGCCAGCTCGATAATTTGTGCTTTCATTTTCCAAAGCATCACTAAACCAGGGACTGCTGCGATCGTCGAGAAAACAAAGAACGCCGGCCATCCAATAGTATCAGTTAGGACGCCAGCCAGTGGGCCTACCCAAACGCGTCCGACCGCTGCAAACGCAGACAACAGGGCATACTGAGTCGCAGAAAATCTTTGATTACATAAGGCCATTAAAAAAGCGACAAAAGCAGCTGTTCCCATTCCGCCTGTCAGATTTTCAACACCAATCGCCATTAATAATAAATAATCGACCGATGTGGGCTCTTTCAGAGAAGCAATCACAATATCAAAGGCAGGTAACATCAGTGAACCCCATTCGCCTTTGGGTGTGACGGCCACCAGCCAAAAACCTAAATTCGAAAGCAACTGTAAAACTCCAAACAGCATCAAGGCTCTGTACAGACCTAATCGAATCATCAGGGCTCCACCTAAAAGTGCGCCTCCAATGGTTAACCACATTCCAATGACTTTATTGATCACGCCAATTTCAGCAGAAGCAAAACCGACTCCTTTTAATAAAAAGGGAGTCAGCAAACTGCCCGCAAAAGAATCGCCCAGTTTATAAAGAATAATAAAAATTAAAAAAGCCGAAGCGCCTTTCATGGAAAAATAATTTTTCAATGAAATATTCAAGGTCTCGAATTTGGCTTTTTGAGAAGCCCACCAAGTCAAAGGCAATGTCAGACCGATTCCAAGTAGCAACGAAATCATGTCGGCCCATTTTTTATTCTGGGCGACTTCTAAATTAAAAGCTGTACCAACTAACGGAGTAATCAGTCGAGTTGTCAGTTGATATCCAATGGCGACGCAAAGTAATACACTGATAAAACCGATAATATCATTTTTGGCATTTGTTTGTGGTGGCTTTGATTCCGAGCTGACCGGGGGTAAAATAAGAATACTGACAAAGGCCGCAGCTAACATGACTGCCGCCATGATCGTATAAATTTTCGACCAAGGCCAGTTGTTGCCTAATGGATCGGCCCATACGAAAGTAATTCCGCCGGATAAAATCATAGCCAGACGATAACCAAGGACTCCTAACGAAGCTCCGACACCACGTTCGTCGTTATTTAAAACATCAGTACGATAAGCATCAATGACGATATCTTGCGAAGCCGACAAAAATGCAATTAAAACAGCAATCAGCGCAAACTGTTCAGTGTTAGCCGCCGGCGAAGTTAAAGACATCAACCATAAAATAACAGCCAATAAAATCTGTGTGCAAAATAACCAGCCAATTCGGCGAGGTAAAAGTGGGACCTCGAAACGATCCATCAGCGGTGCCCACAAAAATTTAAAAGTATACGGCAAACCCACCAAGCTGAAAAACCCAATGGTCGCAATATCAATTTTTTCAACAGTTAGCCAGGCCTGCAAGGACTGCCCAGTCAAAGCCAAAGGCAATCCACTAGCGAATCCTAAAAATAAAATGGCAATAAAGCGACCTGTGCGATTGTTAAAAAATCTAGAAAGCATCTTTGTTGATGTCCTTTCTCATGCGCCACAATAATTGACTCAGATAAGGACGACGATTTTCACCGGTTGTCACCATCAATAGTTTGGTGATTTTTAAATTATGCGCATCTGTCATTAATAAAATCAGCATTTCTTGGATAAAGTCTGTATTCAATGTGATGTAATTATCTGTTCCTACACCCAGTTGGACGTTCTTTTTTTCCCACCAAGAAAACGGGTGGTCTTTGTAATCCTGAAATTTTCCCGTCAATTTATTATTCGAAGACGGCAGAGCGACAAGTGAAACACCTTTTTGAATCAGACGATTCAAAACATCGTGTTGATACTGTTCGACTTCGCGGGCTGTATGGAATTTCGCTTTTAAAAACTGCGTGCGTTCTTTTTCTAATAATGTTTCACCACGCAGAATTTTTTCTAGGACAATTTTGTGATTGCCCCAATCTAAATCTAAGAGTTCTTTGTAATCTGTAGATTGCGGTAAAACAGGTTTGTTTTCTAAATTTTGTTTAATGACTCGCTGATACAATTCATGGAAATAGCGGTTCGGATTAATACCTAAACTGATCCCATGTTCCAGCGTATCAATGTGCCAAATATTCATTGCATTATCGACGGCTTGAATTCCTTTTTTCAAAGTGTGCCAAGTTTCACCGTGATGTGATCTGATTTTAAAGCCTTTGTATTGCAATTTTCTGAATCCAGATTGTAATTCGAAAAAATGTTCTTTCCGGTACATTTCGCGCTCATCACCGACAGTGTCGACTTCATTTAGTACGCTTTGTAATTCCGGATATTTTTCTGTGATATCCAAAATTTCTTCGATCTGCGCCAAAAAATGTTCTTTGCGATTTTTGTATTTGGACGAATCAAAGAAACTGGCTTCTTTTCTGAAAGATGGAGCTAAAATAAATTTAAAATCAGGGTGCTGGCTTTGAAACAGGGCAAAACCTTCATACAGGCCCAACAAAACATCTTCGGATGTGACGGAATCGATCCCGGGAATTTGTTCACTACTGTCCGAAGTGGACCTACTGAGTGAAAATTTCAGGCGAACTTGGCCCACATTGTATTTGTGATATAACTCTTCAGCCATTGAATAGGCGGCATCCGCATGGGCTTGGCGAGAAGTAAAAATCAATTTTGTTAAATAAAGAATTTTCAAATAAGTTGAAAAACCTTCGGTGTCCTTCAGGCGGATGAGTCGGTCGACATCTTCGGCATTTCGAATTGGCCACGATTTGTCGCCATAAGCTTGTTTGATTTTTTGTTCGTAAATAGCGGCGTGAGGACCTTCTAGCAAAGGTTTTAATTTTCCCCAAATAAATTCAGCCGTCAGTGATCCCGTTAAGTGAATATGTTCTTCGCGATATTTTAAAGGAAAGCGCTTAAAAAATTCTTGCAGCACTAAAGCGAAAGGGTGTTTCAGTAAATCTTGAATCGGTAATTCATTCGCGATAAACGCATTCATCAAAGATCGAAATTCGAAAACACATTGGTAAGCGTCTTGATTTTTATTTTTCAATGACGAAGACAGCAGCAGTTCAACTGTGTCCATCAAAGTGATGCCGTTGGTCTCGGATACGATTTCAGTTAATTCTTTGACTAATAATTTTTGCGTAAGTGATACAACCATCCTGAAAGACTAACGTCATTTCAGAATCTTGTACATGACTTTGTGAGGGCCGACAGTGGGAATATCGAATAATTCTCCAGTCATTTGATAACCACATTTTTCATAAAATCCAAAAGCAGATTGTCTGGCATTAAACCAAAAAAATGAAATTTGTTTCTGCTTTAAAACTTCTTCTGCAAATTGGACTAAAATTTTTCCCAAGCCTTTGCCTTGATATTTGGGATCCGTCGCCATTCCGCGCAAGCGATAGGCGGTCGCGTGTTCTGGAAACAAGGGACAAATATTTTGCATCAATGTTCCGTTACAAATCACTTCACCTGTTTCTGGATCTTTGATTCCAAGGTGGATGGTGGTGTTGGCATCATCTCCGGGAAAGTGGGATAACTCGGTGGGTAATCCAGGACGTAGAACTCGCGAACGTAAATCAATTGTTTCAGCGGCAGAAATGAATTCCGTTTTGAATGACATGCCACTTTATAAAAACTTATTCGCTAAATTTCAAATAATCTTTCCAACTTGGCGGCGCTTTATCGGCGGGGATTTCATGTTGCAGGACTGGTAACCAAGCCGGAGCGCGTACCGGTTTGAGTAAAGGCATATTGGCTTTTTCCGGAGTCCGATTGGCTTTCGTTTGGTTGCATTTTCTGCAGGCCGTTACGACATTCGTCCAGTTCTTGGGGCCACCTTGCGACGCTGGCAGCACGTGATCGATCGTTAATTCTTTGGGGTGAAACTGAACCGCGCAATATTGACAGGTGAATTGGTCGCGGATGTAAACGTTTTCTCGGCAAAAGCGAACGCCGTCGACTTTTTTGGGACGAACATATTTTTTCATACGCAGAACACTCGGTAAATTAAAAGTAGCCGAGACAGATTTGACAAATTTAGAGTGATATTCCAGGATTTCGACTTTGTCTTGGAACCAGAGAATAAGAGCCTTCTGCCAAGAAACTATCCTCAGCGGCTCATAACTTGCATTCAACACCAGCGCCTTGAGGCTGATGGAAGTGGCATTTGTTGTTACGCCTATCGCGTCCAATGCGACCATATAATTATTCTAACGCACTCTTAATCTGATACAACATTTAATATTATTATAGCTTGAATAAGACTTCGTTATCCTCTATGAATTTGTCCTATTCAAAGGAAACAGATATGACATTAAATCCACGTGTAATCGCTTTTAACTATATTTTAAAGAATGCTCAGGGCGAAGTTCTTGATGCCAGCCAACCGAATCAACCGATGCCTTTTTTAGAAGGTCGCCAACAAATTATTCCAGCCTTGGAAAGTGTGATCGTTTTGATGAATGAAGGCGACAAGCGTAAAGTCGCTTTAAAAGCCTCTGAGGCTTATGGCGAATTCCGTCCCGAAATGATGATGGATGTTCCCAAAGAAGAGCTAGCTCATTTAAAAATTGAAGTAGGTACTCATTTGCAGTTACAACTGAACCAGGGCGTTCAGGTGGTTAAAGTGTCTAAAATTACGGATACTCATGTCACTTTAGATGGAAATCACCCTTTAGCTGGGGTTGACCTGGAATTTGACATTGAAATTATGCTTATTAGACAGGCCACGGCCGATGAAATCCAGCACGGACATGCTCATGGCCTGCATGGTCATGCTCATCATCACTAAAAAGCTTGCGTTAAGTCCAGGTTTTTGGGATTAACATTGTCAGTAAATTTAAGCATATTACGCTTAATAAAAGACCCGTGTTCATTTTAAGAGTTCCGTTTCGAGAGTTCTGGTTCCGGGGAGTTAACTAAATCATTGCCCGGAGGATATTCATGGCAAAGAAAATTTATGTAGGGAACTTAGCGTTCTCAGTAAATGACGAAGAATTACAACAAGCATTTTCATCTTTTGGAAATGTGACTTCTGCACGTATCGTTATCGATAAAATGTCAGGTCGCAGTAAAGGTTTCGGATTCGTAGAAATCGAAGACGACGCAGCTGCTGATGAAGCAATTAACAAAATGAATGGCCAAGAAATCGGTGGACGTCCAGTTCGCGTTTCTGAAGCTAAACCTCAAGAAGATCGTCCACGTGGACCTCGTCGTGATGGCGGTGGCTTCGGCGGCGGTGGC
>DALYIB010000165.1:0-6060 GCA_031970595.1 Pseudobdellovibrio sp.
TGTGATTTCAGCAATTGGTTCGACGGGTCGATCCACAGGGCCGCACTTACACTACGAAGTGCGGGTGGATGGAATTCCTGTGGATCCTTCGAATTACGTCTTGGACGAAGAATAGTTATTTTTGGCAAATATTTTTTGAAATTTTTTGAACTTCCAAAGTATTTACTGCGATCACAGCTCCGCCAGGTATTTTTTTAGAACTTGGTTTTGATTCAAGAGCGACATCTAAATAGCAAGATCTATCACCAATCGGTGTTTTAGCAGTAAACGTCATTCGAACAGTAAACTTTTTTAAAGTTCCTTCTCCGGTGCTGCTAATCTGGGTACTTGTCAACTCTGTGTAATTAACTTGTTCGTTAATTTTCGACATGACCTCGGAGCTACTTAACACAGTTTTCAAAGCTTCAGAATTGGAATAAACAGCTAACTTTGCAAATGATGTACATGTCGTCATTAAAATTGCGGATAGTAATAGTTTTTTCATAAATACCTCTTTCTTAGCCTGCAGCACCGTCAAGGGCTTTGCCTTTACGAAGCATAATTTCACAAGTGATTTCCGTTTTAGCACCTTTTTTCATTTTATCTTTCGAAGCCGTGCACGTCATGTTATCGCCAATTTTTTGATTCACTGATTTTTCAGGTATCGACATTAAGCTGATCGCTTCTGTTGTGATTGAATCATATAATTCTTTAGCGGCAGCACCAGAAATTGAAACTAATAAAACATCTGGTTCGTATTGCAATTTATAAAGATTGACCTTACCTGCAATGCCTTTTTGTTCAGTTTCTTCTTCTTGAACAACCACTTCTTCACGTTTGCAGTTTAATTTAGAAGTTTGATTTAATGATTTTAATACAAATGTTCCAGAACGTGTGCCGTCTTTGGCTGGGGCTGTGGTCATATTCACTGACAAACTGCCTAATTCGGATCTGTACATGGATCCACCGCCAATTTTAGATGATACAATTCGGTTAGCGCTGGCTTCTTGGTTCATCACTCCTGCAAGGGGGTGGTTGACTTTCATCATCATGGAATCGGCTTCGCCAGTGACCATGACTTCGATTTGAGTTTTCGAATTTTCAGCAGTTCTGCACACAAGTGCTGTTTCAGCAAATGCAGATGCTGTCATCGTTAATCCAATAGTTAAGCCCATTAATTTTTTCATACGTACAACTCCTTTAAAAAAATAAATGAATAGAAATTATTTCAAAGTCACATCTTTGCAGCGAATTTCAATTGAACTCTCTGATGTTGTTAATTTACCGTCTAAAAGCTGTCCATCAGTGTCTTGGATAATCAAAGCAAACTTCATTTGGTTTTTGACAGACACAAAACTGACATCTGATTGGGAATCAGTATTGACATCAGTTAATTTATTATCCAGTAATCTCAGTGCAGACAGTTCGGTCGCAGACAATCCCGCCTGTCCTGATTGGCTGTATAATGCATTCATCGAATTATTTTTGATATCGACTATAAAGTGAGTAATCATTTGGTTAGCGTCAGCAGATTTAGCTTTGCAGTGCAAGTATTCATAATCAGCAGCTCGCTTAACTCGATCCTGAATCGTCGACTTTGCATAAGAAGTTGTTGTTACCGCGGATAAAACGATCAATGTATAGATTAGTTTTTTCATAAAATCCAAATTCAGCAACAATGAAACCACTTTTAAATCAAATATAAGTGATTCAAGTTGAAACGCTTGCCTATGGTTTTGACGGTGTTACCTAAATTGTCACCACAGACACAGAATGTCCCGTTCTAGAGCGAATAGACCAGTTTTGGTGTCATAATTTTCATTTCGTTTTGGCCTTGAACTTGAAGATGTTATTCTAGAGAGGTGTTGGTTATGAAAAACATGAAAGTTTATCTTTTAATGATTTTCACGCTGGCTGGAGCTTTCGCTCAGGCACGGGTCGACGTGCGCAAAACCAAAGTCCTTGAATTACCCGATGAACCTAAATACGAAGTTTTAACCCAAGAAGATCAAGACCGCATTTTACCGAAAGAAATTGCCCACGATGAAAGTGGCAGCGAAGTCATCGCTGAGATGGCCGATAATACATTTTCATTATGGTGGGATAGATCCGCATTGAAACAGTCGTCGATTGGTCGTGCCGCTGAAGCCGCCGAAAAAAAATTAAATGTCTCTGCCGAATTCGAAGACAGTCAAAAAACAAAACACAGAATGGCCTTCAAATTTTTAGCGATGCAGGCATTGGCTCGCCTGGAATACAAAGGCTGGGTCCGAGCCGCCGTCAGTTATGATGCACGTGCCGCCAAAGCCGAAGCTGAAATTTCAGAAAAAATTAACGATAAACAAGATCTGTTGCTAACTCATTCAATTACACAAACTGAAAATAAATCTCAGTTAGGTTTCCGTTGGTCTTGGTAAATACTGACCAATATCGGATCTGAACTGTCTGTTTTTAAATTGCACTCTTTCATTTACTAAATAGGCTTTTTTCAAAGCGGCATCAACTGTGTCTGCTGTGGCTACGATATTCAAAACTCGTCCACCGGCAGTGACCAATTGATTTTGATCCTGCTTAACACCCGCAAATAATAAATAATCTGCATCTGATTCGGAATATTGTATCGGTGTCCCTTTGACCACATTGTCAGGATACCCTTCCGCTGCATTCACCAAACAAACTGAGTAATGGTTTTTAATTTTTAACGGTAATAATTCGCCTTTGGCCAATGATTGAAAAATTTCAACAGTGTCGTTTTCGATCAAAGGCAAAATAACCTGTGTTTCGGGATCACCAAAACGGGTGTTGTATTCAAGCACATAAGGTTGATCATGAACAACCATCACTCCGATAAATAAAATACCGCGAAAAATCATGTTTTCATTTTTCAATTGTTGGACACTGGGTTCGATAATTTGTTTCAGTATTCTTTGTTCTAGGATCGTGTCAATCTTGAGGGGAGCCACAGTTCCCATACCGCCTGTATTAGGTCCTTTGTTGTGGTCAGCTAACCTTTTGTGATCTTGGGCCAAAGGTAAACATTCAAAGTTTTCACCATTGGTTAAAATTAAATAGCTCAGTTCCCAACCAGGTAAATTTTCTTCGATTAAGGCTTTGTATCCTGCGGGTCCTAATTTGTTTTTTTCAAAAATATCTTCGCTGGCTGTGCGCAGTTCATCGATTGTTTTGCAAATAAAAACACCTTTACCAGCAGCCAAGCCATCCGCTTTCAGGATATACGGCGCCGAGAAATTTTCAGCAGCGGACAAAGCGCTTGCGACAGAATCCACCACAAAGGATCGGGCTGTTGGAATGCGAGCACGCAGCATAAATTCTTTGGCAAAAATTTTTGAACCTTCCAGTTGGGCGGCCTGTTGTGAAGGTCCAACACATAAAATTCCACCGGCGCGCAATAAGTCAGATAATCCACCGACTAAAGGATCTTCGGGGCCGATAAAGACCAGATCGATTTTTTCAGTTAAACACAGATCTAGAATTTTTTGATGTTCATTTGCAGATCCGCCAACGACAATCGCATCGGCAGCCATGCCGTCATTTCCCGGCAAGACCCAGATTTTTTCAAGCAAAGAGGATTTTTTGAAACTTTTAATCAGAGCATGCTCTCGACCACCGGAACCAATGACGAGTACTTTCAGTTGTGACTGCATATAAATCCTTGCGTTAATCTGTCCTTTATCTTTAACCTATTTAGGTTCAAAAAAATAGAGGTATGCAAAATGGAAAAAATTTATTTATTAACAGGTAAACGAACAGCCTTTGGATCTTTTGGTGGCTCTTTAAAGGATGTTTCAGCCACAGATTTAACAGTTGCTGCAGCTAAAAGCACATTAGAAGCTTCTGGCGTCAGCCCAGAACTGGTGGATCATGTGATTATCGGCAATGTGATTCAAAGCGGAGCTGATGCAGCTTATTTGGCACGTCACGTTGGATTAAAATCGGGCGTTCCTATGGATCGCGGAGCATATATTGTGAATCGCTTGTGTGGATCTGGATTCGAATCGGTCGTGCAAGCGGCACAGATGATTATGGCAGGGGATGCACAATGCGTATTAGCCGGTGGTGTTGAACAAATGTCGCAAATTCCTTATGTCGCACGCAAAGTTCGTTTTGATGGAATGCGCATGGGTCATTTTGAATTAGAAGACTATATGACGAGTGCATTAACAGATGCTTATGCTGGAACACCGATGGCGATCACTGCGGAAAACTTGGGGGAAAAATACAGTATTCCGCGTACAGAGTGTGATCAGTATTCGATTCAAACTCAGGCTCGTTACAAAGCCGCCCTTGATAAAAATTATTTTCAAGAAGAAATTTGTGATTACAAAGTTCAAACTAAAAAAGGTGAAGTCGTTGTGAACAAAGACGAACATCCTAAACCAGACGCGACTTTGGAAAAAATTTCTGCGATGAAAGCCTTGTTTAAAAAAGACGGTCTAGTTACAGCGGCAACAGCCTCGGGTGTTGTTGATGGCGCTGCTTGTACATTGGTTGTCAGCGAATCTTTCGTTAAAAAACACAATTTAAAACCGATGGCACGTTTAGTATCTTGGGCCAGTGTTGGATGCGATCCAAAAATTATGGGTATCGGTCCAGCACCTGCGACACGCAAAGCTTTGGCAAAAGCCAATTTAACATTAGAGCAAATGGATTTAGTCGAAGTGAACGAAGCATTCGCAGCCCAGTTTTTATCAGTCGCTAAAGAATTGAAATTGGATTCCACCAAGACGAATGTCAATGGCGGAGCGATCGCAGTCGGTCATCCACTGGCAGCTTCGGGCACAAGAATTTTAAATCATTTGTGTTATGAAATGAAAAGACGAAAGTCGAAATATTCTTTGGGAACGGCTTGTATTGGTGGTGGCCAAGGTATTTCAGTGATTTTAGAAAATACTTAAAATTGAAATTAAAAAATTCATTTAAATAAAAAAGCCCGCTCCTCAATGAGCGGGCTTTTTTGTGTTGATTACTTCAGCTCGATTCGTTTGGCTGTTTTCTTTTCGATCAGGGGGAACGATAAAGAAAGCACACCGTCTGCAAAATCGGCCTCAATTTTTTCATAGTCGACTCCTTCCGGTACTTTTAAAGCGTGTTCAAAGTTGCCAGTATTCAGACCTTTTGTTTTCTCGCCCGTAATGGTGAGGAGGCCCTCTTTCACGTCCAATTTCAGCTTGTCCTTGGTGACTCCGGCCAGCTCGAGAGTTAATTCCCACTGAGACTTTTCGGAATTGAGGCGCATGTCGTAAGACACCATCTTTGCTGGAGTTGCAGTTGAGTATTCGCCAAAAAAATCTTTGTCGAAATTTTCCCAAACATCAAAAAATGGCTTATAAGGTGTACGATTAAATAGTGATAAAGCGTTATAGTTTCTCATAAATGCTCCTTTGTAAACGCACCTTATGACTCTTACTTAAGTCTTACAGTGCTTTGTTTATGAAGGAGGAGGCCGGCTTCCCTCTTACAATTTAAATATGTGGTTACATATTTTTTTGTCAAGGCTGCCCATTTTTTTCAAAAATGATTAGTATTTTTCTTCACTTAACAGGATGCGTGCACGATCAAAATTTTCAGGTGATACGTAAATACGATCGATGACACGTGCACCTTCGTATTTATTGAAAATTTGTGTCGCAGTGCCAATCGGAGCTGGAATATCCCAACGATCGTATTGATCGACGACATAAATATGATTTTGATTTTCAGTTTCAGAGGTTTGGTGGTATTTCGACAAACGAACATTCGAACTAGCCCAGATTGTATCAATACCATTTTGATTTAAAATGCCTTGAACGTTTTCAGAACGCGTTGTTTCTTGGTTATGAAGTTCAATAGCCACGCGGTACGGTTTACGTGTTGCGATTCTTTGTGCCCATTCGTTTTTAACTGTATCTAGATGTTCGTACAGTTTGTAATCTGTGTACGATATATAGTCTTCTAGATTCGCAGGTAAAAAGAACGAACATTCTTTGGAAGTTAAATAACGATGTAATTGTTCTTCGTAAATAATGCTTTTGTGATGGAAGTAAACCATCAAGTGCATATGATGTCGTGAAATTAAAAAAT
>DALYIB010000166.1:0-6001 GCA_031970595.1 Pseudobdellovibrio sp.
ACTGGGCTCGGCTGCTGGTGTTGGCACGGCTGAAGCGTTTAAAAATATGCGGCTTAAACTCATCAGCGATTCCGGGGCCAAAATCTTCGACTGAAAATGTCGTGGATGTTTGATTCCAATCGATATTCACCATCACATTTTGCTGTTGCGGAGAATATTTGATCGCATTTTCAATCAGATTATAAAGTAAATTTGAAATCAAATCGGACGCTGCGGATGTTGGTTTTCGATTGATTTCATTTTTAAAGTTCAAATGTAGTTGGATATTTTTATTTTGCGCTTGCTTAGACAGTTGCGGCCAAATATCTAATAAAACTTCATCAATAAAAACGGGCTCGAATTGAATAGTTGCGGTCCCCGCGTCGATTCGTGCTAGCAAAAGCATGTCTTTGATGATTTGCGTAAGATTGTCAATTTCCTGTAGTCCGCTGTTCAGAACTTGTTCGGAAACAGTTTTTGTTTTCAGTGCGTATTCAAATTCACCTTTAATAATTGTTAAAGGTGTCAGCAATTGATGAGAAGCATCTGCGACGAAGCGTTCTTGGGACAAGAATGCATTTTCGATTCGATCTAACATCAGGTTCAGAGTTTGTGATAGTCGATAAATTTCATCTTTGTTAGACGGAAGTGGTAAACGTTGATTCAGCATGGTGGCGTCGATCGATTTGGCCTTTTGTGCAATTTCAGAAACGGGGCGCAACGCACGAGTTGTGACAAATAAACCTGACAGAATCGCAATCAGCAAAACAGCCGGTAAGCCCCATTGTAAAATAAATTTCATTTGTTCCAGCTGCGTTTCAAAAGTTCCCATCGGTGCGGCAATTTGCATCACAAAACTGAGCTGTGAATCAATTTCGATGGGGAAGGTAATCACACGATAGGATTCAGCTTCGGCATTGGGTATTTGGTTGTCAATTTCAATTGTCTGATAGGAAGAATCAGCACCATTGGCAATTTGATGAAGCGATTTTTTGAATTCAGGTAAAAAATCACCAAAGTTACCTTTTTGGACAAGTATTTTTCCCTCGAGATCGCGAATCAGAACCAAAGCTGTTCCGGAGGGGAAAGGTAAAATTTTTCCTTCGTCCACAGAAAGGGGCGAATTCTGTGCCGGATTTTGGCTGCCCAGCAAAAGTGACTGAGAAACATCAATCGAATAATTATAAAGAGCATCATCGAAATCTTTGAGCAAAGACTGATTTAAAAAATAATACAAAAAAACTGAAAATGTAATTGTTGTTGTTCCGAAAATAAAAACGAAAATAAAGACCAAACGAGATCTGATTGAAAAATGAAAATGAGTTAAGCGATCTATCATTGAACGGATGAATTGCAGGAACTCAGGCCTAGTTGTCTTTGAGAACATAGCCATAGCCAATCACAGTTTGAATTAATTTTTTATCAAAACCAGAATCTATTTTTTTGCGAAGTAAATTAATATAAACATCGATCACATTACTTTCAGTATCAAAATCAATATTCCAAACATGTTCTGCGATCGAAGCTCGTGTCAGCGGTCGTTCAGGATTACGCATGAAGTATTCCAAAAGCGAAAATTCTTTGGTGGTAAGGCTGATTTCATTGCTTTTGCGTTTGACCTTGCGATGAACCAAATCCAATTCTAAGTCGGCATATTTTAATACTGAATTGATGGAGTTCGATTTGGAGTTACGACGTAGCAAAGCACGAACTCGGGCGACCAGTTCATCAAATGAAAAAGGTTTGGTTAAATAATCGTCAGCTCCGGCATCCAGACCATTGATTTTGTCTTTGGTTGAATTCAGCGCTGTTAACATTAATATGGGCCCTTGGTAACCATCACGACGCAGATGTCGAGCGGTATCCAAGCCGCTTTGATCGGGTAACATCAAATCTAGAATAATCAGATCATATTCTTGACTGGCGACATAGGATTCCGCCGCCGAACCGCTTTCGACCACGTCGACCGCATAGCCCGATTCGGTCAGGCCGTTTTTCAAAAACAAAGATGTTTTGTGTTGGTCTTCGACCACTAAAATACGCATAACTAGGGTTATCTTAGTTTGATAAATCATCGTGTCAAGTCTGCAAAAGAATGATATGTTGTGTGGATGAATTCAATTAAATTGACCCAGACCGTGCAAAAGGGTGGTTGTGCCGCAAAGGTGGCTGCCGCCGAACTGAAAGTCATTCTGCAACAAGTAAAATTTCCTCCGACTCGTCCAGATTTGATCGTCGATGGATCTACGATGGATGATGCCGCTGTGATTCAAGTGAATGCCGATTTGGGATTGGTACAGACTTTGGATTTTTTTACACCGATTGTTGATGATCCGTATTTGTTTGGTCAAATCGCTGCGGCGAATTCATTAAGCGACGTCTACGCGATGGGGGGATCTCCGCAAACAGCGATGGCGATTTTGGCATTTCCACTGGCGACGATGGATTCATCAGTTATTGTTCAGGTTTTGCAAGGTGCCAGCGACAAAATCAAAGAAGCTGAGTCTTTATTTGTCGGTGGTCATTCGATTGATGATGATACCTTAAAATTTGGGCTTTCGGTTACGGGATATGTATCTCCACAAAATATTTGGACGAATGCGCAGGCGCGTCCTGGCGATCGTGTGATTTTGATTAAACCTTTGGGAACGGGGACCGCGACAGCGGCATTGAAACGACAAGCCGTCTCTGAAAGTGAAATTCAAGACGTTTTGAAGTCGATGGCGCAATTGAACCGAATCCGTCATTTGCTTTCGGATTCGCAATGGAAATCTATTCATGCGGCGACTGATATTACAGGTTTTGGATTAGCGGGACATATTCAACAAATGGCGATAGCCAGTCAGGTCAGTTTTGAAATTCAATTTCAAAATATTCCAGTGTTTCCAAATACGATGGCTTTTTTAGAAAAAGGTTTTTTAACCAAAGCCCACAGAACGAATCGTGAATACACTGAAAAAAATATTCATTTTTCTCGTCCCACATCTGACATTGAAAAAATGGTTTTATTTGATCCGCAAACCAGCGGGGGATTATTATTGTGTGTGGATGCTCAAGCAGCCGGTGGAGTTTTAAAGTCTATTCAATCAGATTTTTTAATGGCCCGTGAAATTGGACAAGTCACTTCTGAATCCGGTCACCGAATTATTATTCAATAATATGTCCAAACTATTAACAACACGGGATTATAAAAATATTTTAATACAAGAAAGTCCTGTGATCGACGTGCGTGCACCTGTCGAGTTTGTAACAGGAGCTTTTCCCGGTGCCGTCAATTTGCCGTTGATGTTCGATGAAGAACGGAAAAAAATTGGAATTTGCTACAAGCAGCAAGGTCGCGAAGCCGCGATTGGCTTGGGGTACAAAATTGTCAGTGGTGAAAATCAAAAAACCAAAATTCAAAATTGGCTGCAATTTATTCGCGAACACAATCAACTGGTTTATTTAACTTGTTATCGAGGTGGTTTGCGCAGTCAAATCAGTCATCAGTGGATTGCGGAAAACCAAGCGGAAGTCATTCGTTTTGAAAAAGGTTACAAAGATTATCGGCAATGGAGCGTTTCAGAAACACAGAGGTATTTTTTAGAAAATCGTTTATTGGTTTTAACGGGACCGACGGGCAGTGGGAAAACGGATTTTTTAAGAGCCGTCAAAAATTATCCGACCCTCGATCTTGAAAAATTGGCCAATCATCGTGGCTCCGCTTTTGGGTCCATGGTGCGACCGCAGCCCAGTCAATCTGATTTTGAAAATCATATTTTAAAATCTATTTTACTTTCGACAGCCGATTCTCAAATCGAATCGACGTTGCGACCGTTGTTGGTCGAAGATGAAAGCCGTGTCATCGGAAGTTTGCATTTAACCGAAGAACTGTTTCAAAATATTCGATCCCAGCCGGTTATTTTTTTAGAAACTGATTTTGAATCCCGAGTAAAAAATATATTCAATGAATATATTACTGAAGCTGTTCGAGAAACACAGCTGGATCAGTTGCTGGATAAGTATCAACAGAATATTATTAAAATATCAAAGCGTTTAGGCAGTCAAAGAGCCTTAGAAATTGGCGGTCTTTTAAAGAATGCGCAATCCGCAGACTTTTCAGAGCACTGTGGTTGGATCGAGCGACTGTTGTCCTGGTATTATGATCCGCTTTATAATGACAGTTTAATTCGACGTCGGGTGCCATTTCAATTCAAAGGAAACGCTCAGGCTATTCAGGATTTTTTGTTAGCAAAATAATTTCGAATATCTGACCAAAATAAAATAATCACAGCAACTGCAGTCATGGCAAAGGCCCAATAGGCCATCGGGCTTAAATCTTCACGAAAAATAAAATACGCAAAAATGGATGCTAAAACAGGCTCGATCAGTTTGCCGCAAGTTAAAACGCCAATATTCATTTTTTTAACCAGATAAGTTAAGCTCATGTGCCCCAAAAAAGTCGGAAGTAGGACAAGCCCCAGAACAGCTAGCCAAGAAATACTGTGATAATTTTCTGAAAATAAAGCGATGCCTCCGTAGACGACAGCTGCGGCAAAAAACAATCCTGCAATCAAATACTGAAAACCTGCGACGATTGTGTTGTCGTAAAACTGTCGAGCTTTTTTGCTGAAGAGCATATAGCAAGCGTAAAAAAAAGCTGAAGTCAGAGCGATCCAGTTTCCTGCGCTGTGGGGATTGTTAATCTCGATTTTGTCATAAACAAGCAAACTGATTCCGAAAAAAGCAATTAAGTAAGCTGCGATCATGGATTTCTTGATGGGTTCTTTAAAGAATAAAACGCCGCCCAAAGAAGACCAAATTGGATTTGTCGCAAATAAAATCATCGTATTAGAAACCAAAGTGTGTTTGGACGCCCACTTGTAGGTCCACAAGTGCAAAAAAAAGAAAAAACCTGTGCCCAAGACCCACTGTAATTGCCGATTCAGCGGGACTTTTTGTTTTTTATAAAGAAATAAGTAGGACAAAACCAGGGTGCTGGCGATGGCCAGTCTCCAAAAACCTAAAACTTCAGCCGGCATTTCATTGAGCTTGGCCCAATTCGGCGCCGTGGATAGACTGATCAGAGCTAAAAAATAAAGCAATATCTGCGGCATGTTAAATGTTTGATTTCCTTCAGAATTCGATCATGATTTTATTTTATAGATAAGACAAATCATATTTCAATGAAATGGAGAATAAATATGAAAAAAGTACTTTTGGTTGCATTGGCAACTGTCGCAGTGTTTGGCTGTAACAAAGCAGACCTTAAATCGGATAAAGGACGCGCTTCTTATGCTATCGGTCAGCAGATCGGTAAAAATTTGAAAGCACAAAACATCGAAATTGATCCTGCTACAATTGCAGCATCAATGAAAGATGCTATGGCTGGTAAGTCTGAAATGAAAGACGAAGAAATCCAAAAAGCCATGATGACATTGCAAGAAGACGCAATGAAAAAACAACAAGAAGCAGCTGAAAACAACAAAAAGAAATCAGCTGAATTCTTAGAGAAAAATAAATCAGCTGCAGGCTTTAAAGTCACTGCTTCTGGTTTACAGTACTCTGTGATCACAGAAGGTAACGGCGCGACTCCTAAAAAAGAAGACACAGTTAAATGTCACTATACAGGGACTTTAATTGATGGAACTAAGTTTGACTCTTCTTTAGATCGTGGTACTCCAGCTGAATTTCCAGTTGCTGGCGTTATCCCAGGTTGGACTGAAGCATTACAAATGATGAAAGTGGGATCTAAGTACAAATTAGTTATTCCACCAGAATTAGCTTACGGTGCTCAAGGTCGTCCAGGTATCCCTGCAAATTCAGTTTTGATTTTCGAAGTTGAATTGCTAGAGATCGTTAAAGCAGCAGCAGCTCCAGCAGCTAAGCCAGCTAAGAAGTAGTAGGATTTTATGAGCTTCGACTTTAAGAAAGATCCCATTGAAAACTTTTTGGTGGCTTATAGCGAAGTTCAAAAAAAGGGAGTGCCAGACGCACATGCAATGTCGCTGGCCTCTGTCGATCCTTCCACAATGAAGCCTTC
>DALYIB010000167.1:0-2807 GCA_031970595.1 Pseudobdellovibrio sp.
GATTTGGGGGTTGATTTGATAATCCCCATCAAAACTGACTGTTCCATTTTGAACGTCAAAAGGTTTGTCTTTGAATATCAGACGGCTGCCGGGTTGGATATCGATTTTGCCTTCAATTAAAGGAATTTCGGGCGTGCCTTTAATTTTTAACTGACCTGTGACGATTCCTTCAAGGATTCGATTTTTCACAATCAAGCCTTTGGTAAAATCTGTCGTGATGTCTAAACGGAGGGATTCATTTTGAGCTTCTCGTTTTTGAGTTGGCAGCAAAGGACTGGGGCGAACCACCACTGAACTTTCATTTTCTTCGGTGAATTCTTTGGTGATATTGCCCTGTTCGATTTGGTAATTCATTTTCAAAGTATACGGCAGCCAATTTCCAAAAAATTGAATTTTCGCATAACCTGTGGTTTGAAACTGAGGAGGAAATTCGATATCCAGCTTTTCTGTTTCAGCATTTAAATTCACGATCACATTTTTGGGGCCTTGGATATCGACTTGGCCCGAACCTGTGATCGGTGTTTGGTTTAAATTCGCCGATATTTCAGAAACTAAAATTTTAGTTTGGTTAAAATCAAAATAGGAATTGATTTCAGTGATAGGGTATTTAAAACCTTTGAAAGACATCGAACCATTATCAATCAGTCCTTCACCAGACAAATTGAATTTGTTTTCATCCAAATTCGAAACGGCATTGAATTCCAGGATACCTGATAAATTATCTGCAAATGGAACTAAAAACTGCAATGGTCGCAAAAACAAACGTCCAGTTAAAGACAGCCTATTGGCCGATTTCAAACTGACCTTTAATGTTTGATCGTTGCCTTTTAATTCAATCGGAGTCATGGATCTTAATTTTGAATTAAATTCCAATCGAGTGGGTTTAACTAATTTTAAAGTTTGTGTGTTTCGCTGTAAAAAAATGTTTTCAAGCTCGACAGTTCCCATCATTTGGTGAAATTCATTATTTTTCGAAATCAAGTTAATGTCTCCGGTGATCGAAGCACTGCTGTCAGCAGGGGGTAACGGCAGTTGAATCAGTGGCAACATAATAAAAGGATTAAAATCTTTTAACTGGGCTTTGATGACATAATTTTCATTTTCTTTAAAAGGAATTTTGAATTGTGTTTGAACCTGTCGTCCTAAAAGCTGCCCCTCGAAAAACAGATAATTTTTATTAATATTTAAATCCCCTTGCGAGGACGCTAAGGGTTGAGTATCTAGGCTGGCCGAGCGAATCTGAGTTTTTAAATTCACTTGAGGCTGACCAATAGGGCCAGTTATAGTTCCGTTCAAACTGAGCTGTCCCACCAAGTTATTAAAAATTTGGCTCAGTTGATCAGAGTCTTCCAGATGTAATTGGTCTGAGCTGACTTTAAGATCAAACTGAGGATCTTGAGAGTTTTTAGTATTAATAAAATCGGTCAATCGGATCGAACTGCCGGGTTTCCTAAATACGACATTTTTGAAATGAATTTCATCACCCGAAGATTCCAGTTCTAGATCGGATTGTGTGAAATTTTCACCTAAAATTTGAAGGCGTTGAAATTGCGCTTTCAGTTGATATTGTAATTTCCAAAAATCCAGCGGCCCTTTTAACTGAATCTGTGCAGAACCTGATCCGACGGTGTCTAGTTGAAAACCCCAATCCTTTGGCAGGGCTGAAATAATATCTTCACTCATCAGTGGTTGGGCTTTGAATTGTCCATTGAGTTCAGATTTGATCAAGTTAATATCAAGATCGCCGTTGTATTTACTTTGATTGATGTTACCTGAAATTGAATTCAGAATAAGGTGACCCTTATTGTATTTTAATTCTGATTCTAAGTTTCCAACTTTAAATCCACTGATTTCAAAATTTTGCGCTTTGATTTTAGAATTAATTTGACCCCAAGATGTTGTTCCTTCGGTTTTAAGTTCGCCTTGCAGAATTCCTTTTAATCCCAGACCTGCTAAATCTTCGATATCGGCCAAGTTGAATTGATCTGATTGAAAATTCATTTTAAAACCATTTTCGAAATCGACGACGCCATCACCAACAGCTTTGGACTGCGGTAAGATAAGGATGGTTTTGAATTTTAGTTCATTTAAATTCATTGAAATATCTGACTGGGTTTCTGCGCGTTTGACTTTGAGGATATTCAAAGGACTTTTCATTTCTGGCAAAACAACAATATTTTCACCTACCGCTTGTGCTTGGCATTTGATCGAAAAATCTTGAAGTTGTCCTTGGCAATCAGCCGATCCATGCACATTGACGTAGGCGGGGATGTCATTCATGCCTAAGGATACGAATAACTTTTGTAAATCAAATTGTTCAACTTGGACTTGTGCGCTGAATTCAAATGGTTTTTTCTGTGAAATTTTGATTTGTTGCACTTGGGCTGTGCCAGAAGGGTGGGCGACCTTTAAACTATTTAATTGCAGTTGGTTATTTTTCAGTTGTGCGGCGGCTTGTGCGTTACCTAATTTAATATTCTCAAAACGGACTTCTTCCGTAGTCAATTCAAATTGCCCCTGGTTTTCTGTCATCGACTGAGTCGAAAATTGGCCTTTGAATTTTAAATAACCATTCAGCAGAGGTAATCGTTTTTTATGTTCTTTGATGAAATACAGAAAATCTTTGATTTCATCCAGTTTGAGCTCGACTTTTAATTCAGACTGAGTCTGTGGTTTTTGTAGAGCTTGGATGAGATTTTTAACTTGGGATTGAATTTGGATATGTGACTGTCCATGTTTTAACTTTAAAAGCGAAATCTCGAAATTTTGGGAATCCAATTTCAAATCGGCATCGACGGATATTTGTT
>DALYIB010000167.1:2819-5968 GCA_031970595.1 Pseudobdellovibrio sp.
GAATTGATTAAAGCAAAAACAGTTTCTTTTAGATCCACTTTCAAAGATTTTCTTTTGAGCGTAAAATCTAAACTTCCTACTTGTGCGAGAACTTTCTTAATCAAAGGGGTCTGTGGTTCATCCAAATTGAAATTCAGGTTGGACCGTGACAAAGTCAATTTATCGATGGGCCATTGTTCCGTCAGATTGAAAAAAGGAGTTAAATCGATTTTTTCAAGAGGTTTGTCGTCCTGACCAAAAAGTTTCTTTAAATCGTTGAAGTTCTGTTCGGTTTCCAGTTGGTGAATCAAAATTTGAGAAATGGATAATTGTCCGACGACCAAAGAAAAGGGATCTAATTGAACACGCACTAATCCAATTTGGGCGGGCGATGCGGTTAAATTCGAAGTCGGCGATAATTGGATATTATTAACTGAAAGTTGTAATTTAATCAGCGATATATCTAGGTCGGAAAAATCAATTTTAACGTAGGATTGTTTGTCATTGACTGAAGTCAAAGCTGATTTTGCAAAGTCGATCACTTTGGGTTTCAGAACGTAAATCCACAGGGCGCCGATCAGTAATAAAATAAAGGCTGGACTGGCAAAAAGAGCCACGCGTGTCCCTTTTTTCATCCATTTTTCCATTCTTGCAAAAGGGCTTCTGTTGAGCGATAGCCAGACACGGCATTAGCCAAAGATTCCAGTAAACGAATGGCCGAATCTTTTTGACCCAGGCCGTAGTAGGCTAGGGCTTTTAAGTAAATCGAACCATAAGTCGATTCAGAATTAGTTGAGTGATGGTTTTCAATTTTTTCAACCAGCTTAAGTAAATCAAGATAACGGTGACACTCCAGAAAAGTTTCGGCCATCAGCCAATCACGAGCTTCGGTTTCTGGGCAAAGTTCTAAAATTTTCAATGTTTTTTCAAACAAATCAAATTGATAGGTCAGTATGGCTAAATTATAAAGCTGATCCGGAGATTCGGCTTTAATTTTTTCGATCACCTGATCCAGTTGCAGTTCAAATTCTTGAATGAATTTTTGTGTTTCCGGATGAGGCGTCATCACATTTTTAGGCTTAGCTAAATTCTTTTGTGAAATAATACGAGACAAAATATCATCAGCTTTTCTTTCCAGATGAGCTTGCTTCAGCAAACCTACTTCGAGATCGTTTGGAAAAAGCTTCATTAAAAGATTCAATGTGGTTTCTTCTTGGTCATGCAATTGATAAATGCGATGCTGATTCAATTGTTCAATCAGACGATTTTTTTGATTTTGTCGTTCTTGATTGTATTTGGTTGGTAACGATTGAATATTTTTTTGAATATCGACCGAAAAAGTTGGAATTATTTTCGATTGCAAAGTCGTGGGCTCGAAAGGCTGCTGGCTGATCACATATTCAAAAGTTTTAATATCATTTTGTGAAATATTTATATTTTGGCGATCCATCGCCTCTGCGGCGATACCCAAGGGGAATTGGCCTATCTTAGATCGCTTGACGCATTTAAGTAAAAAACTTTGTAACAGATCGAATCGTCCACACGTGATTAAAAAATGACCGATACCCTCAGTTTCAAGTGAACTGAGGGCTTCATTTTTCTCATACTTACTAATTAACTCCTGACAAACAAAATCAACAGAGTTTCCTTCTTGGAATAAAGTATGAATTTCAATTTCTAGGCTGTTCGTCCCTGCCAACCCAAAATCCTTTTGTTAAAAATTATCTTAAAAACTATTTTTGGCTGACGCGTTCTACGTATTCGCCAGACTCTGTATCAATACGTAATGTATCGCCTTCGTTAATATGAAGTGGAACATTGACGACAAGTCCTGTTTCTAATGTCGCTGGCTTTGTAGCGCCTGTTACGCGGTCACCTTTAATGCCAGGTTCTGTTTGTGCCACTTTTAAGTGAACAGCTTTGGGAACATCGACAACAACTGGTTTATCATTGTAGATCGTGATCACAACAACCAAGTTTTCAACTAAGTAATTTTTAGCATCGCCGATTTCATGTTCCATCATACAAATTTGTTCGTAGTTCGATTGATTCATGAAATTGTATCCATTGTCGTCTTTGTATAAAAATGTCATTTCCACATTTTCAACATTTGGAACTTCAAATTTTTCACCTGATTTGAATGTACGTTCTAAATTTTGACCTGTTAACAGGGCGCGAAGCTTTGTTCGAGAAAATTGGTTCCCTTTACCTGGTTTAACGTGTTGGAAGTCAACAATGACATAGGGTTGACCATCTACAAGTAATTTTAAACCTTTTTTAAAATCCGACGTTTCGTACATACAATAGCTCCTGTAAAAGTATTTGATAATTTGAATTTACAGTGTAGTCGACGCAAGGGGCTGCGACAAGCTTAGGATGGCTGAAGCTCTTGGATTCTGCGCAGCAATAATTCAAGCGCGTTTTTCTTTTTTTCCAGAATTTGTTGTTGGCGATAGTGAATCTGAGCCTGTTGCGCTTTGGGGCGTATTTTTTCAGCAGTTTCATACTGCGAGAGCCGTAATAAACGTGTTTGAATTTCGAAGTGATCCCCGAACTCAGTGTGACATTCTTTCAAAAGTTGCAATGCTTTCACATAGTCTTTGCGAACTGTAAATGCGTCGACTAAAGACAAAATACGCTCTCGCTTTTGGTCCTTGACCGGATCGTAGCTAGCGGCTGGATTTCGATCAACCGGTGCTGTTGGGCTGGGCAAATCCTGAATAGTCTTTATTTCAAAAACATCGGATTCGTAATCGTCAGCACTGATTACCTCAAGTTTGGCGACCATTTTACGAGCAATTGGGTTTTGGGGGTTGTGAAGTAATACAGATTTAAAATCAGCCAGTGCGGGCTTTGGTTTTTGGGTTTTTAAATGCAGCTCAGCTCTTGTCAGAAGAGCTTGCCAATTTGTAGGAGCTTTTTGGACGCAAAAATTCAAATGTTCCAAAGCTTTGTCGAAATCACTGCGCAAAACAAAAATTTTTCCGATCAATAAATGACCACTAATAGAGTTGGGATGATATTTCAGACTTCTTTCAAGCAGCTGAAAAGCGGCATCGACCATATTTTCAGCTAAATACATATCTGCCAAACGAACAAAGTTCAGCGATCGAGGGTTGTTTTGCAGCTCTCTTTGAAGGTCTTCAATTGTCATCTTGTATTATGTTGTC
>DALYIB010000168.1:0-5813 GCA_031970595.1 Pseudobdellovibrio sp.
TCGTTGAACCATAACCTAGTTGTCCGTTTGCATTACGCCCCCAACACTTCACTTCGCTATTAGAAATCAGCGCACAATAAAACGCACGTCCACCAACGATATCAGAGATCGAGTTCGCACCGATATTTAAGTTCACCGTTGGTAATGTATCACCCATTTCACTCGCTCCGTCACCCCAGGTTTTATTATTGGTTTCTAAACCTAATTCACCATAATAGGTATAGCTCACACCTGAGTATGTTGCCGTCTGTCCTAAGCCCCAGCACTTCAAACTTCCGTTATCTAGAAGTGCACATGTTGTACTTTCAGTTCCCGCAATCTTCACAGCGTAACGTCCCGTGCCCAAGTCGACAGGAATTAAGCTATCACCCATTTCACCGGCGTTGTCTCCGCGATTGACAACATCACCCTGGCCTAGTTGACCGGTGATATTACGTCCCCAACATTTTAAAGCATTATTATCAAGAATTGCACATGACCGATAACCAAAAGCATAAATTTCTTTAGCCGTACGCCCAGTCCCCAGATCAACATAGGCTAAGTTGTCTCCCATCGTTGCGCTCGTGGCGCCCAAACTGGATGTGTTACCATAACCAAGTTGTCCGTAGGTCCCTTGCCCCCAACATTTCACTTGATCGTTATCTAATATCGCGCAGGTATGATGCCACCCTGTCGCCACTTTTTTAACATAGCGACCTGTTCCTACATCAACAAATGGTAAACCGTAACCAAGTTCAGTTGCAGAATCTCCTACGGACCCAGAAACTCCTAATCCTAACTGACCACTGGCATTGTACCCCCAGCACTTTAATTTATGATTTGAATAAATTAAACCACTGTAAAGTGCGCACACATGATACGACCAGTTCGAAATGATATCCACAGGTGTGATATGGTAAACGTTGGCACTATTTGTATTCATCGCTGAATCTGTCACTGTCACAATACCCGTACCTGCCAGGAGGTCTCCTGTGTACAGTCCACTACTTGCATTGATAGAACCACCACCAGATGTTACAGAGTACGAATAGGGTGCTGTACCTAAGACAGCTGTAAAAGCATTCACTGTCGAACCAAGCGGAAGAAAAATATCTTTTGGCGAAATTGTTAAACCGCTCACAACTGTCACATGAGACTCAGAAAAATTTCCGATCGAATCAGTCACTCGAATAATGACGTCTCCTGCCGTAGCCGGAGCAGTATAGAAACCAGAAACAGAATTGATCGTACCATTTCCTGAATATACACTATAACTCAAAGAGCCAAAACCACCCGTTGCACTAAATGTTGTCGTGGAATTGACCCCTAAAGTGAGAGACGTCGGCGAAATCGCAAGCGGAGAATAAATGTTCATCGTCGTCGTCGAGGCTGTAGCACCGAGATTATCAGTCACTGTGCAAGTGTCCGTTCCCGCCGAAGGGGCGGCCTCGTAATCGCCTGTCGCCGGATCAATAATAGAATTGATATTTGTACAACTAAATGAATAAGGAGCCGTACCACCAGACGCCGTGAAGACCATCGCACCGCCGGTTGTAATATAGATTCCAGACGATGGAGTCAGCGCTAGAGCCGAAGAAACAGTGATCGTCGCATCCGACGTGTTTCCCATAGAGTCCGTTGCCCGGACAACAACGGGCCCTTCTGTAACTGAGGCCGTGTAATTTCCTGTGCTTGTACCAACAGAACCAGAACCACTCATGATAGCGTAAGAGATCGGCGCAACACCGCCTGAAACAGTCAGCTGAACACTCGATGAAGGAACTATTGTGACCGAAGTCGGCGAAATCTGTAATTGAGCAACCACCGTAATAATAGCATCAGCTGTAATGCCGATCGAATCAGTCACTCGGATAATTGCTGAACCCGAAGTTGCTGCCGCTGTATAAACGCCCGTCGCTGAATCAATGCTCCCTGGTCCTGATAAAATTGAATATGTGTAAGGACTTGTTCCGCCGGACGCAGAATACGATTTTGTTGTGCTGACCACCATCGTCGCTGTCTCTGGAGAGATCGCAACAGAAGACCCAATCACACTGCCAAGCGACGGTGCATTACCGTCTGAGACGCCTTTACATGAAACAAATAAAGTTAACGATAGGCATATTGCCAAAAAACACTTAAACATTGAATCCTCCAAAAACGGACAGCTTGCAATAGGTTAACATAAATATCGTCTCAAAAAAATTCCAAGAGCTCAAATATTGCTTTATTAAACGCTCAATTTTGAGATTTTGATTGCAACTCATTTATTATCAGTAATTAAATAATATTAGACCCGCACCGTACTGAATTAAATCAAAATCATCTGAATAACCAAAATCACTTTTCAGATGACCTTGGCGAATATTGATAAATAAACCGAACTTATTCTTAATTTGACGCGAATAAATGAGTTCAATACTATTTCCCGAATAAACAGACTCAGTGCCTTGATTCGTTTTCATGTCCAAAGTTAATCGATCGAATGGCCTATAAATCAAACCAAAATGATTTTTGTTTTTAAAATACTCTATTCGAACTCCACCAGATATTTCGGTGCCAGAAATATTTTGATTATTTAAATTGATGACTGGCGCTGTTTGCGCCACTAAAATATAATCCAATTCAAAACTTAATTTAAACTGTTTATGCAGAAAACCACCATAAAATCCAACAGGGGTATATGCCATCGAACGGCTTAATACATCCGTTGTATTACCCAATTCACCTGTTGCAACTCCCAATTGAACACCCCAAACACCTTTACGTTTTTGAGCGTTTGCCTGTACGGTGACGATGCTAATAAAAAACAAATATAAGATTATATTTTGCATAAATAAGCTGTAACCTTTTCTTAAAACCTATTTTTGCACCATACAGCGTACACCAGTCACATTCGGCGGAGTTCCTACTCGAACGCCAACGACGTCAATAACACCAGCGCGAACTAACACACTTGTTGTCCAATACCTAGTTGTCGTCTGAGCAGTGGCAGTACCTTGGGATAGCGAGCAAGTCACGTAATCACCAGAGTTTACGCCCGCTGCCGTAATCGATAAAGCAGTAGTTGCAGCCCAGTTGATAACTGCCGCATTCTTATATACTCGAGGAGGAATTTTGACGAGCCAATTAGTACCATCAAATATCGCTTCGTAAAAACCAATTTGCAAATCTCCGGCATTTACAGAAAGCCCTGTAAAAGCTGAAAATAAACTGGCCGCAGGTGCACCACCCACTTTTAAAGTCGCAGCCCCTGTGTTCGTAGCATGAACTTTAAATCTGACCGAATCACCCGCTGTATTTGCTAAAATTTTTGCATCAGCCGCAGCACCGTAAGATAATGTGTAAGCCGTAACAACACCTGCTGTCGTTGGCGCGCTCTGGTAAATCGTATTTTTAGTTAAGCCATTCATGACACCTGTTACATTTGCATCACCGGCTAAGTTCAAATTTTGAGCCGAAAAACTTCCCGTCGCATCACGCTTAACTAAAACACTGGCTGTGTTTAAATCAGTTGCTGCGTTAATAGCTAAATCTGAATTCACAATTCGTAAATCATCACCGGCCGCCACTGTTCCTGCCACTGAGCCAACATTTAATCCCGCTGCAGAACCTAATCCAGAAACATCTGCACTTGATAAAACGATAGCTCCTGTTCGACCCGCGACGCTTGAAATCAGATCCGATGGAAAGCTGATGTTCTGACACATAAACTGCCCAGCAACGCTGTTCCAATATAAACTTTGAGTCACTGTGCAATTAGCACTGATAACATATCCATTAAATATACTGGAAGGCAATGCACCCGTAATACGAGCATCATCTCCAGCAGCCACCGTTCCCGCACCAGTTCCGACATTCAATATAGCCGCTCCACCAAGGCCTGAAATATCTGCATTTGAAAGCACAACAGAACCAGTTCTACCTGCCACACTTGTTACAGCCGTAGCACTATTTACAGGAGCAAATCCCAATGCCGTATTGACATCCGCCGACGTCAAAGTCGAGAAATTGGCAAGCTTACTATTAAAAGCATTCCAATCGGTACTGGATAAAAAACCATTCGTTGTCGAGTTCGCTTGCGACATTGAAATATTTGGATTAATGCCGCCAGACGATACAAGAGGAGCCGAAGCTGTTACAGCGGCTACAGACCCAGCTCCACTCAAGTCACTGCTTGCTGACCAACTTGATCCATCCCACTTTAAAACTTGCCCTACTACAGCTCCCGATCCTGAAATTTTATCCAGCGTCACAGATCCCACAGATAAATCTGAGCTCGTAATAGATCCATCAACAATTTTTAAACTTGTTACAGAATTATCAATTGGATTTCTTTGATCGCTTAAGCGTAAATCATTACCCGCAGCAACCGTTCCAGCCACTGTGCCAACATTTAATCCCGCTGCGGACCCCAGACCTGAAACATCTGAACTTGATAAAACAACAGCCCCTGTCCGACCAGCAACACTTGAAACTGCTGCCGATGGAATTGCAACAGGCACATATTGAGTACCGTTGTACTGTAAAACCTGCCCCACTGTTGGAGCTGTTGCAGAAATCGGCGAACCTCTTAGTGCAACTACAGTCGACACACCTTGAGTACCCGTTACATCACCTGCTAAAACTCCGGTGAAATTAACAGCCGTTGTTGCACTGTTCGCCGTTACAGCCTGACCGCTCATCGCCAGATTCTTTAAATTATTAAAGCGAGTCACATCGAATAACAAATCCGATAAATTTGTTTGATTCAACTGAGTTGATACTTCGTTCACAATAAGTTCAGAAGCTGATTTGCCACCAACAGATTCAGCTTGAACAGCGTATGGGGTTGATTTCATGTTAAAATTCAAAACTATGGGTTCAGCACTGATTGTTGTTAATATTCGAATAACCCGATGTGCATCAACGGCAGGGCTATAAATTTGTCCTGTTGATATCACGACACTATTCGCATCAACACAACTAAGGCCTGATTTACTTTTAGAGTTATCGAAAACTTGACTTAAGCTTAGTGATGGATCGTTCACACCACGTACACCAGAACCTAAGTAAACAACAAGTGATCCATTCGTAATAGTTTGTCCTGAAAAATCTTCTTCTCGTAAAATACAATTATTCGTTGTTGATAAAACCAATAATTTAACGGACAGACCACTTTCAGAAGGATAAACACCTGCGGGTGATTTTAATTTTACCTTTACCGGAATTCCCATTTCCGCGTAGGCATACGATGTAAAAAAAGCAGCCACCAAATAAATTGTGAAAAAATTTAGTTTAATCATTCGAAATCTCTACTGTCCAACCATTCGCTGTTATCAATGTTTCCGATACATCATTCATATCGACAGTTCCTTCCCAGTTTCTTGTTGTTGTAACTTTTTCGCTGTAATTCATTTCGTATTCCCATCCGCTTTCAGTTGTCGACGGCATTGATGGGGTTACTGATGGCTGAGACGGAGCTACGCCATCTTTCATTCCAGAGCATGACATCAGAATTGACATCAATCCCAGTGTTAAAAATATATAAAAAATGCTCTTAAATAGTTTCATGATTCCTTTAGCAATTACGTACTGCAATTAACAAAAGTTTAACATTTTCTTAACCTATTATCTTTATTTTAACAAAATCGAACCGAATCAATACAACCTACGCATCACTTCAACACAATATATCGAACAAGTCCTTTAATGATTCACATAGGGTAATAAATTTCCCACCTCGTTTGCATGATCGCCAATATAGCGACTGTTCATCATGTTTGGCGCTGCAACTGGATTCGTATTAACTACTGTCGCTTGTCCACCCATTAAACACCCCTGACTGGTTGTAC
>DALYIB010000169.1:0-5775 GCA_031970595.1 Pseudobdellovibrio sp.
TTGTCACAAAGATTGGCTAAAGAACTAGCAGATCAGCTGCAAAAAACATTGGGCACAAAAGTATCTATTAATTATAAAAATGGAAAGGGCGATCTAACAATCCATTTTTATACAGATGATCAGCTGAACTCTATATATGAGAAAATTAACCAATGAGTGATTCGCAAATAATTTCGGCGATAATTGAAGAAGGCTGCTCTATGGAGGGACGAATGTCCTTTAGTGGAGCCGCTAAAATTTCTGGTCAGTTTACCGGAGAAATATTCACTCGGGATGAATTGATTATATCAGAAACGGCGCATGTCAAAGCAGAGGTTGAGGCGGGAATCGTCGTACTTAAAGGACAGTTTGAGGGCAATATCGTTGCGCACGGAAAAGTGCTTATGATTCCGCCAGCACATTTCAAAGGCACGGTAACGACTCCGAGTCTAAAGATAGATGAGGGCGTCGTTTTTGAGGGCGCCTCGTACGTACCAAAGAATTAAAAAAAATTACAAAACCAGCGGCTTGACCTTTAAAACAATACAGTGATATCTCAAGATGTCCTGAAATTTGGAAAAGGTAGAAGCATGGAAATATTATTACAATTGGGCGCGAATTCAACGGCCTTTGTTCAGTTTGGATTATTTGTAATTGCAATTACTTTTTTAACAGTAGTTGTTTTTAATCCTTACTTTAAGGCTTATGACGAGCGCATGAAAAAGACTAAGGGCGCCGATGCTGTAGCAAAAGAGGCCGGCGAAGAAGCGAAAAATCTTTCTTTGATTTATCAAACAAAGGCTCGCGAAATTAACAACACAATCAAAACTATTTTTGACAACAAAAGATCAGACGCCGGCAAGGTATCAAATGATCTTTTGGCACAAGCGAAGATAGAGGCCGAAAAATCAATTGTAGAGGCGCGTGCTCAAATCGAAAAACAAAAGGCGACGGCGCAAACTCAGATCAAGCAAATTTCTCAAGAAATTTCAGAACAACTTAAACAAAAATTCGAAGGCGGACTGTAAGATGAAAAATCTTTTAGGTTTGGTTATTTTGTTGTCGTCAGCAGCCGCAATGGCCGCCGGCGGCGGAGGCTCTCACGACGAGTCTCATATCCCATTGGATAAAATTGCAATTCAAGCAATTAACTTAGGAATATTGTTAATTGCTATTTTCTTTTTTGTAAAAAAATCAATTGTCGATGCGTTTGCAGCCAGACAGGTTGAATTCAAAGAACAATCAATAAAAACAGCCAAGGCTCTTGAGCAAGCAGAGAATGAGCTTAAAGAAATCAAAACTAAGCTGAAGGACCTTGAGCAAAATGAGGCGGCGGCAGTGGAAAAGGCAAAAGCAGAGGCCGAGCTTTTGAAGTCAAAAATTGTGGTTGAGGCAGAGGCTCAGGCGAAAAAAATGAAAGAAGACATTTCTTTAATCGTCGGAGCAGAGCTGTATAAAGCTAAGAACGATTGAACACTCGATGGTGGCGGCGCAAAAAAACCTTGAATCATCGGCCGCAACAATTACAAAAAATTCAGAAAAAGGATTTTTGTCTGACTTGGGACAGGTGAAAGCATGAGTCTAGATGTAGTTACTAAAAAATATGCCAAGGCGTTGTTTGATGTCACGTACGAAAAAGGTACTGCTGGAGAGTGCGCTTTGCAGTTGGCAGAGCTGTCAAAGGCATTTGGTGATGATGTGGTGGCGTTTTTCAAAAACCCATTTAACTCAACAGAAAACAAACTATCTGTTGCTAAATCAGCCATCGAAGGCAAGTGTTCGCTAGAAGTTTTTAATTTTATTTGTACAATTGTTGAAAAAAATCGCGTTACTGCGTTGTCTTCAATTTCAAAAGAATTTTCGCAAATGGTTTTGTCTGCTGCCGGAATTACAAAAGGCAAAATCTATTCAGCGACGGATGTTTCAACAGAATTTATCAAGCAAGTAGAAGAAAAAACCTCAAAAGCTTTGAATAAAAAAGTTGAACTTGTTTTTGAAAAAGACGCCAGCTTGATTGCTGGATACAAAGTACAAGTTGGCGGATGGACGCTCGACGACTCTGCCAGCGCTCACTTAAGAATTTTAAAAGATGATTTATTGAAGAAGGGACTATAATTAATGGAAGCACAAATTAGAGCTGACGAAATTGGCCGCGTTCTTAAGGAACAAATTTCTAAATACAATAAAAATGTAGAAGTTGCAGAAACAGGAAGCGTACTGTCTGTTGGAGACGGTGTTGCCAGAGTTTATGGACTTGAAAACGTAATGGCCGGAGAGCTTGTTGAGTTTGCTTCTGGCGTTCAGGGCATGGCCTTGAATCTTGAGTCTTCTCAGGTGGGCGTGGTTGTTTTCGGTGAAGACCGGGACATCAAAGAGGGCGATGCGGTTAAAAGAACTAAAAAAATCGTATCGGTTCCGGTTGGCGAAGCATTATTAGGTCGCGTAGTAAACGCATTGGGACAGCCAGTTGACGGCAAGGGCCCTTTGAACACGAATACAAATCGCGTAGTTGAATTAAAAGCTCCAGGTATCGTTTACAGAAAATCTGTTCACGAGCCATTACAAACAGGTTTAAAAGCGATTGATGCCTTGGTGCCAATCGGCCGCGGACAACGTGAGTTAATCATTGGTGACCGTCAAACTGGTAAAACTGCAATTGCGATTGATACGATTATCAATCAAAAAGGCCAGGGCGTTAAATGTTTTTACGTAGCTATCGGCCAAAAGCAATCAACAGTTGCTTTAGTTGTTGAAAAATTACGTCAAGCTGGCGCAATGGACTACACAACTATTATTGCAGCCAACGCATCTGATCCAGCTCCAATGCAGTTCTTAGCTGCTTACTCTGGAACAGCTATGGCAGAACACTTCCGTGATAACGGTGGTCATGCATTAATTATTTACGACGATTTGACAAAACAAGCTCAAGCGTATCGTCAAATGTCATTATTATTAAGACGCCCCCCTGGACGCGAAGCCTACCCAGGCGACGTATTCTATCTTCACAGTCGTTTATTAGAGCGTGCTGCAAAATTATCTGACGATAAAGGCGCGGGCTCGTTAACGGCGTTACCAGTTATTGAAACTCAAGCGGGCGATATCTCTGCGTACATCCCGACAAACGTGATCTCTATCACGGATGGACAGATTTTCCTTGAATCAGATTTGTTCTATAAAGGTGTTCGTCCAGCGATTTCTATCGGTAAATCGGTATCTCGCGTAGGTGGTTCGGCTCAAATCAAAGCGATGAAACAAGTTGCTGGTTCTATCAAGCTTGAACTTGCTCAGTTCCGCGCTCTTGAGGCTTTTGCGGCTTTCGCATCAGACTTAGATAAAGCATCTCAGCAGCAGCTTTCTCGTGGCCGTCGTTTAGTTGAAGTTCTTAAGCAAGGTCAATATCAACCTGTTAAAGTTGAAGAACAAATTGTTATGATTTTTGCTGCAACAAATGGTTACACAGATGCAATTCCTGAAACTGATGTAAATCGTTACGAAGTTGAAATGATTCAGTTCTTAAAACAAAAATATTCTTCTGTTTTGGCGACTATCGCAGACAAGAAACAAATTTCTGACGATGCTAAAAAAGAATTAGTGAACGCTCTCGGTGAATTTAAAGCAATTTTTCAAGCTTCTAAATAATTGAGAAAAAGGATAAACAGTGGCAAGTCTTAAAGACATACGCTTACGAATTGAATCAACAAAGAACACCCAGCAAATCACGAAAGCGATGAAGCTGGTTTCTGCGGCTAAATTACGTAAAGCTCAACACAATATTACAAATATGAGACCGTATGCGATGACGTTGAAAAACATCATCGCCGATATTGCTGCCACACAAAAAGTAACTCATCCGTTGATGACGAAAAAAGAAACCGTAAAGTCTGTTTTGTTGGTTGTTTTAACTTCAGACAGAGGTCTTTGTGGTGGTTTCAACAGCAATATCAATAAATTTGCGGACAGATATTTAACTGAAAATAAAAATAATTTTGAAAAAATCGATATCGTTTTTATCGGAAAAAGAGGGATTGATTTCTTTGCTCGTAAAAAAATCAAAGGGATCGAAAGCTTTACTAAGCTTGATAAAGACATTTCATACGATTTTGCTAAGCACATTGCTGAAAAGCTAATTGCTCACTATGAGTCGGGCAGTTACGACGAAATTCGATTGATTTACAATGAGTTCAAATCAGCGATTTCACAAAAAGTAACGTGTGAAACTTTGTTGCCTGTTGAAATTGAAAAGTCATCTTTTTCTGAAGGTGATCACAAGTTTGCAGCAGACATGATTTTTGATCCAGCTCCTGAAAAAATCATCGAAGATTTGTTGAAGAAAAACTTCAATCTTCAGGTTTACAGAGCGATGTCTGAGTCAGTTGCTTCCGAGCACGGAGCTCGTATGACAGCAATGGAAAACGCAACAAACAACGCTAAAGATATGATTAATAAGTTAACTTTAAACTACAACAAAGCCCGCCAAGAAAAAATTACGACAGAACTTACGGAAATCGTCAGCGGCGCAGAGTCGTTAAAATAATTTGGATAATTTTTAAAGAGGTAAAAAATGGGAACTGCAATGGCATCTGGAAAAGTAAAACAAGTTTTGGGACCAGTTGTTGACGTTGAATTCGACGCGAACTCAATGCCAGCAATCAACACGGCGTTACGTGTTACAAACAAATCAATTTCTGAAAAAGAATTTAATCTAGTATTAGAAGTTGCACAGCACTTAGGTGACGGTGTTGTTCGTACAATCGCAATGGACTCTACAGAGGGTTTAGTTCGCGGAACAGAAGTAAAAAATACTGGAAACATGATCACAGCACCAGTTGGTCGTGAGGCATTAGGACGTATCGTTAACGTTGTTGGTGAGCCAATTGACGAAATGGGTCCGGTAAATGCTAAGGAACAATGGCCAATTCACAGAACAGCGCCTAAGTTCGAAGATCAAGCGACGTCAGCGCAAATGTTAATGACGGGTATCAAGGTCGTTGACCTTTTAGCTCCATACGCAAAGGGCGGTAAAATCGGTCTTTTCGGTGGTGCGGGCGTTGGTAAAACAGTTCTTATCCAAGAATTAATTCGTAACATTGCAACTGAGCACGGTGGTTTCTCGGTTTTCGCAGGTGTTGGCGAAAGAACTCGTGAAGGAAATGACTTGTGGCACGAGATGAAAGATTCAGGCGTTATCTCTAAGACAGCGCTTGTTTTCGGTCAGATGAACGAACCTCCTGGGGCACGTGCGCGCGTTGCTTTAACAGGCTTAACTATTGCTGAATATTTCCGTGACGTAGAAAAACAAGACGTTCTTTTCTTCGTAGATAATATTTTCCGTTTCACACAAGCGGGTGCGGAAGTTTCTGCGTTATTGGGTCGTATCCCTTCTGCCGTTGGTTACCAACCAACTTTGGCGACTGAAATGGGCGCGATGCAAGAGCGTATTACTTCAACTAAGCAAGGATCTATTACATCTGTACAAGCAGTTTACGTTCCAGCGGATGACTATACGGATCCAGCTCCAGCAACAACATTTACTCACTTAGATGCGACGACAAACTTAGATCGTGATATCGCAGCTTTGGGTATCTTCCCAGCGGTTCATCCGTTGACTTCAACTTCGCGTATTTTGGATCCACAAGTTGTGGGTGCAGAACACTATAGAACAGCTCGTGATATTCAAGCGCTATTACAGCGTTACAAAGAATTACAAGATATCATCGCGATCTTGGGTATGGATGAATTATCTGAAGAAGATAAAACTGTTGTTACAAGATCTCGTAAAGTACAACGTTTCTTGTC
>DALYIB010000170.1:0-5748 GCA_031970595.1 Pseudobdellovibrio sp.
CAATATAAATATCAGGCAATGTTTGCTGCAAAAAAGCCCAATCGTATTGGGCTTGATTCATTACTAAAATTTTGATTTGAAAATTTTGGGAAGCATTTTGTAGCAGAAAATTTTGATCCCCACACAAAACTGAATATCGCGAACCTTCCCATTCTTTGTGAAACAAAAAAGAAAGGCGATCTTTATATTTTTCTTGAATCGAATTTCGCACTCTTTAACGCTATCATGCTATTAAATTTTTTCCAGAAAAATAAAACATTTTTTCAGCCTCTCGTTGTGCTACGTCATTCTTTTGTGCCATTTCCAGCAACTGAATATAATTTTTTGTCATCTCTTCATCAAAACTATAACTTTCAAGATAAAAACTGACTTTATCAACCGATCTTTCGAATTGTCCGGTGCGAATATGAGCTTGCGCTAAAAACTTTAATGCCACAGAATTCAGTGGATTAAAATCCAAAGCCTTTTCGAAATTAGCCTGTGCCAATTCAAAATCCCCGCGTTTTTCATGCAATAACCCCAAAGCAACCCAAGCTTGCTCAAAATGGTCCCTAAGACCCACAGCTTTTCGCAAGCTCTGAATGGCTGACTCTTCCAGTCCAAAATGCAACTCTAGAATCGCCTGACCGTAGTGGAACATTTCGTTAAACATTTGATATTCTTCCATCAGATGAATTTGCTTTTCCAATCCAGAAAAATTATTTTGCTGCACATAAATTGAAACAAGCGACTCCGCACAGATCGCACGTAAGTCATCTGACAATTCAGAAAAATTCAAAGCAGTTAAAAAAGCTTCGGCCAGTTGTAGCTTTCCATTTTTAATCAGCTGCAAAGAGTAATCAATCACATTGACCGCACTGGAATTAACATCCATAAGCGCTTTCAACGTTTTTTCTCGAGAGATAAAATCTGACAACTGTCCTTGAACAGAACTCAGCATTCTTAAAAATTTTTCATCTTTGGAATATTGATTTGATAACTGGACTAAACGAAAAAAAGCTTTATGAACTTGTTTAGTTTGAATGAGTTGTTCTACACGACTCAGATCTTGGTTTCCTTGATTCAGCATCCTGCCTCCGCTTGTACTTAGCCACATCCTTGTGACCTATAAAAGATCTAAGCAAGCAGAATGCCAAACTATTCGATAATATAGAGGCCGACTTCGAACTGAACAATCAAACTGTTTGACTGTTCAGTCATGAAATTGACAAACTCCTCGAAAGGCTAGGCACTTTTTGATTTATAGCCAGCCATCGCTCTTTGACCTAGTCGCACATCCTGAAGCTCTTTGATGATTTGCGTCTTAGCTTGATCAATCAATGCTAATATACAAATATCCTGCTCAAGGATTTGCTCTACGTATTGGTCTTTCACAGTCAAAGCACCTTTAATGATTCGCTTTTGCTCGTCTGTGTATACCCCATTCACTTCTTTGTGAACCAACTGCGCTTTATTAATTTCAGCATCGATATATTTAATGATTTTTAAAATATCTTCTCGTTGGTTATAAAAATTTTCAACAGCATCAAATTCGCCAGATTCCATCTTGTGAATTTGTTTTTCATTCAAAGTAAGAAATTTTTCTAGAAAGTGATTCTTTTCCTGTAATAACTGTATGGCTCTAAACATCATTGCTCCTGCTGTTACTTGTTCTGTTCGGTGTTAGTTTTGTTTTTATCTAAGACTTGTTTCCAGCCATCATACAGATTTTCCAAAACCTTGATTGATGAGTGCAACCCAGAGATATCTCCGTGCATATTCGCTTTGGTGTACTGATCCAGCACATACGTATAAAGCTGGTCCAGCTGCTTCGCAAGGTCACCCCCAACTTTGTGGTCCAGCGATACCTGCAATTCTAAAATGATATCATACGCTCGCATGATATTTTTTCCACGTTCAGCTATGTTTTTACTTTCCGCCGCTTGAATCGCCAGCTTTGTAAATTTGATAGCTCCTTCGTACAGCATCAAAAGGATCTGTTCTTTGGATGCACTCAAGACCGCTGTACTTTTGTACTTCTGATACGGATTTGACATCTAAAACCTCCCTGTTTTATTTGTTTTCATTCACTAACCTTTAATTCCAGCAAGAGCATTTCCCTGCCCTTGTATTTTTGACATCGCAGTTTCCATTTCTGAAAACTGGCGACGCAATTGTTCTTCGCGCTTTTCCAAGCCTTTTTCTTTGCGCTCAATACTTTTATCAATTTGATTCACACGATCTTGATAATTCTTTTTGCGCGAACCAACTATGCCACCCGATGGATCCACCAAAGATTTGATTCCCAAATTCATTTGCGGGATAAATCCACGATCAACCAAGTTCCCTCTCATGAATTGAATCACTTTTTGCGGATCTGCCGTCAGAATTTTTTTAAACTTTTCTTGATTGAAATTCAGCGTACCATTTCTGTTAAATTCAATACCTAGTTCAATGATTCTTTGAATTTCGCTGTTAGTTTGCTGAGGATTTTGAATGATCTGACGCAAACGACTTTCGGTCATTCTAAGCATCCCGTCACCACCCAAAGGACCCAATCGAGCTTGTCCGCCTTTTTCTCCAGGCACTAATTTATTTTGATTCTGGATAAACCCCAGTGCTGCGTTATAAGAATCAACAAACGATTTTACTTTATCACTGATAATATCGTAATTTTCAGATATGCCTACGCGAATAGGTTGTCCAGGTTTTGCCTGTTTCAAATCCAGAGTCACTCCCGGTAACAAATCTGTAATCATATTGTCAGCATTTTCATATGTATGGCCATCTAATTTGTAAATGGCATTTTTAGCTTTGTTATTTTCTACGAATTGAAAATCTTGACGACCATCTAACATGTAAACCACAGGAAATTCGATTTGATTGTCATCACCTGTTTTTAAACCTGATAATTCAATTTTGTAGCTATCTGTTTTGTCACTGCGATCATTCACCAATGTCGCACGCACTCCTGAATTCGAGCTGTTAATTTTATCAACTACACCTTGCAAGGTCGAATTGTCTTCGTCGATGTAAACTTCTTTTTGTTCGCCTTCATTATTTAAGAAACGAATATAGCCAGTTCCAATTTTAGTTTCATCTTTATCTGGAAATCCATTCGATGAAACCGATGGCTTAGTCGCCAATTGTACAACTTCCAAAGTCCATTCTCCGGGCTCGGCTTTTTCAGGATCTAATGTCCCATTGATAATATCAGGGAATCCTGAATTAAATTTTTTATCAACAAATCCATTTCGACCAATCAGACTGGAAATGTTTTTTCCAATGTCAGAAATTTTTGTTTCTAAATCACCTACTAATTTAACTTTGTCTTCGATCTTGGCTTTTTTATCTTGCATTTGTTTTACGGGCATACGCTCAGCTTCGATCACTTGATCGACTAAGTTAGGAGGTAATCCACTTGCTAAACCTGAAATTCTAAGACCAGCCATATTTTTATTATGGCAAATAAAATAAGCAAACTGTGAGTCAAATGATTGTCTGTCGACGTTCAGCCAGAGAGGAAAAAATGTCCTAGACAATGTTCTGTAATTTAAGCGGATTTTTTAAGAAGTTGACCTTTATTGTCTTGGTGGCTTTGTGTTTCAAAGACTTCCCACAGATCAAATTCAGACATACGTCTGATCACTTCGCCAGACTGGGCGCGGATTTCAACAAATTTCAAGTCGCCATCCACAATTGGAATTGCGATCCAATTCATTTCTTTCATAAAAGGCTTCGCTACTAATAGCTCTAGCGCTTTTTGAAATTGTTCTTCGGTCATTTTTTGTTTTTGTTTATTTTTGCTATACAGCTCTTGACCGTTACCGTCTCGTTCATTGGTGTTTTCCGACTTAATAGCGCGTTCTGACTTAGATATTTTCTGAGCCGAATCGACATTATTAATTGTCTGAGCAGAGTTCACGAGACTTTTAATGTTCATGCGTACTATTTCGGTATGATTTCAAATAAACTTAAATTGAGTCCGACTTAGGACTGGCTAGGCGGCATGACTTGAGTCATTTTTAGATTCATTTTCAGGGTGATCTGGATCATGTACCAGCTTCATTTCAGTCATGATCGTATGTAAGACGTCATATTCAGGTAATACGATTTGCGCCTCTGGTTTAAATTGTTTTTTCGGCTTTTTCTGACCTTCGTTATAAATCGTAATGGCCGAATTCACAATTTGGCTGTGATTCACAATTTCATACAACAAAACAACAAGTCGGCGATCAAATTGCATCAGTTTTTCCCAATCAACAGAACTTTTTTGATTCAACTCTGCTTCGTCCGCCTTAACTGCGCTCAGTCTTTCAACTTCTTTGTTCAGATCAGAAACAAATATAACCAACTGACTGTAATCAGTGGGCTGTTTTAAATCTAAATTTTTAATACCGGCTAATTTATCGAACAGACTTTTAACATCGTCTTGATTAAATTTTTTTAAATGCTTTTGGAATTTGACGTCTAATGATTTCATCTTAGACTTCAACATGAGCTTTAAAATAGATACTTTTGACTGCAAAACATGAATATTTTTACGATCTCGATAATCAACATACAAATTCAAGCCGTACATCACTGAAGTAAACACAAACATCACCAAGGACATCACTACTAAAATCTGATTCATCATTTCATACATTTGTCCTCCTTTGTTGAAGTTTGTTTTTGATTAAAAAAAACAGGGGCCTAGACCCCTGTTCGGTTTTTTAATTCTGGACGGAGTTTTCACTTTTCGGCGGAGGTCAAACGCCTACCGCCCAAAAATTATAAGGATGAACTCGAAACCTTATTTATTATCCAATCAATTTCAACGCCATTTGTGGTAACGAGTTAGCTTGCGCTAAAGTAGCAGTCGTACCTTGTAATAGAACGTTGTTACGAGCTAAGTCAGAACTTGAAGCGGCTACGTCAGCATCACGGATACGAGAGTTAGCTGCACTCATGTTCTCATTCATTGTACCTAATACGTCGATCGTAGTAGTCAATCTGTTTTGTAAAGCACCCAGTGTCGCACGTGAACCATTCACGTTTGATTGAGCTGTATCTAAAGAAGCTAAACCTGCACGAGCGCCTTCTTTAGAAGAAAAATCTAAATCTGCAATTCCTAAGTTATCTACTTGAACGTTAGATACTGAAGAGTCATATGAAATCCAATCTGTCGCTTCATTAGCACCGATACCGATATGTAAGTCGTATTGACCACCAGTACCATCTAATAATTTACGAGAACCGAAAGTTGTTGATTCCGCAACACGCTGAATCTCTGCTTTCATTGCGTTTACTTCTTTATTGATAAATCCTCTTTCTGTTTCACCGATCGTGTCAGAAGAAGCTTGAACACCTAATTCTCTTAAACGAGTGATAATATTTGAAACTTCACCCATACCTTGTTCCGCCGTTTGAATCATTGAAATACCATCATTCGCGTTTCGAGAAGCTTGACCGTATGAACGGATAGTCGCTTTGATGTTTTCAGAGATTGCCAAACCAGCAGCGTCATCACCCGCTTTAGTGATACGTGAACCAGTTGATAACTGAGTCATACTTTTTTGCATCTCACGAGAGTTTTGTACCATGTTTTTTTGAGCATTTAATGCTGGCACGTTTGTTGTAATTCTCATTCCCATTTTAGACCTCTTTTTTTTCTAGACAGAGTGTCTGGTGTTTTCTCTGCCTTTTGTACACGTTGGTGACCTACACTCTTCTTGACTATGTCCTGTTAGCGATCCCTAAGTAGCAGTCACTCCACCTAAGTCTCTC
>DALYIB010000171.1:0-5684 GCA_031970595.1 Pseudobdellovibrio sp.
AAAAAATTCAGATAAAGGATATATTTGAAAACAAGATTTCTTTCTTCTAGTTTATTTCTGACAGTCTTTGCCTTATTAGGTATAGGACTTGTTCAAGTTTACAGTTCCAGTTATATGTTTGCGATAGAGTCCTATAATGACGGACTCTATTTTTTTAAGCGCCAATTGGTTTTCACCATCATTGCTTTAGCCGGTTTGGTTGGAGCGACTCAGATTAATTTGGAAAAACTGAAGCCTCATCTGTGGTTAGTGTGGACGTTTGCCTTTGTATTGGTATTGGCCACTTTTATTCCTGGTTTAGGTGTTAAGGTCGGTGGAGCTCAGCGCTGGTTGCAGTTGCCATTGGGTATTCGCTTTGAACCTTCTGAACTTTTAAAAATTTCATTTTCATTTTTATTTGCCAGTATTGTTTGTCGCCATGAAACATTCTTGGCTAAGGTCAAATGGGGATGGCTGTTTTTAATAATCGTTTTGCCATTGGCTGTATTATTAAAGCAACCTGACTTTGGAAGTTTTGCAATTATACTTGCCGTAGCCGTGGCCTTGATGTTTACGCAAGGTTTGAATTTGAAATGGATCGGCGCTGCGGGTATTGCGAGTTTACCATTATTTTATTTTCTAATTTGGCATTCGCCTTATCGTCGCGCCCGCGTACAGGCCTTTTTGGATCCGTGGTCAGATCCCGCCCAAAAAGGATTTCAAGTGATTCAAAGTATGTTGTCGGTTCATTCCGGTGGATTAACTGGGCAAGGTTTGGGTCAGGGGCAAGGCAAATTATTTTTCCTTCCAGAAGCGCACACGGATTTTACGATGGCCGTTTTAGGTGAAGAGTTAGGTTTTATTGGAATATTTTTAATTCTAGCTATTTATGGTTTTGTTATTTTTCGCGGGTTTGCAATTGCATTAAAGATTGAAGATACGTTTAAAAAATTAATCGCCTTAGGCCTCAGCCTGACATTTGCTTTATCTGTATTTATTAATGTCGGTGTTGTTATGGGTTTATTGCCTACCAAAGGTCTTACGATGCCATTTCTGAGTTACGGCGGTAGTTCGTTAGTCGTTATTTGTATCATGTTCGGTTTGTTATTAAATATTGAAATGTCTGAAAGAAATTAATATGAAAGTTTTTCTGGCTGGTGGTGGCACTGGCGGTCATATTTATCCAGCCTTGGCGATTGCTGAAGCTTTAAAAAAGCAAATTCCTGAAATTCAGGTAGAGTTTGTCGGAACGGCTGCGGGCTTGGAATCCAAAATTATTCCACGCGAAGGTTATCAATTGCATTTAATTCAATCCGGAAAATTAAATATGTCCGGTCAATTTTTTCAAAAAATTAAATCTTTGATTAAAGTTCCCTTGGGAATTTTTCAGTCCATTTTGCTTATATTACGTCATCAACCTGATTTTATAATTGGTGTTGGCGGATATGTTTCGGCACCCTTTTTATTGGCGGCTTTTTTGACTGGGCGGCGTTGTGCCTTGTGGGAGCCGAATGCTCATCCAGGAATGGCCAATCGAATTTTATCACGATGGATTCACACCGTTTATATAGTCTTTGAAGAATCCAAAAAGTATTTAAAATCGACAGATAATTTATTATTCGGAATGCCATTGCGTTCGCAGATTACCAGCGCATTGACTGAATCATCGAACGCGGCAGTTTCATCTGGTCAGCCATTTACGATTTTATGTTTTGGTGGCAGTCAGGGATCCCAATTCTTGAATGATCAAATTTCAGATTTGATTTTAAACTTGGGCGATGATGCCAAAAAAATTCGTTTGATTCATCAAACCGGTCCGCGTGATTTTGAACGTATTCAAAAAAAATATCAGGGTCACGCTTCGGTCGAAGTCAAAGATTACATTTACAATATGCCGGATTATTACCGACAAGCGGATTTGTTATTTTGTCGGGGCGGAGCCAGCACGATCAGCGAGGCGGCTGCTTTTGGGGTTGTGCCCATTGTTGTTCCTTTGCCAGCCGCAGACAATCATCAGCAAAGCAATGCTGAATCCTTGGTTGGTAAAAATGCGGGTTTTATGTTGATCCAAAAAGAATTTGATGCTCAACAGTTTAAAAAAATTGTAACAGATTTGATGCAAAACAAAGATAAGTTGCGAGAGATGTCAAAGCGTTTAAAAGAATTAGCACCTCGTAACGCGGCCGAATTAATTGCGGCGGATATTATTAAAAAAATTAAAAATTAAAGGAATTCCTGTGACTCAGTTAGAAAAAGCAAAATTTCATTTTATCGGTGTTGGTGGTATTGGTATGTGCGGCCTAGCCGAATTACTGCATAATATCGGAGCCGTGGTGACAGGGTCTGATTTATCAGAAAACGCTAATACAGAACATTTAAAAAAAATAGGTGTTCAAGTGTTCAAAGGTCATCGCGCTGAAAATGTCGGTGATACTCAGGTTGTTGTCTATTCAAGCGCTGTCCCATTTACAAATCCTGAAATCAAAGAAGCTCGTGCGCGAGGAATTCCATTAATTCCCCGAGCCGAAGCCCTTGCCGAAATCATGCGTATTCGAAGAGGAATTGCAGTGGCAGGTACGCATGGCAAGACGACTACCACCAGTTTAATTTCGTCTATTTTTTTGGAGGCCCACCAAGATCCAACGATCGTTATCGGAGGGCGTTTCGAGCGTATTAAATCAACGGCTCAATTAGGCAAGGGTGAATGGTTAATTGCCGAAGCCGACGAAAGCGATGGCAGTTTTAACAAGCTGTCTCCGGAAATTGCGGTTATTACCAATATCGATTCAGATCATATGGATCATTTTAAAACTTTTGAAAATTTGAAAAAGGCATTTTTAGATTTTTCTTATCGCATTCCATTTTATGGAATGATGATTGTTTGCGGTGATGATCCTGTGATTCGTCAAGTTTTCGAAAATTATAATAAGCGCATTTTATTTTATGGATTTGATTCGAAAAACGATTATGTCTTAGAAGGTCGTCAGGGACAGTATTCTGTTTACAGAAATATAAATGGCGATAAAAAACACTTGGGTGAATTTAAAATGCAAATCCCGGGTGTACATACAGCATTGAATGCTTTGGCTTCATTGGTTGTTGGTTTAGCGGCGGGAATTGATTTTAAAACCTGTGCGATGGGGCTGGAAAAATTTGAAGGCGTTGATCGTCGTTTCCATTACAAAGGCGAATCTGCCGGAGTAAAAGTTTATGATGATTATGGTCATCATCCCACAGAAGTCCGTGCAACTTTGCAAGCGTTCCGCGAGAAATTTCCAAAATCAAGATTAGTCGTTTATTTTCAACCGCATCGCTATTCGCGAACTCAGCATTGTTGGCAGGAATTTAAAAGCTGTTTTGCTCAAGCTGATTATTTGTTTTTAGGTGATATCTATGCGGCTGGTGAAGCTCCGATTGAAGGAATAAATTCGGAAAATTTACTGAAGGAAACTCAGCATCCCGCAGCGGCCTTAAGCCCCAAGAACGATCAGCAAACGATGCAAATATTAAATCAATTAAAAACAAATGATGTCTTCATTACTCTGGGTGCAGGGGATGGTTGGAAGTTAGGTTTAGATGTCCTTGAAAATCTTAAAAAACGTTAATTGCGCTGAATATACTTCGTGGCTAGTGGGCGGTGAGGCTGAGCATTTTTGTTTGCCTGAAAATATTCAGCAGCTGCAAGAGGCGTTGGAGTTTTCTAAACAGCAAAATCTGCCTGTGACAATATTAGGTGGCGGCAGTAACGTTTTAATTTCTGATCAAGGAATTCCGGGATTAACTATTTGTTTGCGTCGTTTTTCATCGGTGAATTCTGAAATTCGTGATGGACGTATTTTTATTCAAGCACTATCTGGAACGGCCAAATCCGAATTGTTGAAAATTTTTTTAAAAAATAAATTAGCCCCAGCTTTATTTTTAGCGGGACTTCCGGGTGATGTAGGTGGCGGCGTAGTGATGAATGCCGGAGTAGCTGAAAGTTTTCACCCACGTGAATTTATGGAGTTTGTAGATTCGATCGAAGTGATGAATCCAATGGGAGAAATTCATCAAATCAACAAATCAGATTTGAAAATTAGTTACCGCCACACCGATGGGTGGCAACCGAATATTATTACGACAGTGAACATGAGCTGGCCATTGGAAGAAGATTTGGAAATTTTGAACAAGGTCAAAGAAGCCAACAAGACACGTTTATCCAAGCAACCTTTGGATATGCCCTCGTGTGGTTCCGTATTCAAAAATCCAGAGGGATTTAAGGCCGCACAGTTGATTGATCAATGTGGATTAAAAGGATTTCGTATTGGTGATGCGCAGGTGTCGTTAAAGCATGCCAACTTTATTGTGAATCTAGATCAAGCTCGTGCCGCTGATATTTGGGATGTGATCCTGCATGTACAAAAAACGGTTTTAGAACAAAAAAATGTTCAGCTCAAAACAGAAGTCGTTCGCCTAGGACGTTGGTCTTAGTCTTTTCTTGAAAAGACTTTTTTCCAGCGTCTTTCAAAAGTATTTAGAAAATTTCAAATTAAATACATCTAAAATAGAAACACAAATCTGGACGAAGTTCCTGTGTTTTTAAAATGAAAAAAAACCGAATCTTGTTGTAGGAGATCATATGAAAAAAATCACTACAGCGGCCGTCATTGGATTATTTGCAACATTATCGTTTTATTCGTGTTCACCCAATCAAGAAGTGAATGATTTAAAAGAAGCTCAACTTTGTTTGAATAAAGCAGAGGCGTCTGCGGCCATGAATTGTGTGAGCAAAATTGCTGGCAATACTTCTGAAAATGCTTACAAACTGCGTTGTTCAGCGATTTTTATTTCAAAAGGTTTTGGAACACCAGCTAGTTTCGCCACAGCGATCGATCAAATTAACGGAAGCGGCAGCAACGGCAGTTGCTCGGGTGGGACTTGTTCGGGGTCACTAGCAGCCATGTCGACTTTGAATTTTGGTACTGACACTGCGACGGCGAACAGCGCGGTTTCTGAATGTACTCAGTCAGGTGTTTCTATTTATGCGCAAATTAGTTCAATTTTTAAAATTGGCACAGACTTGGTGAATTTAGCTGGTGGCGCCACTTCAGTGGCGGCGATCGAAGCGCAAATTAATAATTTACCTTCAGCAGATTTAGGTTCTCTTGTACAGACTGTTTATACGACGGGTTGTGCTCAGGTCAAAGAAGGGGATTCCAATCAGCAATATTGCACAGAAATTTCGAATGCTTTAGGTGGCGGTAATTATACAACGACACAAATCGGCGACTGTTTAAAAATCAAATTGAACGATCCGAATGGAGTTTGTCCATAAATCAAATAGAACGATCCTAAATTATTAATTTGTAGATCGTTCAGGCTTTGAAAAACATAATGAAAATATTTTAAATTATCAAAAGGCGCACTTCAGAATTTATTCCGAAGTGCGTCTTTTATTTGATTCAGTTCATACCGATTCGATCTGCCCCGTCTCCGTTCCTTGCTAAGTGCTTCCTTCCAGGAGCACTTCGGGTATGGGTCACCAAAAACAAAATCACAATCAAAAGCAATTCGATTTCACCAAACAAAACTGGCAGTTTCGCTATAACCATGGCGGAACTTTGCGCAATAAACGCCGTGGCCGCACGGCGCGCCCACTGTCCACGCGCGTACCGATTCATTTGGTCTTTAAAACGGATATGAAATCTTTGCGCCGGGGGCTTCGG
>DALYIB010000172.1:0-5677 GCA_031970595.1 Pseudobdellovibrio sp.
ACCGTCAAAAAGAAGAATGGATTGAAGTTGCTCCGCTAAGTGGTGTGACGAAGTTATTCAAACAGCAATCTAAAGAACTAGAAGGAATCCGTGCTAGTAAAATGGATTATGAAATGGAGCTTGAGACAGGAACTTTAACTCCGTCACAAAGATCATACCGTCGTGACGAACTTAAAATGTGTCGAGTTCAAGAAAAAATGGCTGTGCATTTAATCGCCAAATTGCAATTAAAGATTAAATCAGGTCGCCGCTAATTCAAGATTGATTTTATTAAACGAAAGGCGGAACATGGGAACATGTTTCGCCTTTTTATTTTTAATCTATTATTTTTGTGTTCCTTGCAAATAAATGCTCAAAATCAAGTATCGTTAGCTGATCAAACATTTTTCGATATTCATGTCCGTCCTGTAGGTCAAAGACTTGGTGATCGAACTTCTATTTTGACAACTGTAGTTGGCGCGTTTTCCGTGGGGCTGGCTGAACCACAAGATGATCAAGTTCGCAGTGAGTGGAAAAATCATCAAAAAATGGACAAAAATACCGCTCATATAGGCGATCTGATGGGAACGGGTGGAGTCGCAGTTGTTTCATCGGCTTTACAGTATATGTTTGATGACCGTGACTACGTTTATCAGTCGCACTTACGTGGTTTGGCTTACGGTGGATTAGCTATTTACTCTTTGAAAACAGCTTTTGCACGTCCTCGTCCTGGTAATAGTGATAACCATCAATCTTTTCCTTCAGGTCACAGTTCGATTGCTTTTATGTCAGCAACACATCTTGCTTATGCTTATGGGTGGAAAGCTGCAGTGGTAGCGTATCCGGTGGCTGCGTTCGTTGGAGCATCACGTTTAGCTGATGATGTTCACTGGTACTCTGATACAATTGGTGGGGCCTTTTTAGGTTTTATAATTGGTAGAGCTACTTTCTATGATAGTGAGCATTTACAAATGCAGTCGCAGAGTGAACCATCATGGAATTTATTGCCAATTATTTCTGAAAAACAGCAGGGGTTTGTTTTTAACGTCTCATTTTGAGTCAAAATGGTGATTCATTCTCATTTTAACTGGACTATAATCTATAATATTTTTTTTTAAATTTACCCCTCAAGTTTTTTTATTTCATTCCGATACATTCATTGTGAGTCGTTTGATTCATTATTAAACAAACTCTGCAAAGATTGCAGAGGTTAAATTTAGGAGGCGGCACCTATGGCTCGTTCATTTGTATACATCGTTTCAGAAAATCCAGAAACGGTCGAAAAACTTAAAAAGTCAGTAGAAGGACAAGATGTAAGCTTTTTTACTTACTCGGGTCCACAGTGGAGAGAAGGAATGGAGAATCCATTTTTTCGTTCACAGTTAATTAATGGAGTGCCGTCATTGGCTGTTGGCCAAACGGGTGCGACAGAGCACTCGAATAACGTAGTTAACTTTCCACAACAAGCAACAGGTGAGAAAGTTCAAAAGATGGAAGATCTTGAAGCAAAAGCCATCGAAGCAGCTATTTACCAATACAAAGGTAATTTAACTGAAGCCGCTCGCGCCTTAGGTATTGGCCGCGCGACATTATATCGTAAAGTAAAACAGTTTCACATCGACCCCTCCCAAGCACGTCGTCGTAAATTAGTAGCAGCTTAATTGCTCTGATTCAGACGAAGAAAAAAGAAAGCCTGGCTTTACCAAAGTCGGGCTTTTTGCTTTTTTTACACAATAATTAAAAAATCAGGCAGAATGAAAATATGAAGAATACACAGAGAATTATTTTATCATTCGTTTTTGTTTTGGGAATCGCGTTTTTGACTCATTTTTTCTTTGTTCAACGGGTCGAAAATCAAAATCGTGGAGTCGCTAGTTTCGGCGAACGGAATTCAACTGGACAAATCAAGTGGGAACACAAGGTCGCAGAAGAGTTAGCACAACAAAATCAATTTCAAGGTTCGCAGAAAGTCAGCTGGCATGATTCATTGGTGTACGAGTACCTGGCTGGTCAATACAACATCGATATCAAGCAGGGACAAATTCAGCGTTTAGAGTTGCAAGGTCAAATGGACGGCGTTCGTTTTAAAACCGAAGAATTTGTTGAAAAATACGGTCCAAAAATGAAGAACTATGCGAAATTCAAAATTAATAAAGTGGACGCTTTGACTGAAAAAGTTGAGTTAACAGATGCTTCTGGAGCGGCTGCGGGGTCGTTTGTGATCCAAAGAAACGACCAAGGTCGAGTTCAAGCTATTTCTATTCAATAAATAATAAATTTAAAATACGCCAGGTGTATTTTTTTAATTTCTCATCACTTTTCTAATCATTTTTAAAGACCTCTTTCCGATAAGAGGTCATGGTTATTACAGATATTTTTAATTCCACAGAGCTTGATAACAACTCGTTCAAGCGATCCTATTCTGCGACGGTCTTTCAACGTGTATTAGCTGTCTTGATTGATTATTTTATATTTTTACCAATTGCGAGTTTTATTTTAGTTAATTTGTTCTACGAAGGACTTTTTCTTTATAAAAAATTTCCTCAAAGTGATGAAAGTTTTTTTGTCGTAACAATTTTGACGATGTGTTCTGGGATTATCATTTCGTTTTTGCAGGCGATCTGCATTTATCTATTTCGCGGAACCCCTGGACAGATATTTACGAAAACCTACGTCGAATTTGAATATGTTCATGTGCATATTTTTTTGCAAGCTTGGCTCAGACAGATTGGTTTTGTGATCAGTATCTTTTCATTTGGCTGGCCCTTTTTAGCGGTTTTCTTTCATCCCAAGCGACAAACTTTTTATGAAAGAATGACGGACTCTGCAGTCCTAACATCCGTGTACGATTCAAAAGATCGAAGCTTAACAGCAGCCGAGCAAAATTACATCCGCGCTGGATTTGCGGCCTTTAGTTTTTTTGGATTATTTTTAGTGGCAGTGTCTTTTTTTAATCTGTATAAAAAAACACTTTATTCATTTGCTAGTTTTTCCAAACAGCAACAAAAAGAAGCCTTTTGTAAAGAAATTAAAAATGTTAAACAAGAAAATCGTTTGTTAGTTGCTCTGGCTATGAATTTGGCGGATCAACTGAGTGATTCATGCTTGGATAAAGAAGCTGATTTTGTCTTGTGGAGAATGGATTCGATGCAAGGATTTTCTGAGGTTTACAATCCTTCGATGGCTTATTTTGCAAAATACATGACGGCCAAAGACTCTGATGCTGAAAAGCAGTATTTAGACATGTCTTGCTTGAATGCTCAGAAAAGTTACGGTTGCTTTTTGTCAGAATCATTTCAGAATAAAAGCGAAAAAGAATTTTTAGCTGAATTAAAGACCAGTGGCAAAGAAGACATTTTAGCATCGATGATTCAGTATCAATTAGCACAGAATATGCGACTAAAAGAAAAATCAATTTTTTTGGATAAAATGAAAAAATTTGATTCTTTAGATATCGTCAAGAAGTTCGTTTTAATCGAAAAAATCCAAAACTGGCAATTGCAAAACAATTCCAAAGAACGATTGCCGGCGAGCAATTCCGATTTGAAACCAGACGAGTATGATGAAGTGATTCAGGGAATACGTGATTTGTGATCTTGCCAGGGAATATATTTACAAAAACTCGGCTGATTCCTACTGATTTTAAGTCAGCTGGGGTTTTGGTTTTTTTGAATATTTTAGTTTATTTATTGATATGTTTGCCAGATGATTGGGCTCAGTCCAATGATAAAACATTGGATGGTCTGGATCAGCCCGCAGTCAGAGAATCCCTGCATCAAATGTATTTGCAAACCAAAGACCCCATTGATGTTGTCCCGAAATCAAAAACATTCTTTTTTAAAGATTTTGTTTTTTGGAATCAAATCGAAAAGTTTCCCTTCAAGGGCGATGTTGTTCAAATTGAAAAAAATAAAAATTTGATGGCTCGTTTAAAGGATTATTATCAATCGTCAGCGCAGTATAAATTTGGTTTATCCGAAGACCCTACGACTCCGTGGGTGTGGCTGACGTATCAATTTATGCATGCTGGATGGTTTCATTTGCTTTCGAATATGTTGTTTTTATATTTAACATGTCAAATTTTACAACGCTATGTCAGCACTGAATGGATTTTGGCGACATATATTTTGGGTGGAATTGGTGCGGGCGTTGGCTTTTTGGCATTTGATTTCGGTGGCCAAGTTGCGATGGTCGGCGCCAGTGGTGCTATTTGTGCGTTGATGTCATTTTTGACTGTGGTGAAGAATGTTGAAAATATCGAGTGGTCTTTTTTTATCACTTTCACGCGTAAGGGATTTGGAATCATTCATATGCCCGCATTTTTATTATTCCCAATGTACTTGATGACTGATTTTACATATTTGCTTTTACAATCGTCTTCATCAACTGTGGCTTATTCGGCGCACGTCGGCGGGTCATTAGCGGGATTATTTTTAGGATTATTTTTTATTTTGGATCAAAAAGTGCGACACCATATTTTAAAAGAGTGGGGAAGCACTTTGAGCCAAAAAGAAATCGACACCCTTCGGCAGAAGGATGTCGCTTAAAAGTTTTAGTTTTCTTCAGGGGCGAAACCACGTCGCATAGTATTTTCAGTCACAACGATAGGTTCCATAAATTGTTTTAAATAATCAGGTCCACCGGTTTTTGAACCAATACCTGACATTTTAAAACCACCAAATGGATGACGATCGACCATGGCACCTGTGATGCCACGATTGATATACATATTACCTACTTCTAATTCGTTCTTGATGCGTTCGATATTTGCAGGGCTACGGCTGAATAAACCACCTGTCAGAGCATATTCAGTCGAATTTGCAAAGGCGATTGCTTGATCCAAGTTGTCGGCTTTGACAAGAGCTACGATCGGACCAAAGAATTCTTTTTGAGCTAAATCATCATGAGCTGCCACGTTTCCAAAAATAGCGGCTGGGACAAAATAGCCACCCGATGGAACATTTCCTTTATGAAGCAACTGATGAGTTTTGGAAGCAGCATCAATTGTATTTAGTAATCTTTGGTAGGCTTCTTCGTCAACCACAGGTCCGTAGTAACCTTTTGGTGATTCAGCCGATGAAACTTCGAGTGATTTAGCGGCTTCGACTAAACGAGCTGCAAATTTATCGTAAACTTCTTTTAAGATAATCACGCGTGAAGCGGCTGAGCATTTCTGGCCTGAAAATCCAAAAGCGGAATACAACACTCCATCAACGGCTTCGTCCAGATCGGCATCGTTATCGATGATGACGGCGTTTTTGCCACCCATTTCGATAATACAACGCTTAACATGTTGTTGGCCTTCTTGAACAACAGCTGCATTTTTTTGAATAAGTAATCCAACCGCTTTAGATCCTGTGAATGCGATTGTTGTAGTGAATTTGTGTTTAACGATGTAATCGCCCACAATTTCACCGTAGCCTGGTAAAAATTGAAGAGCGTTTTCAGGAAGACCTGCTTCTTTGAAAATATCAAATAAACCTTGTGCAACTAGGCTGCTTTGTTCGGCGGGCTTCATAACAACTGTATTACCAGTGACTAGTGCAGAAGCGACTTGGCCTGCTAAAATCGCCAAAGGAAAATTCCAAGGTGAAATAACAGCAACAACGCCACGAGGTTTGTAAATATATTGGCTGATTTCTCCAGGAGCGTGTCCTACGCGAAGTGGATTAGAGAGTTCGCGCATGTGACGAGCATA
>DALYIB010000173.1:0-5659 GCA_031970595.1 Pseudobdellovibrio sp.
AAACTACGGCGAAGGTTCGTCTCGTGAACACGCAGCCATGTCACCAAGATTCTTGGGTTGTACAGCCGTGATTACGAAATCATTTGCGCGTATCCACGAAACGAATTTAAAGAAACAAGGTGTCTTGGCATTAACTTTTGTAAACCCAAAAGATTACGACAAAATCCAAGAAAAAGATCTTTTATCACTTCGTGGATTAAAAGATTTAGCACCTGGTAAAAATTTAACATTGGAAGTAAAACATGCTGATGGTTCGACTGAGAACATCGAAGTGAAACACACTTACAACGCCGAGCAATTGAAATGGTTCCGTGCGGGAAGCGCTTTGAATTTAATTCGCGCAGCCAATAAGTAAACTAGACGTTCGTCTGATCGTCATTTAAAAGCTAAACGGCTACAATAAAGAGATGAAAAATCAAATTATTGTAGCCGTTTTATTTTGTATTTCTGCCACTTTTGTACAAGCTCAAAATTCAAAAAATTGTTCAGATCCAATCGATTTGAAAACAAAAGGTTTTTTAGGATTTGGTAAAGAGGCTGAAAAAGAAAAAACGATTGCTCGATTTCTAGAGCAAAAAATATCCGACACAAGCACTTACAATAAATCCTTTGAAATTGGTAAATATCAATTTGTTAAAACAAAAACAGACTGGGAAATTTATCGTAAAAATGATTCTGGTAAATACGAATTGCGGACAGATTTAAAATTTCCAATCAAAGTATTCGCAGATCATCCGATTTATGTCAGCCAAAGACCTAATTCGATCTTAGAAGTGCGCCGCAATACAGATGACACTTATTCAAAATCATTGACTGTACAATTCAAAGACAAAGAAATTGTCATCCAAGATGGAGTTATGAAATCAATTCCTTTGTGTACGACACCGGCTAAAGCGTCTGCAGCTGGCAATAAAAATTCACCTGCGGGAACAGGAAAATAATATGAAAAAAATGTTATTGATTGGCTTGTTGATCAGTTCAGTGGTCTTTGCCGAAGATGAAAAGTCACTGATCGCAGTCAATGGAACTGTTGAGAAATCAATGGATCCGAATTTAGCTTATGTGATGGTCGAAGTTTATGCCAAGGCCGCGCAAGCTCAAGCGGCGCAAGCATTGCAAGCCAAAGAATACATCCGCTTTAAATCGATTGTAGAAAAAAATAAAATTAAAAAAGAAGATTTTACTTCGGAAAATTTTTCGATGACTCCTGAATATTTTTACGATCAAAAAACACAAACACAAAAAATTACAGGCTATCGTGTTTCACATCAGATTAAATTAACTGTTCGCAAGGTCGATGATTTGGGATCTATTTTAGATCAAACTTTGTCATCACAAAAGCCCGATGTGGCGGGAATTTCATTTCAATCGGTTCAATGGGATTCAGATAAAAAATCACAATTAGAATCTACGATGTTAGCCGAAGCCGTTAAGGTCGCGCAGCAAAAAGCAGAAGTTTTGGCCAACGCAGCTGGCGTCAAAATTAAAAAAATTCATTTTATGACACCTTCCTTTTCTGGTGAAAGCCCGGTGAATTTTGGCGGCGGAATGCGCGCTAAAGCGATGATGATGGAAAGTGCGCCAACTCAGTTGAATGGTGGGGCCATCAAAGTTCGAGCGGATGTTCAAGTTCAGTTCGAAATTCAATAATTGCAATAAACACAAGCATTATCGAGCGCGTCTTAACACAATCGTAACAATCTTTTTTGTCTGAATTTTGTTAACTTTTCCCTAACGGAGGAATCTATGATTCAGAATCTATTATCAAGTGCGATCGTATTTGTATTTGCTGCTCAATTGCAAGCTCAAGCCAAACTTATCAAAGTGGACGGGTCTTCAACTGTTTACCCTATCACTGAGGCAATGGCTGAAGAATTTCAAACAGCTCAAAAAGGAGCCGTTAAAGTAACAGCAGGTATTTCGGGTACGGGTGGTGGATTTAAAAAATTCTGTCGTGGTGAAATTGATGTGACGGCAGCGTCTCGTCCGATTTCAGCAGCTGAATTAGAAAGCTGTGGAAAAGAAAAAATTAAATTTTTCGAATTACCAGTCGCTTTTGATGCCATGGTGATCGTTGTTCATCCGTCGAATAAAATGACAGAGATGACTGTTGCGGATCTTAAAAAAATCTGGGAACCCTCTGCACAGGGTAAAGTCACAAAGTGGTCGGATGTGAATCCAGCTTGGCCTAAAATGGATTTAAAATTATATGGTGCCGGAGCAGATTCGGGAACATTTGATTATTTCACTGAGGCTGTAGTGGGTAAGGCTAAATCTTCACGGGGTGATTACACGGCTTCTGAAGACGACAACATCATCGTTAAAGGTGTATCTGGTGATAAAGGTGCATTGGGATTTATTCCGTATTCATACTATGTCGAAAATCAGAAAAAATTAAAAGCTTTGGCAATTGTGAACCCACAAGGCAAAGCTGTTTTGCCAACAAAAGAATCTGTAGAAAATGCGACATACAGTCCGTTGTCTCGTCCGTTGTTCATTTACGTGAATGAAAAATCAGCGCAAAAAGCGGAAGTGAAAGATTTCGTAAATATGTATTTGAAAACGGCTTCTTCGATTGTTCCGTCTGTGAAGTACGTGGCTTTACCAGCCAAGGCTTACACAATGGCGCTTGAACATTTTGAAAAAGGAAAATTGGGAACGGTTTTCAAAGGACATTCTGAAATTGGTTTGACGATCGAACAGCTTTTGAAAAAAGAAGCTACATACTAGTTTTGATCCCTCATATTTTTAACGCAAAGCCGCTGAATAAAATCAGTGGCTTTTTTTTTGGCATGACAATTGTAACGGTTACAATTAAGTCTAATTAAGGGGGACAAAATGAAACCACTCAAATCATCTATGTTATCTTTAGCCATCTTGTTTGCAGCGATGTCGTCGTCCGCATTTGAGATTGGTGGATTGCAAATTGCCGGAACAGGTTGTGAAGCGCCCACAGGCGGTCAAGAATTGATTCCGATCCTGGATAAGCCGATGGCTTTTGGGATCCCTTTAAATATGAGTCATGAAAAAGCGGCTGATGCCACTTTGCTGAGAAAATCCTGTGTGATGTCTTTACCAATTACTCTGGCTGCGGGTGAAAAGTTGCAAGTATTGGATGTGTCACAAAAGGTACGTTTGCGTGCGGGTGCTCAAACAAAAGCTTCAGCTCAAGTCGAAGTTTTTTTAGCGGGTCAAGAAGGTCAAATCTTAAAAGCTGAAATTGAAGGCAAAAACAAAACTGTTCGCAGTAATCAGACGTTAAATGATGACGGCGTTGTGGCTGAATCGGAATGTGGTAAGGATGTGATCGTTCGTGCGAACTCGATTGCTATGATGCAGGGATCTGCAAAGGCCCGTGTTCAAACAGAGGCTTTAGTTTTAAGTTTAAGAGTTGTTTCTTGTAGATAGTTTAAAAATTAAATGAGGCCTATTCAACTGGCCACAAATAAGTTGTCTTCATGGATTTGTTATCAAAGATCTCATAGATTTCGATAACAGATCCTTTTTCTTTTAAACCACCTTCTTTGATAAATTCTTTGGCTTTCGGGTAGACCTTTAAAGGTCCGATGCCAGGAGCTCCTGTAAACAAGGCGACAACGGCTTTGGTTTGCGCCAGATTGTCTGATTTATATTCCGGAGGAAGTTGTAAGGTTTTAAATTTTTCAGTTTCTGTAGGATCGAGAGGGTCGATCAGGCACCCGGCGCGCGAACGCAGACGACCTTCTTCGACGATGTCTGGATTATCAAAAAATTCTCCAAAACTCAGTCGGCATTTCAGTCCTTGTGAACGAGCCCATTTTTCAACTTCTTCGATCACGGGAACAATTTTATGATAAGCGCCCTGATGTTCTTTGAAGATAATTTGATAGGGTCCTCGTTGATCGATACCCAAAGTGACGCTTTTGAAAGCGCCCGTGTATTGAAGTAAATATAAAAAGAAAATCAGAAGACCTACTGTGACTGCAAAAAGCGTGTGTTTTACCATGTTATGCCAACCATTTAATTGAACACCCCATTGAAGGTGTTTGTTGAAAAGATAATGTTCCTGTGTTTTTTAAATCCAGCGCCGCTGTATACAGTTCACGACGAGTGACCAGCTGAGGATCTTTCCAAGAGTCATCCAAGCGACCGCGATATTTTAAGAACAACTGACTGTCGTACAGAAAAAAATCTGGAGTGCAAACGGCGCCAAATTTTTTAGCGACAGTTTGATCAGCATCGTGCAAATAATGAAACGGATAGTTTTTTTCTTTCCAGCGTTTTTGCAAATTTTCAAAATTATCTTCGATGTATTTCGAAGATTCGTTCGAGCAAATGGCAACGACATGAATATTTTCTTTTTTCAGATCATGTCCCAGCTGAATCAATCGGTCTTCGATGGCTTTGACATATGGACAGTGATTGCAAATAAACATCACTAAAAGAGGATTCCCGTTTTTAAATTCGGCCAAAGCATGCATTTGGTTGTCCATTCCCATCAAATTAAAATCAGGGCAAGGCGTTGGTTGAATGATTTCGGGTGTGTGTGTTAGCGCCATAATTCCTCGTTGAGATCAGATGCGGATTCAAATTTTTCTGTTAAGTTCGGGTTTTCATTCAGCGCATAAATGATTTGTGCCACCTGTGTCGAGTTCAGTGGTTCGTGCGCAACGGGAATGACTAAGGATAATTCAAAAAAGAATCTTTCAAGAAAGTGAATCCAGTCTTCCCCTAATAAAGGAGTTTCTGCGGATAAATTTTTGAGCAAGCTGGTGGCTTGAGGAATTTCAGCCGGAAATGCCAGGACATTTAGGCCTAATCCAACAATACAGCGATACTCATCACCTTGAGAAACTGTTTCAATTAAAAGGCCAGCGACTTTTTTATCATCGATCAATAAATCATTTGGTGCTTTTAAAGACCAATTTAAAAATGGCCAAGTTATTTTGGCGGCATTAAATAAAGCTAAACCTACCAAGGCTGTGATTGTCGGTTGGGGCATTTCTGTCATCTGAAACGACCAACTAGAAATCAGTGCAGCTCCTTTTTGGGGTGTTGACCAGGTACGATCAAAGCGACCACGACCTTGTGTTTGTGAATCTGTAACGTAAAGCACGAATTCATTTTCCAAAGCTTGCTGAGAAAAGGCTTCAGTTTTGGCGACGGCATTTGTGCTGTTAATTTCCTTGTAATATTGAACAGTCAGACCTTGGTTTTTAGCCCATGCTTCAGTGACTTGACCAATTTGAATTTCACTCATTTTATCCCCAGTCGAAAAGCAAGCTGACATCAGCTGTTGGTGCCGAATGCGTCAATGCTCCTACAGAAATATAATCAACACCGATTTCGGCAACAGAACGTACACGATCCAGTGTCATGTTGCCGCTGGCTTCAGTTTTGATGTTCGTAGGAATCAACTTCAAAGCCTGCTTAAGTGTTTCATTATTCATGTTGTCTAAAAGTATGCGGTGAATATTCAGCGACACGCATTCTTTGACCTGATCTAAATTAGAAGCTTCAACTTCGATCGCCAAATCACAATGTCTGCGAATGCGTTCGACGGCGGCGGTAATTCCACCCATCAAAGAAATGTGATTGTCTTTGACCATGACGGCATCGGATAAGTTAAATCGATGGTTTTGTGCGCCACCGTGAACAACGGCTTTTTTTTCAAATTCGC
>DALYIB010000174.1:0-4989 GCA_031970595.1 Pseudobdellovibrio sp.
AAAAAAATTTAGTTCATCAAGCCGTTGGCGAAATTTTGCAACGTGAAGTCGATCAACTTCCGTTCAAGCAAAAAACCGCATTGGTTCTGAGAGTCTATGAGGATCTGAGCTTTGCGGAAATCGCGCAGATTATGGAGTGTCCATATGATACTGCCAAGGCGAATTACAGACATGCTTTGATGAAATTAAAAGAAACTTTTGAAACTAAAACAGAGCTACGATCTTGGACAAACGAGATCGGCGGGTTCTTTACAGAGCTCAACACAAAATATGCGGAGGTCGAATGACAAAAAACAGTTCAGTTACTCAAATTGCAAAAGCATCTCATGAATCTTTGACGGATTCATTGTTGACGCAGAAATTGAAAAAAATGGATTCAGTTGAGCTTCCCATGGATGAAAACTTTTTCGATCAAATGCATGATCAAATTATGCAGGCTGTAGAAAAAACAGAAATCAAGCAACTGAATCGCTGGGCGAAAACTTGGGTTTTCTTAGAAACGCGCGCCAAGTATTATCAACACGCAGGTATCAAAGCGACAAAGGCCTTGTTTGTTTTAGCAGTTGTCAGCCTTAGCTATGGTTTAGGTGCGACAAGTGTTGCGATGTTTGAAAAAGCCCACGAGCAACAAATTACTAAAAACAAAGATGTTATTTTGAAACAAGCGATTCAGTCACCGGTTGAATGGGCTGAACTAGCTGCGGTGGGACAAAATGACATGGACTTGTACGCTGAAATTCTGAATGAAAAAATCCAACGATTGGGTTTAGAATCAGAAGTCATTAAAAACGAATTATAACCCAGTTCAGAACAGGGACGTTCTTGACTAGACCTTGTTAAAATCTTCATTTCCGTTCATAATAAATTCATGTTTTTCGGCATGAATACAATATATCAAAAAATTTGTTTTCTCTTTATCTTATTCATGTTTTCGTCTGTTCAAGCGCAAAAAAATTCCAGAAATTCAATCGAAGATATTTTTATTTGGAAGGTCAGCGACGAATTGCAATTAACTGCAAAACAAGAAAAACAATTTTCTGAAATTCATAAATCGTTAAACTCAAAAAAATTAATTTTGACAGACTCTCAAGCTCAGTTGGTGAAGTTGCTGGGCCAAAAGCCCATTTCAGATTCAGATTTAAAAAAATATTTACAAAGCTATCGCCAAAATATTCTGCAGCTTAATGAAATTTCTCAGCAAGAATTTGACCAAACTCGCAAAGCGCTGGGCGATAAAAAAATGAGCGAATATTTAGTTTTCAAACAAGAGCTTGCAGAAAAGTTCAAATCACTTTTGGTTGATCAGAAAAGCAAATCCAAAGAAGTCGATGGCAAAAAAACTTCCGAGCTGGCAGCTCCAGCTGTTATCGAAGAGAAATAGCTATTGGGGATCGCCGTTGCTCGTAAATGGAATTTGATAAAAAGATTGCTTGTACATGTCTCGATTGACTTCATAGACAGCGCCCACATCGTAAATATCAGAATTATTTAACACGCGGACATAAATCCACTGTCCGACTTGAATAGGATTCGCAGACAACCTGGCTGTGCCTGAAAAACTGGGATTGCCGCCACCGTCGTGAACCATAATTCTTTCTTCGCCGTTTTGAAGTTTCGCAAAATCATAATTATAATTTTGCGCGGATTTAGCTTGTTCGTACTCAGCATCGCTTAACGGTGCTGTTCGTGTGGGAGGCGATCCTAGCTTGACGGCAACAGCGTATTTGACGCTTTGAGGAAGGAATCCAGTCAAACTAAAAAAAGTAGTTCCGCGCGGGATATATACCTTGAATTGGTGTTGATAGGTATAACCCTTCAAACTAAAACCAAAGCCACCGTTGACGGTATCGCATTCTGATCGCAGTTCGGGATATCCAATAACACAACCAGGTGTTCCCGCAGGAGGATATTGATTTTTAAAACCAATCAAAGGTTCTGTGCGCACTGAATAATAGTTTCCGTTTGAATCGACACCAGAGGATTTTGCGTGAGTCAGCGAATTTTGATGCAATGATGTAAATGAAGGATCGGATGCTCCGCTATTTGCAGAATGAGGGCTTGGTGTCGGAAGCGGAGTAGGGGTTGGCGACGGAGCAGGTGATGGACTGTTCGAGCTGACGACATTAACCTGAATGGAATTCGAACAAGCCACTTGTCCTTGATTTGTTTGGCCATACACACGACAGCTGTAAGAGCCTAAGCTGAGGTTTTGTATTGATAAGTTAATAGGGCTTGCAGAGATATTTGTAGTCAGAAAAACTTGAGACTGCTGATTGCACGAATAATCGAAAGAGTTAAACTGTCCTGAATATTGAATACGAAAACTCAGTGACTCGCCCAAGTTTAACTGTGAAGGAGAAATTTGTAAAAGCTGACAGCTGGATCGCAATTGTCCATTATCTGGAGTTGAAGTCAGTGATTGCTGAGTATTTATTTTATCAAAATTTGATGAATTGTATTTAGAACAATTTGTAAAATTCAAAAGCAGGACTGCAAAAAATGGAGGAATTAGCCACAAACGATTGGTCATGTCGACTTATCGGTTGAGCCCCAATAAAATGAAGTGGAAGTGTTTTGTTATGAGACGACTATTCCCAGCTTTTTTTAATTTCTTCGGGGCTCATTCGGGGCCACGAATACAGAGATTTATTTTTGTCCATTTCATGATAAATCACAGATTGTAAAATGCTTTTTAAATGTGGAATGAGATCTTGGGGTAAAGACTTTTTTTCGATTCCATTGGTCATAGCCCTGACGGGGAGGCCTTTGTCAAAATCGACGGACATTAAAAAATGGGGGCCGAACATCGGAGCCCCATTCCATGATGTTCCTGTGTAAATATTTTTAACAGAACTACCGTCGTGGAATTCAATATCAATTTCAATCGCATTTCTGTTTCGTCGAGAACCCATGCCGTACCGCGTGTGCGTTGAAATTGTTTTAACTGAATTAAAAAATTTTTTTAAATTTTCATCCGCTTGGGGCGGTAAAGTTTTTTTATCAGATAAACCAGCATACTTTTGATACATTTCTAGTTGCTGTTGGCTGATCAGTTCTACCAATTTAGGATTAGAAACAGTTTTTTGATCGAATTCATTGAAAGCAGATTGTGGCCAAACGAAATAGCTTAAAGCAGCACCAAAGATCAAAGTGAATACGACAATCGCAGTTAAGGAAACTATTTTTTTATTTTGGTCCATGGTGGCGCTAGCTCCTATAATTTTTTGAGATCTTCTTGCGGATTATCCGATTTTTCTAATTTTTTAATCACTTCAATGAACTGAACCAAGTCCTTGTTGTATTTTTCATAGATGATTTCAAAGTCATCTAGATTCTCCATATAGGTTTTATATAAACCCATTCGAGCATTGTTCATGGGTTCTTTAGTGAATTTGTCATAGGCATTTGTTTTTAACAAAGGTTTTAAATCTGTTTCAAATCGTGTAATGACTTCCTGTAAGCGTTTTTGTCGTAAAGTTTCATCGCTTGAAGATTTGTTGTTTTGGTACCATTTATCTAATTCATTGATTTCGTTTGTAATAAATTTTGAAAATTTTTGATCATCTTGATTTTCCTCGGCAATTAATTTCAAAGTCGCCGAGTTTTCACCTTCGAGTTCTTTGTAAAAAATTTCAGTGCCCTTGTTGCCAATAAAGACGGCTAGTCGTTCATTAAAATCAGAATTGCTTTTAATGTAAATTGTGGTGTGTACAAGTTCATGGATAATTGTATTAACTAGGTCATGATCTTTGTATCGGAGCATCGATGATAAAAGTGAATCTTGGAACCATCCCATGGTTGAATAGGCTGAGACACCTCGCATATAGGAATCATATCCTGCGGCTTCCATTTTTTCTTTTTCTTGTTTGGCTTCGATTTCGTTGAAATATCCTTTATAAGGCATGGCTCCAATGATGGGATATTTCCATTCATAGTTTTTCATTTCCCATTTTTCGGCGGCATTCACCACCCAAGTGACGTAAGGTCTTTTTAAATCAATGTAGGTGCTATAGTTTTCAGTGCGCTTGAGTTTTAATTTTTCAAAAGCAAAAACACGCGCTTTTTGAGATAGGTTTATTTTTCGTTTTTGATCGGCTGATAAATCAGGACGTTGAAAGGCTTCGGTAATGGATATGCGCGAAGCCATCATGGAAAATTGATTGTGTCCAGATTTGATGTAATAGCCTAATTGGCAACTGCTCAGTAACAGTGTTGAAAGTAAAAATATTTTTTTCATTATAGAAACCAGGAAACGCCGACTTTAAAGGAGGTGTCATCGGTATTGGATCCGTCATCCAAAGGAGTGTTCCAGACATCGTATCCCAATTTGATTGAAAACTTTTCGGTCATTTTGAATTTCAATCCCACGCCATAACTAGGGGCGATACCGTCTTTGGTAGGAATATCGATCACATCTGCATTGACGTATTTAATTTGTTTTTTCTTGGCGATATATGCAGCACCGCCCTTGATATAAGGTTGAAACGAACTGCGCTGGTCTGTCAGCACGAAAATCAGATCAGCACCTGTGATTTGACTGGATTGCTGAACTGTTCGTGTGGTGTTGGAATCTGATTCCTGAGATTCGTAAAATTGATCTGTGTAGCTGAGCTCCAGAGCCAGTTTTTCTAGAAAATACAAAGACACGCTGGCTGATTTTGAATCGGATTGATAATAGTTGGTCGCATTGAAAGTTTTTTTAGAATAACTATAGGACACTCCCAGCTCGGTCATTAAAGCAAAAGTGGGTAGCGAAAATAAAAGAGTTGCAAAGAGTAAGGCCATTTTTTTCATACTCTTATTTTAGATGGATTTAGCTGAATTTACCTCACGTGAACGCTAATTCTGTACTTTAGACGAATAGTTCCGTCCGCCTCGACTTTGGCCTTTGGCGGATTCGGAAAAAACTGAGCCTCATAAAAGGCTCGAACAGCATCTTGATCGAATAAAGGAAAGCCGGAAGGTTTCATGGTCAAGACCTTCTGGACT
>DALYIB010000174.1:4999-5653 GCA_031970595.1 Pseudobdellovibrio sp.
CGCTTGACAACGACGCCGTTGCGATTCCAACAACTTCGCCGCGCGCATTCAAAATAATTTCCAGTTCGGTGCGCCAGACTAAACCGGACAGTTTCTGTTTGGTATCCAGCGATAAACGGTTCCAAGTTTTTTCTAAATTTTGAACCCAGCGAATGTAAAAAGCTTCAGCGATACGATTATAAAATGAAGCATAAATGTGTGCGTCCGTATTCAAATTAGTGACATCACCCATTGCGATATCGTTAGGTAATTGGTGTTGATACTGCGAAGTTGAATTTGAGCGCTGCGTGTTTCGCAAGGCTTGATTGAATTCAAGGCCATTGGGATCGAATGAGTCATTTTTTTGTTGGGGCTTGTTGTTTTTTTCCGTGGATCCTGAATTGTTATTCACACCCAATTTTTCAACTCGTGTTTGTTTTTCATAACGACGTTTTTCTTCAGAAAAAAAATCAGCTGGTTTGTCGTTATCAATGGCCGGCGTATTTTGATCAGGTTGGGTGACAATTGGTTTGGTTGAATTTCTTTTATCAACTTCAGTGGTCTCGATCGGATAGAACTCGATCAGTTCGTCCGGGGGGCTCCAATGAATTGGATTGGGGATGCGCTGGATGACGATATATTGGCTCAGATGCAGCAATAGGCTTAGGACTAAAG
>DALYIB010000175.1:0-5629 GCA_031970595.1 Pseudobdellovibrio sp.
AAGCCCGATATTCCGGATCCTATAATTGCAATTTTCAAAATATCCCCTTTGTTTACGGAATTCTAAACCATTCAATTCAAGATCCACAGCACAATAAGATCACATTGTTAAAGGACACACAGCTGATATCTTGATGGAATCATCACCATTTTTATGATCGCAAGGATCTCGTTGTTTAAAAAATAAGCTTTCAGTTGTATTATTGCCAAATTCTAACCCAGCTCGAACTCTTCTCTGGAGCAATTAGTTGACTGTCGACAGTCTGGGACGATAAAAAATTGCAACTTTAAAATCTACGAGCGAGGTTTACATGATCCAATTGGTTATCGTCTTAATGCTATTAACGTATATCATTACGCTTTATTTCATGCGAAACCCACTCAAGCATACCAAAGCTTTTATGTGGCGCCGATTCCTCAGCTGGTTCCCTTTGGGTATGACTTATGCCTTTATGTACATGGCTCGTTATAATTTGGATGCCTTAGCTACTGCCGAAGTTATTACAAAAGCCCAAAAAAGTCAGATCTCTGGATGGGGCTTTTTCGTTTACGCCGCTTCATTATTCGTATCGGGTCCGTTAATTGACCGCATCGGTGGTAAAAAAGGGATGATCATGGCTGCTCTTGGAGCCGCTATTTTTAATACCTTGATGGGTTGGACACTGTACTTAAATTTAAAAGGTACAGAAATGGACATCGTATTGTGGTTAACATTATTTTACGCTTTAAATATGTTCTTCCAAAGCTTTGGTGCGATTTCCACTATCAAAGTTAAATCGTTCTGGTTCCATGTTCGCGAACGCGGAACTTTCGGAGCCATTTTCGGAACATTGATTTCATTGGGTGTTTACTTTGCTTTTGACTGGTCAGAAGCCATCGCCAAATCCGTTAAATTAAATTACACAGGTGAACCGTCTGCTGTACGTGATCTGATTCAAAGTGTTTTCGCATTACAAGAAGCTCAAGTACCCGCTGTTTGGTTGATCTTTTTTATTCCTGCTGGATTATTGATTGCCTGGGCCTTGATCGATTTAATCTTGATCAAAGATTCTCCAGATACAGCGGGTTTTCCAAAATTTGAAACACACGATGCTTCTCATGACGATCAAAATATCAAATCACAATCCTGGTTGAGCGTTATCAAAGCCGTCTTGAGTAACAAAGTCATTTTGATGATCGGTGTGATTGAATTCACTTCGGGAATTTTGCGTGATGGTGTTATGAAGTGGTACCGTCTGTTTTCAAAAGAAACGGAAATGGTGGTACCTGTTATTAATGAAAACTGGGGTCTTTGGGCCGCAGTGACAGGCATTGTGGGATCGTTCTTGGCGGGCTGGGCTTCAGACAAATTCTTCCAATCTCGTCGCGCGCCTGTAGCTGGTCTGAACCAAGCTTTGATGTTTGTAGCAGCTGTTGCGATGATGACTTGCTTGTACGGTGGCTTTCATAACGCCCCTATCATTATGGGTGTGTCTGCATTGATTATTATGATGTCAGTTATCGGTGTTCACTCGATTATGTCTGGAACTGCGACGGCTGACTTTGGTGGCCGTAAAGGGGCTGCAACAGCGACAGGTGTTGCTGACGGATTTTCGAAATTAGGTTCCTCTTTCCAGGAATTCGTATTAGGAGCTATTATCACTAAGGAAACATGGCAATACTGGCCAACATTCTTAATGCCGTTTACATTACTCGGCTTGTTCTTTGCGTGGAAATTATGGCAAGAGCTTCCAGCTGCAACCCGCAAATATCTGACTGAAGTCGAAAAAGTCACATTTAAAACGAAAGCAAAAAAATAATTAAAAAGCCCTCGAAAGAGGGCTTTCAATTTTCAGACTCCAGATTATGAAACTTGGTTCAATTTTAAATATCCATTCACAGCACCAACTACAGCACTCAGTATCTGCAATACTGGGGGATGGGTATTTACTGTCACAAAATCGATTGTACAGAAAAATTCGTAATCTGATTACAGAAAATGAATATCAACTTACGGACAAGCCCAGTTTAAATTACCAAACATTTCCCATGGGTGAACTGGAAAATCTGATTGAGCAAAAAAAACTTCCGTACACTGATAATGTCAGTGCTCTTACGGATCTGTGCCGACGAACCCAAGATCAAATTTCGTGGGACCATGTTGTTGATAACTTGAAGGCCAATTATGTTTTTCACGAATCTTGTCATGCAGTCGCGCGTTCTTTACGACCACCCATCCAATCAAAAAATCGAGACTGGATTGTGGCCCTGCTGATCGAAGAGTCTTTTGCGAATACTTGTGAAATGTTCCTGCTGATAGATGCCAACGAAGCTGTCCACCGAATTTTTATCGAGAAAAACTCATATTTTACCGTTTTCGAAATCAAAAGTTTATTAAAAAAAATGGCGGATAAATATTCGCCAGCGGCGATTTTTAAAATGATTTTGGTCAGCTACCTGTGGAGTCACTTCTTGTGGGATCGCATCACAGATAGCGATTTTAAAAAGCTATTGTCTTATTGTCGTATCCAGACTGATTCTGATTTTAAAATGCTGCGATCTTTGTGTATGAATGCTTTTGATCTGAATCCACGATTTCGTCAAACGACGACTGAAATGTATTTAAAACTCAATCAAATCAATGATCCCGTTGCCAAAGTTTTGAATTTTGACCCATTCGAAATCTTGCAATCAAATACGGAATTACAAAAATGGGTCGAACAATTAAGTCAAAAAACAGGAGAAGCTTATGCATGATCATATCCCCCCACAACCGGCCAATTCATTTCGAATTGTATTGGAACTGAATCGATCTGAAAAAAGACTGGACAACGTTTTGTTACAAGCCATTAAACAACAAAATGAAAATTTAAATTTACGAGAAATTTCACGAACGGCTTTTAAAGAATTATTTAATTCAGGAAAAATTCAAATCAAAGGACAAAACGCACGTCCCTCTTCGGCAGTCGCAAAAGGGATTACGTACGTCGATATTTTAGGATTTAAACAAAATAAAAAATAGAATTACTTCGTTAAACGAATGCCCTCGTCACTGACCGAAATGACTCTCATTTTGTAAAGTCCGCCGAGGGCTATTTTGAATTTCTTTTTGCTAACTCCAAATAATTCGTAAATTTCTTCGGCTGGTGTCTTATCGGTTAAAGCATAAAACCCATGGTGATCCTCTAGAAGCTCGATGATTTTCAATCCAATATCTTCTGTGGCTTTGTGACCGGCCGCACGTAAAATCAAATCTATTTTACCATCGTCGCGAATTTTTTTGATCACACCTTTGGTCTTTTCGCCATAGGCCAGTGGTTTAAAAATTTCATTGCTGTACAATACGCCCGTGCCTTGACCATTAATAATCGCTTTGTAACCTAAATCCGTTTTCGCATATATAGTCAGATCAACAGCTTGTTCTGGTTTGAAATCAGCTTTTTTATTATCCAACAAACGTTCGAATTTTTCAGAAGCAAACAAACGCCCCTGATCATCCTGCTGAATAATCACGAGGACCTGATCACCTTTTTCAAGCTGTCCGTAGGCCTGCGAATTGGGAAGCAGCATGTCTTTGTCCTGACCCGTTTTTAAAAATATCCCCAATGGCTGAACTGACGCCACCGTCATCAGATGAATCGAATTGAGCTCAAAGCTTACGCCTGTGGTCTGCGTATCGATCATAAAGATTCTTTGATTAAAAGAAGACGGTCGTTATTGTAAATATCAACGAGCGACATAGATTTATCAGAAATAGTATCTACTGCATACACAGCCGGTTCATCGCCCGCCGTCACCATCATCATAACTTTACACGTTGATTTTTCCTGAGTAAAAAAAACGGCTGATTCTTGTCCCGTATAGACATCGGAAATCAATGTAAAGTCTGATGAAAGTTCTTCTTTAAAATAGTCATACATTTCATCGCCTTTTGAATGTCTGGCCATACTGATCGCGTCGACATCACCCGACGATTTGTTTTCAAAACGGACTTTACCAGATAAGTCAAACTGCGCGGCTTGATTGGCCAAAGAGTGATCTGTACATGATTCAGCTAGTACGGATTGCGAAAGAAGGGCTCCCATTAATAATGATATCAAAAATTTCATAAATTCTCCTGAAGGGCCCTAAGTTATCACAGAAGGTGATTCATCGCTTGTGTCAATTTTTTTGACAGATCTTATTTACAAAACAGAGTTCCATTTGAATTCAGGACATAGGTCTCGACAGAACCCATTTATAAAAGCCGATGAGTTCTTGTTGAGCATGGGCAGTCATTCAATATTTATTTTTGCTATTTTATTTTTTACAAGCATGGCCAAATCCAATGATTTTGATCGGCTGGCCGATCGCTATTGTCAGCTTAAACCCAGTAACAACAATTTAAAATGTCTTCAAAATAATTTTTTATCTGATCAAACCGAATTAAAAAAATCAATGTTTCAAACAATTGAACCCCTTTGTCAACAAAATCAGATACAACTACGTTGCTCTGAATTTGCAGACGAATTCAAATCTTTGAATCTGATTCCTCTGTCTTGCTCGGCTGATCAAATTTGTCATGATATCGTTGATTTGAATCAAGCTACTACAAAATGTCTGATCGGCACTGGCGAAAAAACTTTTGATGCTTTTCTAAATTTGCTACAGTTGCCAATTTCAATCATCAACTTCACCGAAAAATCATTTAAAAACGATAGCGAATGTTACTCTAATCATGAATTAAAAATAGCACCTGTATTAGCTTATAATTTACTGGCGCCTGCAGAACTCAGAATCGATGAAGTTTTTATAAAAAAAGATGCTGATGGAAAATTGATTGGCGCCATGAAAGATTGGCCTTGCACTGAAATTAATCGCCTGGTTTTTCAAAAGCAAAAAAAATTAAATGAATACCTCGCTAAAAAAAATCTGCGCAGTAATTCAGTTAAAAGCGAAGGCCTGTTGCAATACTTTCAAAGAAAACTGAACTGCATGAGTCGCAAATCGAAGGCCCTCTATACTTGTGAACTTGTGACCTCGTTGGCCGCGAATACGGTCGCGGGATTATCCTTCAGTCAGTTATTACAGAAAATTTCTTATGTACCCAAACAAACTCCCAAAAACCCCAAAGCGTCGAATGTTGAAATTGCCCATTTGAATAATTTTGATCAAATTTCAAAAAATATACACACACAATTAAAAGATTTGATCCAAAAAGAATCTCCTGAAATATTAAAGAACAATCCTTCCTTGATCAGCACCACCGAAGAAATGCTGAGGCATACATTACAAAATACTGTTCAGCACGGTGCGCGCAGTTTAAATTTTAAAAACAAGAATTTGGACCCGATCAACAACGCGCAGACAAAAATTTCGCATACCGTTTCCAGCGATAAGGATTTTTACTATGTCGAAATATCCAACGAACAAATCAAAGCGTTTCCAAAAAGTCTAGAAAGGGAATTCAAGGCCGGCGATAAAATTAAGATCAAAGACAACGAACGCAAAGGGTTCACTGGTCGTGGCGTCGGTATTCAACAGCATATTCAGCAAACACTGGATGAACTTCCCAAGGGTTCTTCGGTGACATGGACAAGCACCGGTCAATGGGTGACTTTTGTTTTAAAAATTAAAAATCTTTATCTAAAAATGAAAAAAATGAAAAAAAA
>DALYIB010000176.1:0-5610 GCA_031970595.1 Pseudobdellovibrio sp.
CTGCACCCAATAACATATTGTCAGAAATTTTATCCAAGTGACCACGGAAATTCAGCCATTTACCACCCGGGCTGATGTGATCTGTTGTACATTTACCTTTGGCTTTTGCCAAAACCAATTGATCTACAAAGTCATTTCCATCCCACTGAGTAAATGGATTTAATAATTGCAAACGTTCTGACGTCGGGCTCACTGCCACAGTGGCTTTATCACCTTCTGGTTTTTGATAACCTTCTGTATCAGGCACAAAACCTTTTTCAGGTAATTCCGGAGCCACTGGTGGTTTTAATTTAATTTTACCCTTTGGACCTTCTAATTCATCCGTCATTGGGTTGAAGTCAATACGACCTGCTAAACCCATCGCCATAACGATTTCTGGTGAACCGATAAATCCCAAAGTTTCCATATTCGCATCATTACGACCACGGAAGTTTCTGTTGAATGAAGTTAAGATCGTATTTTTCTCTCCGGACTTAACATCATCACGCTTCCATTGACCGATACAAGGACCGCAAGCATTTGCCAAAACAGTTGCTCCCACTTGTTCGAAAGTTTTCATTTGTCCGTCACGAGTGATTGTATTTTGAATTTGAGTCGATCCCGGAGAAACCAAGAACGGTTGATTCATTTTAACACCAATCGCCATCGCTTGTTCGGCTAACATTGCAGAACGACCAATGTCTTCGTATGAAGAGTTCGTGCAAGAACCAATCAAAGCCGAAGATAATTTTGTTGGCCAATTGTTGGCTTTCGCTTCTTCGGCCATTTTTGAAATAGGACGAGCTAAATCCGGAGTATGAGGACCCACCAAGTGCGGCTCTAGTGTTGATAAATCGATTTCATAAACTTCGTCGAAATATTTTTTTGGATTTGCGATTACATCGTCATCTGATCTGAGGATGTCTTTGTTTTGATCAGCAATAGCTGCTAAATCCTTACGGCCTGTCGCTGCTAAGTAGCCAGCCATTTTTGCATCATAAGGAAATACCGAACATGTTGCACCTAATTCAGCGCCCATATTCGTGATTGTCGCTTTACCCGTACATGAAATGCTATCAGCACCTTCACCAAAGTATTCAACAATTTTATCAGTTCCACCTTTAACAGTCAGCATTCCACAAAGTTTCAAAATCACATCTTTAGCCGATGCCCAGCCGTTCATTTTACCTTTCAAATGAACACCAATCAATTTTGGATTTTTAACTTCCCAAGGAAGTCCTACCATGACATCCGAAGCATCCGATCCACCGACACCCACAGCACACATACCCAAGCCACCTGCATTCGGAGTATGTGAATCTGTACCGATAATCAAACCACCCGGGAAAGCATAGTTTTCAAGAATAACTTGGTGAATAATACCAGCACCTGGTTTCCAAAAACCAATATTGTATTTCGAAGAAGCTGTCGCTAAAAATTCATAAACTTCTTTGTTGGTTGTATTTGCAACAGCCATGTCTTTTTCTTTACCTTGATAAGCTTGAATCAAGTGATCACAGTGAACAGTTGATGGAACAGCTGCTTCTGATTTTCCAGCTAACATGAACTGTAAAATCGCCATTTGCGCCGTCGCATCTTGCATCGCTACGCGGTCTGGGTGAAGTAATAAAAAGCTTTTACCGCGCTCAAGTTCTTGGTTCTGTGGGTCAGATAAGTGACCGAACATGATTTTTTCACCCAAAGTCAGCGAGCGATTTAAACGTTTTCTGATAATGTCCAAGCGAGTTCGTGTTGTCGCGTAAACTTTTGTGACCATTTCTGGCGTCGTTTCAATTTTTGCAGCCATAATTACTTCCTTTATTATTGAGTTTTAATTAGATAGCTTATGATCGTCCAAAAACAGACTTGAAAAAAATGAATACTTGGAATATTATTTATGAATAATAGGAATATATAACTTTGATCGAGGGAATTGAAGCCTTACTGGCCTTAGAACGAACAGGAACGATTAGTGAAGCCGCCGCCCAGCTGCGACTGACTCAGTCTGCTGTTACAAAGCGCATTCAAGCCCTCGCCGACGAAGTTGGATTCAAAGTCATCGAACCCGATGGACGACGCGTTCGCCTGACAGCTCGCGGCTATGCCTTACTAGACAAAGCCCGACCCTTGGTTTCCGAACTTAAAAACCTAAAACATTTGCAAATCGAAAATGAAATGAACGAATTTTCGATAGGCTTATCGGATTCTATCGCCGCTTCATGGGGGCCGCGCCTGATTCGCTTGGCGCAAAAAAAAGAAAAAAATTTGGAACTCAACATCCATGTCCATCGCAGTACTTTGGTTGAAGAAAATGTCAAACTGGGTCGTTACCATTTGGGCTTATGTGTCAGCCCCGTTCAAGACAGCCAATTAGTTTCAGAATTAATTTCCGAAGAACATATGGTTTTACTGCAAAGTAAATTTGATCCTGAATCTGAATCAAAAAAATTAATCACCATCGAACCCAATTCAGCCACTTGGAAAATGGTGGGCGACAAAGTCATGAAACATCCCCGCTTAAAAAATTATGAATTTATTTACGTCGAATCCTTTTCAGCGATTGTACAGATGGTCCAAGAAGGCTTCGGACACGGCCTCGTCCCCATCGGAGTCGCACTGACTATGGGAGCTCCTAAAAAATCAATTCAATTATTGATTCCATCACTGAAAAGAGAAATCCGATTGATATCCCGGAAGAACATTTCGCTTTTACCTAGTGTACAGTCGTTTTTGAATTCTTTGAAACTGACTTCGCGCGAATTATTTTAACCGCAGCTCGGTAAAGCTAAATTCAAATCGCAGCTGGAATCATTCGTCAGCGGATTTGATAAAGTATCCGAAGAGTCTGGCCCAAAGATATTTTCCCAATAAGCCCCATAAGTTCCGCCGTAGGATAAACCAAGGCCAATAGTTCGATGCATCCCTTGTAGCATGTTGGTGTTGTGTCCCGGTGAATTTTTCCACTGGCAAAACGTTCCTGCTGCAGTGCTAGATCCTGCCGCAATATTTTCCGCCCATGCCGAATAACCAAAACTCGCAGCGCGCGAAGAAAAACTGCGACCACTGGGTTCGGTATGTGAAAAGTAATTTTGATTGATCATATCCTGCGTGTGCCAACGTGCTGACTGAACACCCGCACGCGAAACCTGCACAGTGCCTAATCCATTTTGTTGACGATATAGATTCAGCAACACCACAAACTGAGCTTCAGAACAAGTCAGTTTAAAATCAGCCACAGGCCCTGTGTATTGCGGATTTTGTTGCGCGGATTCATTGGGCAAACTGCTGGATTGATTCGATCCAGACAAACTGGAAAAATCCGCACAGGAATTAAAAAATAGAGCTATTGTTGATAAAAATAAAAAAGCCTTCATCTGATTTATTTTATCGGAAGATGAAGGCTTTGATAATAGAACTTTATTTGTTTAAAAAATCGAAAAAAAGTTGATCACTTTCTTTTGATTTTAGTGCTGATATTGATACGTCGGCTTTAAAATCTGTGATTGAGAATCTTCAACGTTATCTGAAAAACTCATTTTGTTTTGTGGGAATAATACCAACAAGGCTGAATCACTCAAGCCCTTTGTTAATTCCACAGTTGTCGCTTGTCCACCGACTAGCTGAACTGATTCTGGTAAATTCACAAAAGACTGTTCTTGGCTGTTCACCGAAATAGATAACCACTTGTCATTCGATCCCGCCAAGTAATCGTCCATCTGAACTGTGCTATTTTCATTATGAGTCATAACAACTTGAATTTGTAATTCATCAAAACTAGCTACGGATAATTGTGATAACTCTGCTTCTAAAACCAGAACCGTTGAATTATTATAAACTTGCATACCTTGCTGATCAAGGACGGCTTCTTTGTAATCCTCTTTCCCTTTCATTTTTGCTAATTCAATGGCCAACTGAATAGGATCGTTTTTATACGTCTCTTTGATTTTATTCAACTCGGCTTCATAAGCTAATCGAATTTGACGAGCTTTATTAAAATCAATCAATGTCGTCGCAAAATCAGTTCCCTCAAGCCCCGGAACAGATTGCGCTGTCGCGCCTAATAATTCTTGTTCAGGTTTGTGGTCGCCATTTTGATCAATCAACAAACTGACATCACATGAATTCCATGTCGTCATCGGCTTGTACGTCTTAATACCAAACTGAATAAATGGAACTTTTTGTCCGTTTTGATTTTCTTTTTGGATCACTCTGTAACCCACACTCTGCATATCGCAATCCGCATTCTTGGAAATTCCAGCAAGCGGTTTACGATCATCCGTCGCCACTAAATTAAATAACAGCGCTTCACCTAAGTTTTGGTTTAAGTTTGATAAATTCAACTCTGCAGCCGCACCTTGAGCATCCTTCGCAGAAGACATCACAGACAATCCCGAAGCGGTAATCGCCGACATTCTGTGAGCCACTGCAAGAACTGGAATGCGATAAACTTCTTGACCATTTAACATCAACTGAACCCAACCATCCATTTCACGAATGGTCTCGTCTTGCATCAGTGTTGCATCCAAATTGAATAACAACGAAGTCGTTGCTGATTCTGATTTTTTGATCACTAAATCTTTAGATGGATTCATTGTAATAAAAGCATTTCCTTGAAATTGAACTTTCAATGTCAAATCTGATTCTGAAATGTTTTTAATCGTCACTGACTGACGTAATGATTTTTTAGATTCAATATTCAATTCACCAAATGAAATAGACGGAATATCTGCAACGACGATGGCTTCTGCTGCCGCATCGGCGCGAACACGGCCCGACCCTTGACGAGTCACTGGATAGCGTTGGCCATTTTCACCAATTGTTACAGCCGTACCCATTGCAATGTTTTTCATTTCTAGGGCCGTCAAATTCAAACCTCTTTTAACAAGCGCTTGCTTCACAATCGCCATTACACCAGCCATGTGTGGAGCCGCCATACTTGTACCAGACATTTTTACGATCGCAGCACCTCCACCCATTTGGGCAGAAATAATATCGCTTCCCGGAGCCGAAATTTCTGGTTTTAAATAACCATCGATCGAGCGCGGACCTTTTGAAGAAAAATCCGTTAAACGATCAATCAGCTCAGGCTTTTCAATTTGCGCCGCAGAAGCAAAAGACATTTGCACAGGAATATTTTTGCTCAATGCGGTTTTGATCTGAGCACCTACTTGAACAGTCACCATAATCGCCGGAATATTAAAAACATCCGTCGTTCCCATTTTAAAAGCAGCACCTTCACGATTATTAGCAACAACAACACCAATCGCACCACCTTCAGCAGCACGTTTGACTTTATCATTGAAATTAACAACACCACGATCAATCAAAGCGATTTTACCGTTTAATTGTGCTTTTTGTTCAGCTGTTAATTCTTTATCCGCAAGACCAATATAATAAAACGATCCAACAACACCCGCTTCAGCAATCGGTTTTGTCGTAGCAGCTTCAATAGCTTCTACTAAAATTGAACGATCTTGAATTTTAATTTCAGAAGCTGGAAATTTCCAATTGTGATCCCCATCGTCAATACTTGCTGCAACTGATAAGGCTTCCGTCGAAGTCCCTGGCGCACCTACGATATAATCCTTGGCACCTGAATTACCCGCTGACATGACAGCAATTGTTCCACCG
>DALYIB010000177.1:0-5514 GCA_031970595.1 Pseudobdellovibrio sp.
TGATAAAGCGACCACCTGATTTTTTGTAATAAAGGCAATCGGGATGAGGACATTGATGAGGAGCGTAGGCCATAGGAATCAGTGATATTGCAAGGCTTATTCGGGGCTGAGAAGCGTTCAGAGGACTTATGAAGAATATTAAATCCGGAATTACGAACGCATATTAAGGGCTTAGGCTGATAAAAAAAGTCCCCCAGGGACAACCTAGGGGATCAGTTTCATTTTTTCAAATGTTCGGGTTTGAATGCAAACGGCAGCAAATCCTTAAAAGCAATCACTTCTTTAATACCCTGCGTATTCGTTAAAATCACTTCGGTATCCGGCTGCGCAAATTCGGCTAAAACTTGGCGACAAAAACCACACGGTGGCCAAGGGTCAATTTCGTCGCTGGCGACTGCAATATGTGTAATCCAAATGGGTTTTTTATTTTCACTGTACGCTTTAAAAATGGCCACGCGTTCCGCACAAACAGTTCCGCCGTAACTGGCATTTTCAATATTGCAGCCCGAGTAAACTTGTTGATTGGATAACATCAAGGCTGAACCAATTCTTTTCTCTGAATAAGGAGAGTGGGAAAAATTTTGCGCTGCGATCGCAAGATCGGCTAATTTTTTATAAACTGGATTTGAAAAGCTCATAGCCTTCCTTTCTTAAAATTTGTGAAAGCCAAATAAGCGGCAAACCTTGAATTGCAGAAAAATCATCCGTTTCAATTTTTTCGAACAAAGCGATTCCTGATTTTTCAATTTTATACGATCCCGCACAATCAAACGGTTGATCGCATTTTAAATAATTTTTGATTTCTTTATCTGTCAGCTTTTTCATCCATAAATTTGTCACATGATTAATCTGGTAAATTTTCTGGTCTGAAACCACAGCTACAGAAGTAATCAGTTGATGTTTTTTTCCATTCATTTTTTTTAATTGTTGAAAAGCGGTGCGTGCATTCTTGGATTTTCCGATGATTTGGTTTTGAAACCAGACTATTTGATCGCCACCGATGACCCATGTCGATTTGTTCCTTAAGGACATCGCTTTAGCTAAGGCTAATTTTTCAGAGAAATGGGCCCCTTTGATTTTTTGTAAAACAAGCTGATCTTTCAGGATGTCTTCGTCTACTTCGGGGGATTGTGCTGAAAATTGAAGACCTAATTTTTGTAAAAGTTCTTTGCGATAAGGCGAGGTGCTAGCTAGCAGAATTCGGTTTTTGTTTTTTTTAGTCATAGTTTTTATATCTTCTTACGTAAAAGGTATTCTTGGATCATTAAATTAATAATTTTTTCAGCACGATGTTGCTGAATCAAAAATTCATTTTCAAGCTGCGAATACAATGTGTCAACGGCTTTGATTTGCAAACGTTCGTGTTGTTGAACGGCAATTGCAGATTCTTTTTTGCAGTATAAAATAAATTTTTTATTTTCCGGTAAAAACAAATGAATATCAAAGTTCAATGGGAGCCCTGTTGGTATTTCTTGTAAATCCAGTTCGATCATATCATAGGTGTCATGTAGTTGAACATCCAACAGGTGTGGATCAATTCTAAAAAAACTCAGGACTGTTTTTTTTGTATCGTGTTCAGCGACTTTGAAAAAATCGGCATAACTTTCCGAAAAATGTATGAAATTAATCGCCGAAATATCAATTTGAAAGCTGTGCTCTAAGTCAAATTGATCTTGGTTCGACGGCAGGCTTTCGCGAAACCAAGCTGTCACGATGTTTTTGAGTGACTCGGAATCAAAATCAATTTCACTGGCAATCAGCACATAGCCTGTCCAATGAGCTGTATTGATGATTAAACATAAAAGGCGATCAGTTTCAAATACGGATTCTGAACGAACAGATTCATTTCTTGATTTTTCCAGATGGATTTCTGAATTATTATCAGCTGTATTTTGGAACTGTAAATGATCGGAAATTTGCTCTTGGATAAAACTATTGAATTCGCTTTGTAATTTATCTTTGATGTCCTGATGCAATTCTTGGGATTGGCTGGCGATAATATTTTTCAATGGCGAAACCGGAGAGCTTGCCGCCGCAGCCGCTGGATTTTTTTCAGGCACTTCGGATTTATCCCTAAAGAGAGCGGCTAATTTCATGCTCCGTTCAAGTTTGAATTGCTGAAGAGCTTTGTTATGAACGACGCTGTTTTCAAAATCCTGTTCGGCATTGCTTTCGGCATTCGAAGATTTTTCAACAGTTTCATTCACGTCAGCTTGTAAATTCATATTTCGTTTTAAATTTTGTTTCGAGCGCAGTTCATTGGCTCGTTGGCCTTTGTCTAAGTAAATTTGACTTTGTCCCTGACCCGCACTGATCAGACCTTGCTGGCTCGCTGAAGAATCGCTGCCTGATGAATTCAGAATTTGATCCAATGACAAATCATTATTTTCAAAGCTGGATCGAACTTGAATGGTATCCGAATCAGATGAATCAGTGTGATCGTTTTGATTTTTATCGTTTTGAGTTCGTTTTTCAGATTCTAGTTCGCCTTTTTCCAATTTTAAAATCAAACGTTGGATGGCTGGGCCTGAAAGAGGTGGATAAATTTTATTCGGAAACTGGCTGATTTGCAGTTGGCGAATGTGCTGTTTTTCTGACGATGCTGAAAAGGGAATAATTTGTGTCATGACAGATTGCAAAAGCAGTTTCGGCAATTGCGTGATTTTATCGTTCGGATAATCCCAAGCTAGCAAAGTGTATTTAGGCGTGGTCTCGATAATTCTCTGTAAGGCGATTTTTAGATCCGATTGGCTCTCGACAAGAAAGCCTCTTTTTTTCATGTACATTTCAACAGCCGAAAGATTGTGTTTCGGGCTTTTTATAATAAAAACAGAGATTTGAGATTGATCTGACACTTGTTCATTTTAGCCATTTACTGGGCGACATTCACGTCCAGCACAAGATATCTCGACGATAGTCCTTACATTTATTTTCATTTTGTGGCATAAAATTATCTGCCTATGGAAAGCACAAATAATTCAGATAAAAAACAGATCCAATCAGATGCACAATCTGATCAAAACTCGACTTATATCCCTTTACAGTTTGTCGGAATGGATGAAATGCAAACAGCCCTTTTACTATCACAAGCGGGTCGTGAAATACTTGTTCCTGTGAATGCGGAAATGGGTGTGGATTTGCAGCAAGGTCACCGTGGAATTCACATGTCACGGTTGTATCAAATCATGATGGAACAGGTTTTAAATAAAAAATTATCCACGCAATTGATCCAATCTGTTCTTTGGGAAAGCCTTAACTCTCAAAAGGATTTATCGTCTTCGGCATACTTGAATTTTTCATTTGAATGGCCTCGTATGACTCAGTCTTTGAAAAGTCAGTTGCCAGGATTTCGTAAGTATCCAGTCACTATTCGCAGCCGATTAAAGAATGGAAAAATTTCGATCGAAATTCAATTTCAGATTTTGTATTCCAGTACATGCCCTCAGTCCTTACGATTGGCCAAAGAGTTTGCGCAGGGCCATTCTGAGTTGAGTGGAGATCAAAATTTGCTGCCAGCGACTCCGCATGCTCAGCGCAGTGAAATGACGTTGAATTTTCAATTGCAAGAAAACTCAGAACTCAATATTGAAAAATGGATTTCGTTCATCGAAGAAAAAATTAAAACTCCAGTTCAGACAGCAGTTAAAAAGGCGGATGAAATGGAATTTGCCAGATTGAACGGGCAAAATCCTTTGTTTTGCGAGGATGCGATTCGCGTGATTGCGACATCAATGGGGCAGTTGTCCGAGGTTGTCGGTTATAAAATTTCCACTGTTCATCGCGAAAGTTTGCATCCGCACAACGCCAAAAGCCAAATTTTAAGCAATTACTCGCCGTGGTAATGAAAATCATTATCATTATCGATTGAATCGTGTAAGGTGGCGCTGACTCTTAACAGAAAGGTCAGCATGGGAAACAATCAGCCCTTCGATCCAATTTTACCTCGTCAGACGGATTCCGACATCCATAAAAAAAGCGAACGCTACCAAGCTGAAGATTTCAAAAAAATGATTCGTTCGATGAATTTGAAAATTACGGATCAGCGAATATTAATTTTGGAATGTTTGCATGACGGCGATAAAAAAAGCGGTAAAAGACATGTCACGGCACAAGAGCTTTTTGAAAAAGTGGCCAACAAAGATGCATCAGTCGGTTTTGCGACAGTTTATCGTTTTTTAAGATCATTGGCGGATCACGAGCTGGTGACAGAGGTTCGCATGGGTGGACAACCATCACGCTACGAGTTAACTCCGCGTGAACATCACGATCATTTAACTTGTACAAAATGTGGATTGATCTGTGAGTTTGAAAATGACAAAATCGAAAAGCTACAAATTCAAGTAGCAAGTCATTTCGGATTTAAACTGACGAATCATATCTTAGAATTATATGGAATTTGTCCGGAATGTCAGAAAAAAGGACTGCATGAGTAAAACTGTTCCCGCACCCAAATCAAGCGCTCTAAAATATCCACTGAACAAAGCACATTTTTCGGAAGGGATCCAAATCAAGGGCGCGCGGGAACATAATCTAAAAAATATTTCTGTGACGATTCCCAGAAATAAAGTCACTGTATTTACAGGTCTTTCCGGATCAGGAAAATCTTCACTGGCATTTGATACGGTGTATGCCGAAGGACAGCGTCGTTATGTAGAAAGTCTGTCAGCCTATGCTAGAAACTTTTTAGAACAATTGAAAAAACCCGAAGTCGATTCTGTGACGGGTCTCAGTCCTGCCATTGCCATCGATCAAAAAACAGTGGGTTTAAATCCTCGCTCCACAGTGGGGACCATCACCGAAGTTTATGATTATTTACGTTTACTGTATTCCAAAGTAGGTACACCGCTTTGTCCCACTCATCATGTTCCCGTATCCTCGCAAACACCTCAGCAAATCGTCGAAGAAATTTTAAAAATGCCCAACGGGACCAAGTTTTATGTATTGGCTCCAATGGCCGAGGGGAAAAAAGGTGAATTCTTTGCAGAATTTCAAAAGTGGGCTAAAAAAGGTTTTCAAGATTTAGAAACGGCACAAAAATTAGCAAAAACGAAAACCCATGATATTGATCTGGTCGTGGATCAATTGATTATGAAAGACGGCCTCAAACCACGTCTGAGCGAAAGCATCAATACAGCGGTATCGATGGCGCAGGGGCGAGTTGTCATTGAAACAACTCAAGGAGTCCGCACCAGTTATTCGTTATTTTCAGCTTGTCCCGAATGTGGCTTCAGTTTTCCAGAATTAGAACCACGCCTTTTTAGTTTTAATAATCCTCGAGGTGCCTGCGTGACTTGTCACGGTTTGGGAACTTTGGATTTGGTCGAAGAAGAACAATTTTCTGATTCCGAAGTGGGCGGTAAAAAATTGGATAAAGTGAAGTACAGCTACAAAGGTCAAAAGGCTTCAGACGAGGATGATGATACAGAAACAGAGATGATTTTAACAAATTGTCCTGACTGCAATGGGTATCGATTAAAAAAAGAATCTCTGAATGTTTTAATTTCTAAAAAAAAT
>DALYIB010000178.1:0-5481 GCA_031970595.1 Pseudobdellovibrio sp.
ATTGTTGAATCCAAAACTTTGATCGAAAGAATCAGAGAGCAAGTGCAGAATATTGAATGAGTTCAGAAAAGTCTTCTAAAGCCAAAATGATTATTGTGGCCGCACCGAGCGGGGCTGGAAAAAGCAGTTTTGTTGAAAAATTAGCTGCAGAAGACGTTCGTTTACATGATGTTATTACCTATACGACTCGCCCTATGCGCCATCATGAAAGCCAGGGGAGGCCGTATTTCTTTATTTCTCATGAGGAGTTCGTTAAAAAGCGCAGTGAAGGTTTCTTTATTGAATGGGCTCAGGTTCATACCAATCTATACGGGACATCCTATGAGCAAATTAATTTAGCCTGGGCGCGCGATAAAGTGGTTATTATGGACATCGACATTCAGGGTGTGGCTACATTTAAGGCAAAATATCCAGATGCAAAGACGGTTTTTATCCTTCCCCCTTCTATAGAAGAACTAAAGCGTCGCGTTATAAAGCGTGACGGGGCTCCGCCACCGGATTTAGATGTTCGAATGGCCAACGCTGAAAAGGAAATGGCCAAAGCTCATGAGTTTGATGTTCGTATCATAAATGATGATTTTGAACGTTCTTTTGCGGAATTTAAAAAAATAGTTGAGAATTGGATAGGTTAGGGTTAACTTCTAAAGTCATTTAGAAGTGTTTTTTGTCCCTTTTTGAGGAGGTCCTTGTGGCTCGTGTTACGGTTGAAGATTGTTTAGATAAAGTTCCAAATCGCTTCGCTTTAGTTCTCTTGGTGGCTAAGCGTGCGAAGCAATTACTTAAGGGGAGCGAGTGCACAGTATCAACAAGAAACAATAAATACATTGTGAACTCACTTCGTGAAGTGGCTATTGGTAACGTGATCTTTGATAGCAAAGTGGATCGCCAAGAAGCTCAGTCAGATATCCTTAAAGATTTGAACAAATAATTTCATAGTCTTAGGTCTGTAAAATATCATTTTTTTTTAAACCCACTTCGTTGCAAGTGGGTTTTGTTTTAAAATAAATCAATGTCAGAACTGCACCAAGAATTTATAAATGAAGATCGACTTTCCAGTAAGCCTCTTAAAACAGTCGATGACTTGGTCGAAAAAATTAAAGCCTACCATCCCAATGTTTCTGAATCATTTTTAAGAAAAGCATATGAGTTTTCTGAAAAAGCCCACGAAGGACAAATGCGTCGTTCGGGTGAACCTTATATTTCTCATCCCCTAAACGTCGCCGGCATTTTAGCTGAACTTAAATTAGATTTGGATTCGATCGCAACTGGATTATTGCACGATACAGTTGAAGATACGGACGTCACGTTAGCAGACATCGAAAGAGAATTTGGTTCTACAGTGGCCGCCCTCGTCGATGGTGTTACTAAAATTGGTCAGATGAATTTTCGGAATAGCTTTGATAAGCAAGGCGAAAATATTCGCAAGATGATTGTAGCCATGGGAAAAGACGTTCGCGTCGTTCTAGTCAAATTGGCGGATCGTTTACACAACATGCGCACTTTGAATCATATGCCGTATGAAAAACAAGAACGGATTGCGCAAGAAACTTTGGAAATTTATTGTCCCTTGGCTGGTCGAATCGGTATCAGTGCTTTGAAAATTGAATTAGAAGATTTATGTTTTCGTTATTCTCGTCCGGATAAATATTACGAACTGGTTCAGTTGGTTAAAAAAACACAAGCAGAAACAGATCGTTATATTGCTGAGGTCAAAAGAAATTTGGCCGAAGTTTTAGTTAAATCCAATGTTAAAAATTATAAAGTCTATGGACGTTCAAAACATTTATGGTCGATTTATCGTAAAATGACTTCTCGTAATTTAGATTACGAGCAAATTTTTGATGTCCTTGCGTTCCGAGTCATTGTTGGCAATGTTGTCGAATGTTATGAAGTGTTGGGTTATATCCATTCGATTTGGAAACCAATTCCCGGTCGTTTCAAAGATTTCATCGCGATGCCTAAATCGAATAACTATCAATCATTGCATACCACTGTTCTGGGGCCCGGTGGAGATCGTATTGAAATTCAAATCCGTACCGAGGAAATGCATTTGATCGCTGAAAAAGGGATCGCAGCCCACTGGAATTACAAAGAGCGTGGAGAATTGACACAAGATCAGTTGCAGAAAGCCAACTGGTTGCGCGAGCTTTTAACTTCGCACCAACAAAACGAAGATCCCGATGTGTTTTTAGATTCGATCAAAACAGATTTAGTTGAAAAAGATATTTATGTTTTTACTCCGAAAGGTGATGTGCGAGAATTGCCAGATTCGGCGACGCCGGTGGATTTAGCGTATGCGATCCATTCGACCTTAGGGGATACTTGTACGGGCGCCCGAGTCAACGGTCGGATGGTTCCGCTGCGCCATAAATTACAAAATGGGGACCGTGTTGAAATCATTACTTCGAAAACACAAATGCCATCGAAAGATTGGTTGAAGTTTGTTGTTACCAACAAAGCGAAATCCAAAATTCGCCAATATATCAAAGAAGAGCAGAGAAGAAATGCTTTATCATTAGGAAAAGAGTTGGTTGAAAAAGAATTTCGAAAATTCGGTTTAGCGGCTATTCGATATTTAAAAGGTCCAGAGTTTGATAAATACATATCAGGAGCGGGTGTTCACGATATCGAAGATTTATATGTCAAAGTTGGCTATGGAAAATTAGAACCAAAGCATTTAGTGGATAATTTAAGCCCGAACGCTTTACAGCGCGAAGTGGAAAAAGCCGAACAATCTGAATCCGCGACTTTTATGGAAAAAGTCGTCAAAAACGCCAAAGCGAAAACACGAAAAACAAATTCTTTGGTGATGGTGGACGGGATGGAAGATGTCTTGGTTCATTTTGCGCGTTGTTGTGGGCCGATTCCGGGGGATTCTATTTCTGGATTTATCAGTCGCGGTAAAGGGATTACGATTCACACATCGAATTGTCCAAAAGTTTTTGAATTAGATCAAATGCGTCGCGTGGATGTGCAGTGGACTTCGAAAACAGCCTCTGAAGGCCAAGAACGACAGGTTAAATTGGAAGTCATCGGTCAGGACGTTCCTGGTTTGTTAAAGCTGATGTCGGAAGCCTTTTCTGTTCAAGGAATTAACATTGAATCTGCGCAAATCAGAACGACACGCGATAAAAAGGCGATTTGTTTGTTTGAAATCAGCGTCAAAGACCTAGTTCAGTTAAATCAAGCGATATTGGCATTGCAAAAAATTAAAGGAATTATTGGCGTTCAACGCGTTTTAGGGTAGCGTTTGTACCCATGCGCAGTGGTCAAAAATATTATATTCCAATTGTCTTACTTGTTTTAAGTCTGATTTACTTTTTAAATTCTCCTTCAGAAATGAATAATGACGTTACGGTGAAATCTGAAGAATCTCAGACGTGGACTCAAAATTTAAAAAAATGGCTTCAAAGAGAAGCGGTATCGGCCGATGTATCATCTGCGAATACGAATCAAGTACAGGATCTGGCGACCATTCGCGAAGAACTGAAGCGATGGATTCAGACAGGCGCTGATCAGTTGGAAAAACCAACCGCTGATGCGAATGCAGTTAAGCTGCAAATTCAGGCAGATATGGCAGCGCTGAATCGCACTGAGATTAAATATATTCAAAATATTGTTTTAGATGGAAATCAACCGGTGAATAAAAGAATTTTTTCAAATTACGCGCTTTCGTTGTTGCCTGCGGATTTGCAATTGCAAGTCAGTGAAGAGCTTGTGATGGCACCACTGACAGTATTTGAGAATATCAAACCCCATTCCGCCGAAGAAGTCTTTCGTGGCCAAGAATTAGCCCTTAGGTACATGCAAATTGATCGTATTGCTGAGCTGGCTCAATCGGGTCAATCGGAGGCTTTGGAAAGCTTGAAGCGAATGATTGAAACATTGACGGATGTCAGTCTGCGTTCTTATGCACAGCGAAAATTAGAACAAATTCCGCGTTAAATTCATTTTTTTAGTGATTCGACCTTAGTCCAGTGATTGAATTTTTACAAAGAGGGGAATCATGAAAAAATTGAACGGAATTATTTTTTCGATCGTATTAGCAGTATCACTACAATCATTTTCACAAGTGGGTATCAATCCAATCGGAGATCAACCAGCAGATAAAGCTGATTGTATTTCGCAATCGGATATCAGAGATATCGCATCGCACTTTTCACAATTTTCGAATTTAGTTGGAAAAGAAGTTTGTAATGATAATTCACAAACTTGGCATTTATTATCGTCGATGATGTTCATGAAAAGAACAGCCTTTGATTCAAATATGCCTGTTAGCCAAGACGAATTATTTACAGGTAAGTTTGCCAAAGATTGGTACCAATATTTTATCGGTCGTATCAACGATATCGATGTAGTTGACTCATGCCCTAAAGGTGTTGTGGCTTACGTCATGGCTTTCGGTGGAAAAACAATGTATGTTTGTCCATTGGCTTTGAATGATTCATTTTCTTCATTGGATCGCGCCAGCGTATTTATGCACGAAGCTCGTCACATTGACGGTTACCCACACGTCACTTGTTCAAAAGGACCGCGCGCAGGTATTCAAGGTGCTTGTGATACAAAAATTTCTGGTGGTGGATCTTATGCCGTGACTGTTGAAACTTATGCGCAGTTGGCGAAATATGCTAAAGATTTGCATCCAGCTTTAAAAGCTTATTCAAAATCTTCGGCGATTGTTTATGCGGATGAGGCTTTTGAAACTCCAGTTAAAATTAACCGTACTGATAAATTGTTAGTATTAACAGAAAACTTGGATTTCAACTTGTTTGATTTATCAACAATGAAATCCGAGAAATTGGGTGCAGCGCCGGTGATGGGTAAAATCTTTAAACGTGGTCAGCACATGGTTTTGATTCCTTTGGATAAAACTGAAAAAGCTCGTTACGTATTTGCTCGTAATGAAGGTGAGCTTTCTCAGTCTCCGGGTGATATGATCACAGAATACAATTCGCAAACTCCACAACAAAAAGCGGATTTAGCTGATATCCATAACGGAGCTCAGTTTACGGCTCGTTTATACAAGTCATTTGCGCGTATTACTTGTGATCCAAAGTCGCCAGCGACTCAGGATATGAAGTTACCAGCGGGTCAAGTAGCAGCTTCGTTGCTTTATCCGAATGGTTATGATCGCGCTGCAAAATCAGTTCAATTGGTAACTGAATCAGGTGACGTATTTGATCTTGGTTGCCAAGGAACTAAGGGTTTCTTGAATGCTTCAGCAATGAAGTTTGATCAAAAATTTAACCGCGTTTACAAAATTGGTAGCCAAACTTATGGATTAAACTCTTTGGGTGAAGTCTATACAATCAACGCCAACAGATCTGAAAAGATGAATTTGAATTTATCTTCAAAAGTCATGGAAATCGTACCATTTCAAAATTTTCAGTTCTTTGACGCTGAGTAATTCGATTTAATTTAAATATTTTTTTAATAAATTGAACTCATTAAAAAGGCTTCTTCGGAAGCCTTTTTAATTTT
>DALYIB010000179.1:0-5435 GCA_031970595.1 Pseudobdellovibrio sp.
AGCTGATCGGCAACAACTTCTTTGGCAACACGCGAACCAACCCTGCGAGCCACTAAAGACGAATAGTCGTTTTCCAGCGTTCGAATAGCGGCGTCGCTGACATTATAAACCGCAGATGAGATATGTTTTTCGTCGCCAACACTGACTTGAATTTTTTGCGTTTGACTGTAAACAGGCTGCAATCGTGCAGAAATTGAATCGCGTGGAACTTTTCGCGGACCCCACCCTTGTAAAAATATGAAAATGATTTCGGGTGATTTCTTTTTCTGGGCCCAGCTTTTTTCATCTGCCGTTGCACCAATTTGTTGAGCGAACTTTTCAAAATCACTTGTTCGGCCAGCTCGATAACAACTACGCATTAAATCCAGAGCTACTTGGCGATATTTTGGATCTAGATTGTAGGCATCCTTATAATCAATACAGGCATCGTCATATTTTTTATCCAGTTCCCAAATCAGGGCCGATAAATATTTTGAAAACGAATTAAGCTCGTAAGGCTTTTTTTCTTCGCCGCTTAATTTAACAAATTTTTGATTCATTTTACGAACTTCAACCAAAGCGCTGTCTGTTTGGCCTTGCTGTATAAAGTTAATGGCCAAAGAAACATTTAAAAAAAGCTTTTCAAAAGTATCGCCCTTGTATTGAATCATTTCTTCGTTCAGCAATGTGGCGCCAGTGACACGCGAAGCAGAATGATAGTCATTTTGTTCAGAAAGTTGTTCGGCTTTTAAGAAAATTTCGGTGCTTTTTTTAGGGTCTTCACAGATCTGCAAAGCGCTTCCGTAGTCCATCAAATAAACAAGTTGATCACCATCGGCTTTGTTGGCCAGCGGCTCCAATTGCTGGAGCGCTTGCGAGCAATTTTTTTCCTGCAAAAACTGTCTGGCGGGAGCCACCTTGGTTTGATAGGTGGCGCATCCAGACAGAAATATTAAAAACAGCAGGAATATTTTTTTCATTCAAAATTAAAGACCAATAGATTTCTTTTTAAATTTCTTACGAATTTGTTTTTGATTCGTCCAAGAAATAATACCCGTTTTTAGGTTGGTTAAATTCAAAGTGACTTTGTAGTAAACAGTCTTTTCTTTGCCAACTTCCTGTACGATTGAATCCAGGCGACCGTTCACGATATAATCGGCACCAATTTGCCCACCAGCCGTTTTTTTGGTTTCTTCAGAAACCATTCCTGAATTTTGATAGTCATATTCGTTTGAAATATCCGTACGCGCTTCTTTATCAACGAAGGCGACTTTGCCAGAGTTCGTTAACTCAACGCGAACCATATCCATAATGCTTTGTGTGTCGATATGTTCAGAAGTTTTGTTTTGTAAATTAGTCACCATGATGATCGGCATTTTTTGAGCGGCAGCAATGGATTTGTGCTGAACCATCGAATTCACCATGTCTTTAACAACAACCTGCATGTCTGTTTCAGACCATTGGTCATTCATTAAATTTTCTTTTTCAGCGTCTTCGTACTGACCTTTTACAAAAGCTTTTGGGCCGCAAGCAAATGCTGATAAGCAAAGTGCTGTTAATAATAATTTTTTCATAAGATCTCCTTTAAATTTAGTTTGCAAATTCAATTAATACGGCGCCAGTTTCAACAGAGTCGCCTTGCTTGACACAGATTTTTTTGATTTTCACGTCTGCCGTCGCCCGCATTTCGTTTTCCATTTTCATGGCTTCCATGATTAATAAAGGCTTTCCTGCTTTAACTTCATCACCTTCTTTGGCAAAAATCTCGATGATTTTTCCAGGCATACCTGCTTTTAAAACAGAGTCGCCGCCAAAGCCTCCGCCTTTTTTCAGTGACTCGTGCAAAAGCATTTCATCATTAAAAATTTTAATAGTGCGGAAAGAGTTACGTGTGAAAACAGTGTACTCAGTGTCTTGTCCTAAAACGTCAATCAGATAGGATTTGCCATGAAACAGAAAGCTGACATACTCCTCGGCGGACTTGTAGTCATTCTTAGAAATATCATAGTGAATCCAGTCTTTGCCCTCTTGCTGTACTGAAACTTTCCAGCAAGTTTTTTCCTCGTGAACATCGACTTTATATTTTTTATTATTTAGTACGGCTTCAAAATACATATTTTTTCCTGATCATTATGTTCTAAGTTGAATTTTGCGACCAATACGACGCCAGTTGGACGCCACATTCAAGCGACGAACATCTTTCGATTTGCGGTCTTGGTAAGCCGTGATAGCGGCCGCGATTAAAAATACAGGATCTTCGACTTCTTTGAACAATTCAGGCTCAAGAACTTCAAAATTCTTCTCGATAAACTGAGTTGTATAAGTACCATCTAAAAACTTAGGGTGTTTTAAAATCGATTTATGTAAAACGATATTTGTTTTAATTCCTGTTAACACAAATTCGGTTAATGCTCTTTGCATCCGATCAATTGCTTCTTCGCGCGTATCTCCCCAAGTGATGACTTTTGCGATCATTGGATCGTAATAAATCGGAACTTCGTAACCCGGATAAGCATAAGAATCGATTCGTAAAAATGGACCTTGTGGATGTCGACAAGCACGAATAACGCCGGGATGCGGTTTGTAAGTAATTGGATCTTCCGCGCAAATACGTGCTTCGATGGCATGTCCTTTTTGTTGGATGTCTTCTTGCTTAAAACTTAAAGGCTTTCCTTTGGCGACCCAGATTTGTTCTTTGACCAAGTCATATCCCGTCACAAGTTCTGTAATCGGGTGTTCGACTTGCAAACGGGTATTCATTTCCATGAAATAAAATTCTTTTGTCGTATTATCAAAAATAAATTCAATCGTTCCGGCGCCAACATAACTAATTGATTTGGCCGCACGAACAGCGGCATCGCCTAATTTTTTACGGACATCATCTGGAACACTCGGCGATGGAGATTCCTCGATAATTTTTTGATGACGACGCTGAACAGAGCATTCGCGTTCAAATAAATGTACAACGTTGCCATGAGTATCGCCGAACACTTGAATTTCGATATGCTTCGGATCGTTAATAAATTTTTCGATGTAAACAGTGGGATCGGCAAAATAGTTTTGGCCTTCGCTGCGACAAGCCCGAAAAGCACTTTCAAGTTCACTTTCAGTGCGCACAACGCGCATCCCTTTTCCTCCGCCTCCGGCAGAGGCTTTGATAATAACTGGCAATCCGATTTTTTTCGCAATTGCAGTTGCCTCCTCAACGGATTCAACTCCGCCATCACTGCCAGGAACCAAAGGAACATTGGCTTTTTTCATCAACGCTTTGGCAGACAATTTATCACCCATTGACTCCATGTTTTCCGGAGTCGGGCCAATAAATGTAATTCCAGCCTCTTTGCAAGCGCGGACAAAAATTGCATTTTCTGATAAAAATCCATATCCGGGATGAATCGCATCCACACCGGCTTGCTGTGCCACTTCAAGAATTTTTTTATAATTCAAATAGCTTTCTTTCGATGGAGAAGGCCCGATGTGGTAAGCTTCGTCCGCCAAAAAAACATGTAAACTATCTCGATCAGCGTCGCTGAAAACAGCGACTGAAGCAATTCCTAATTCGCGACAAGCTCGCGTAATACGAATTGCGATTTCACCACGATTGGCAATCAAGATTTTTTTAAATGGAGGTTGTATCATGAATCGTTCTCTTTCTTAAAGCGGGATATTTCCGTGTTTTTTAGGTGGATTTGTATCGCGTTTATTGCGAAGCATTTCCAACGAATCAATAATGCGTTTACGAGTTAAAGCTGGATCGATGACTTCATCTGTGTAACCAAGCTCGGCAGAAACGTAAGGGTTGCTAAACATTTTTTCATATTCAGCTGTTAGGCGCGCGCGTTCGGCCGCAGGATCTTTGGCTTTTGCAATCGCTTCACGTTGAATAATATTAACAGCGCCTTCTGCGCCCATCACTGCAATTTCTGCAGACGGGAAGGCCAAATTCACATCAGAGCGCAACAATTTAGAACCCATAACGATATAAGCACCACCGTAGGCTTTACGAGTGATAACTGTAATTTTAGGAACAGTGGCTTCGGCATAAGCGTAAAGCAATTTCGCACCATGAGTAATGATTCCATTCCATTCTTGGTCTTTGCCGGGCAAGAAACCTGGAACATCGACAAAAGAAACGATTGGAATATTAAAAGCATCGCAAAAACGAATAAATCGGGCGGCTTTTCTAGAGGCTTCGATATTTAAACAACCCGCCAAAACTTGTGGTTGGTTTCCGACAATACCCACAGGTCGCCCATTGAATCGTGCAAAACCGACAACAACATTCTGCGCGAAATGTTTATGAACTTCCAAGAAATAACCCTCATCCACAACTTCTGAAATAACTGCGTTCATGTCATAAGGTTTTTTAGGATTGTCCGGGATGATATTATTTAAATTTTCAACCAAACGATCAGGACTATCCTTAGACGCCAAAGTCGTTGCGTCGTCTAAATTATTTGTCGGCAAGAAATTCATCAATTCACGAATTAATAATAAACAATGTTTATCATCACGAGCCGTAAAGTGAGCGACTCCTGATTTTTGTGAATGAGTAACGGCTCCACCCAATTCTTCTTTTGTGACTTCTTCATGAGTCACAGTTTTAATAACATCAGGTCCTGTGACGAACATATAACTGGTGTTTTCAACCATAAATACGAAATCTGTAATTGACGGAGAATAAACCGCGCCACCCGCGCAAGGCCCCATGATCGCCGTGATTTGTGGAATCACTCCGGAAGCCATTGTGTTGCGAGTGAAAATATCGGCGTAACCACCCAAAGATTCGATGCCTTCTTGGATACGCGCGCCACCCGAATCATTAATTGAAATGAAAGGAGCACCGTTTTTCATTGCAAGATCCATCACTTTGCAAATCTTGTTGGCCTGCGTGCGCGACATCGATCCGCCAGTTACTGTAAAATCTTGCGAAGAAACGTAAATTAATTTTCCATTGATTCGACCATAGCCTGTGATAATTCCATCGCCCGGAAATTTTGTTTTTTCCATTCCAAAATTTGTACAACGGTGAGTTACAAAACGATCCATTTCAACAAAGCTGCCTGGATCTAGCAAAACGTCGACACGTTCGCGCGCCGTCAGACGACCACCTTGTTTGTGCTTGGCAATTTTATCCGCACCGCCACCAGCCAAAGCCGCGTCGTTGCGTTTTTCAAGTTCTTCGATTTTAAGTTTCATCATATCTGTCATAAAATTCTCTTTTGCGTAGGTAAAAATGATTAAGGGTAAGCGCGGCCGTACAATCTTGGGAACGAACCTGTTTCGCGAACGTGTGGCAATCCACAAATCCAAGTCACAGCACGCTCAAGTCCTAAACCAAAGCCAGAACTTGGTACACTTCCATATCTGCGTAAATCCAAATACCATTCGAAATCTTTTTGATCTAACTGGTGTTCTTTGATTCGTTGGATTAAAACTTCAACGCTTTCTTCACG
>DALYIB010000180.1:0-5421 GCA_031970595.1 Pseudobdellovibrio sp.
AAACTTTATTATGAATCAATGTACGTACTTCATCGCTAAAAATAACATCTACTCGATCAAGCATAACTTTTTGAATAAAACCAACACCAAATTTTGGATGTTGAATTTTTTGATTTTCTTTAAATTTATTCTTAATTGAATAAGGTGTCGGATCTTGTAACATTTGATTTTGGATTCGAAGTTCATAATCACTTGAATGATTACGTGGCTTATAAGCTCCCGCCGCGGTTTTATTAACCACTGTTTTAGCAACTTTAGGAGTTCCTTCTTTTGGTAAAGTATAGGTTTTTTTACTCTTGCAGATTTCACATTGTAACTTAGCAGAAGTTGATGACGTGTGAGTTAAAACTGTGTGGTAGCGATCAGCTCCACATTTTTTACACATTGTATAGAATGATTTAGCAACTGCTGGTAATGTTAATTGACTCATATTTTCCCTTATTTAAATTTACAATATTTACTATCGTTCAACTTTAGCTTTAAAAACAGATAATGGATCCCGCAATCCGCAAGATGCGATTTCACCAGCACTTAAATAAAAAGGGCCTTCATTATTTTGAATCTTACTTTGTAAAGCGATCATTGACTCTACATTATTAGGCTCAATTTTATAACCAGTTTTTCCGTATTTTTCTAAAAAGCCTAAATCTTCCTCACGTGTGAAGAATTTTTCCCAACAATCTGTATTTACTTCACACCTGTAGGTCATTGTTTTTGCATGTGTATGCAAAGGTGCATACGCACCGATCACTTCAAGGTGACCGTAGTGCGAATGCAATTTAAGCGAAGGACTTCCCCACTGAGTCATTCCTGTACATTGATTCACGTTGGCGTACCACAAAGCAAAAGCCTTAGTTAAAAAACCTAAACCGTAATATTGTTCTTCTTTGGGTAATAACGAATTCACAGAACATAAATCGTAAGCCACCCATTCACCTTTGTGAATCGTTGGAATAATAATAAACAAAGACAGCGGACACCATTCTTCTGCTGTAGAATAACCTAAGAGATCTAATAATTTTTTGGGAAGTTTGCTTGTGCGTCCTGCAAAGCCGGCGATAAATCCAGGCAAAGCCGCACAATCATAAAACACCCAACGTGGAATTGCTAAATCCTGCGATCCAAAAGCTTTCCATTCAATTTGATAAATAGCTTCCGCAAAAGGTAACTCTTTCAGATCCAAAGGATTTTTGTAAATAGGTTCTTGTGAAAACCAATCCAATCGGTGTCTGGATCCTGGATTTTCAATATGATTTTCTGGGCGCACAAAAACATACGGACGGATATCTCCGCTTTGCATCCAGTCGGCTTTGGACAGTAATGGATTCAATGTCTTTGTGCTCATGAAAAATTCCGCAACTTTCTAATAATGATTACTTACCCAATGGCCCGATCATCGTTTCAGGGCGAACTACTTGATCAAACTTTTCGGCAGTTAAGAGCCCCAGCTTGACAGCTTCTTCTTTTAAAGTTGTCCCATTTTTATGCGCTGTTTTTGCAATTTTAGCAGCGTTATCGTAACCAATATGTGGATTTAATGCAGTCACCAACATCAAAGAGTTTTCTAAATGCTTTTTAATTTGTGTTGTATTTGCAGTGATACCAGATACGCAATGATCCACGAAACTGTCACACGCATCTGAAATTAAACGAATCGAATTAAGACAATTGAAAACAATCACTGGTTTAAAAACATTCAATTCAAAATGTCCTGTGGCGCCACCAATATTCACGGCCACGTCATTACCTAGCACTTGAGCACAAACCATTGTCATCGCTTCGGACTGTGTCGGATTCACTTTACCCGGCATGATCGAAGAACCTGGTTCGTTTTCTGGTAAATTTAATTCGGCAAAACCACAACGCGGTCCTGATCCCAACAAACGAATGTCATTGGCAATTTTCATTAATGAAACGGCAATCGTTTTTAAAGCACCATGCACTTCAACCAAGGCATCATGTGTAGCCAAAGCTTCGAACTTGTTCGGAGCCGAAACAAATGGAATCCCTGTTTCTTTGGCAATTTGTGCAGCGGCTTTAACTGGAAATTCAATGTGTGTATTTAAACCAGTTCCCACAGCAGTACCGCCAAGAGCTAATTCATGTAAATGAGGTAAAGTATTTTTCACACGTTGAATCGAATTTTTCATTTGGGTCGCATAGCCTGAAAATTCTTGGCCCAGTGTTAATGGCGTTGCATCCATCAAATGAGTTCGTCCGATTTTAACAATCGAATTAAATTCTTTGGCTTTATCATCCAAAGCTTTGTGCATTTTTTCTAGCATCGGCAACAAACGGTTATGCACGCGTTCCGCAACGGCGATATGCATCGCTGTTGGAAAAGTATCATTCGATGATTGCCCTTTATTCACGTCATCATTGGGATGAATTTCTTTAGAAGGTAAAGTCAAACCTTGCATAGTCATCGCGCGATTTGCGATCACTTCATTGGCGTTCATATTAGTCTGAGTTCCTGAACCTGTTTGCCATACAACCAATGGAAAATGCTGATCTAAATCGCCCTTAATGACTTCATCTGCGGCTTTTAAAATAAATTCAGCTTTCTTTTTATCCAGTAAACCTAAATCGGCATTTGTCATAGCCGCACATTTTTTTAAAACACCCAAAGCTTTGATCATTTCACGTGGAAAACGATCACCACCGATTTTAAAGTTCTGAGTGGAACGTTGTGTTTGCGCACCCCAAAGTGCGTGCGCTGGAACTTGAACATCACCCATTGTGTCTTTTTCAATTCGAAAATTTTGTGTGCTTGAATTTTCTGTCATCGAACTCTCCGTTGATAATTTGACTTTATTATTTTGATAAGTTTTTAATGCTTTTTTCGCCGCGGACGACTTGACCTACGCTGGCCTGATCCGTCGGATAAATCACAAGTTCCTGTATATTAACATGCGGCGGTTGACTCAAACAAAAGAAAATACTTTCCGCGATGTCTTCAGCCCCTAGCGGCATCATCTCTGCATAAACGGCATCGGCTTTTTGCTGATTCCCTAAGCGAACCAAACTGAATTCCGTGTTGACCATTCCAGGCTCGATATTGATCACTCGCACGCCCGTGCCCTTTAAATCCATGCGAAGCCCTTCACTGATGGCTCGAACAGCAAATTTGGTGGCGCAATAAACAGCACCGCCTTCGTAAACCAAACGCCCCGCCACCGAGCCTAAATTGACGATACTGCCTTTTTGCGCAATCAAATGAGGCAAAAAAACTTTCGTGATACGCAACAATCCACGCACATTCGTATCAATCATCTGATCCCAATCTGAAGTGGGCGCATCCTGCAACAATTGTGTTCCTTTAGCTAAGCCCGCCGAATTGATCAAATTTGTCATTTGAATCTTTTTTTTCTGCAAAAAGGCCGCGACTGTCTTTTCAGAAAATTTTTGAATATCCAAAGGTAAAATTTCAACTTGAGGGGAACCTAATTTCAGACACTGTTTACGAACAGCTTCCAAACGTTCCCGACGACGAGAAATCAGCAGCAAACCTTGTCCTGCCTGGGCCAATTTATAAGCTGTCGCTTGACCGATCCCAGAAGACGCTCCGGTAATGGCTGTCATTGTTAATAAAGAAGACTGTTTTTTTGTTTTATTTACGGATTTTTGCTTCATGCAGGTACTTTATCAGAAGTTTTGCCTTTTAAAACCATTTTTGCTAGCTTGTGCCTATGAAATATTGGCTGATGAAATCCGAACCCGATGTCTTTTCAATCGCAGATCTGAAAAAAAATAAAACGACTCTATGGGAAGGTGTCCGCAATTACCAAGCGCGCAATTTTATGATGAACGACATGTCTGTCGGCGATAGCGTGCTTTTTTATCACTCAAATGCTGAACCCGCTGGAATTGCTGGTTTAGCCAAAGTTTCAAAGAAAGCGATCCCCGATCCTTTGCAATTTGATAAAAAATCAGAATATTTTGATCCCAAAGCCACGCGCGAAAAACCCATCTGGTACTGCGTTGAAGTTCAATTTGTCAGCGAATTTCCAGAAATTTTTTCTTTGGCTGAAATAAAAACCACATCGGCTTTGAAAGACATGCTTGTCATTAAAAAAGGACAGCGTCTGTCGATTCAACCCGTTCACGAAAAAGATTATCAATGGATCGTGAAAAATTATTCCTAGCGCCCATGGAGGGCGTCACCGATTGGGTCATGCGTGACACTTTAACCACGCTGGGAGGCATCGATCAATGTGTCACAGAATTTTTACGAGTCACCGACCGTGTTCACTCGGATACTTTATTTTTTAAAAACTGTCCCGAGCTGAAAACGGGATCTAAAACACGCGCAGGTGTTCCAGTGTTTATTCAGTTACTCGGTGGACAGCCGCAGCCGTTGGCTGAAAATGCTGTGCGCGCACACGAGCTGGGGGCCTTGGGAATTGATCTCAATTTTGGTTGCCCAGCTAAAACCGTCAATCGTCATGACGGCGGAGCCACTTTGCTGAAAAGCTGTCATCGATTGTTTGATATCATATCGGCTGTTCGCAAAGCCGTTCCGGCAAATACACCGGTGACTGCTAAAATTCGTTTAGGTTTTGATGATCCCTCGGCTTGTTTAGAAAATGCCATCGCTGTTCAAGAAGCCGGCGCCGCATGGTTGACCGTTCATTGCCGAACTAAAACAGATGGATACAAACCACCGGCTTATTGGGAATGGATTCCTAAAATCAAAGAAAAGGTCAACTTACCGATTGTGGCCAATGGCGAAATTTGGAATATTCAGGATTTTGAAAAATGCAAACAGCAAACCGACTGCCATCAATTTATGATCGGTCGCGGAGCTTTGCGAAATCCTTTTTTATTTCAAGAGATCAAAAAGACACCCACACGCACACAACCTGAATCGTTGGATTTACTTCCCGCTTTTTTTGACGCTTGCACGGTGTACGCCAGCGATTATTTTGCTGTAGCACGAACAAAACAATGGTTGGCTCAATTGAAATTAACAGCACCACTGTTTGCAGAAATATTCGATGAAGTAAAAATAATCAAAGAGCCTGATCGATTTAAGACCAAGCTCTTAGAGTTAATCGCAAAATCAACAAATCCAACTGTTACGAAATAATTTATTTGTGGGAAGGATTTTTTAGAAGCTCTTCGAGGCGACCTTCTTCGTCTAATGCCTTGAGGTCAGTATAACCACCGATCAATTGATCGTTGATTAAAATAATAGGTACGGTTTTCCAACCGGTTTGATCTTTCCACTTTTGGATTTCATCTGGCTTATTGGTTAAATCCAAAGTTTCAAATTGAATCCCACGCGCATTTAAAAAATTAACAGCACGGTCACAGAAAGGACAGGGGTCTTTTTTAACTAAAAGAACGTGGGCCATAAGATCTCCAATTCAATTTATAAAATTAAGCGTGATCGTTCAAAAAAGCTGTGATGTTTTCTTT
>DALYIB010000181.1:0-5323 GCA_031970595.1 Pseudobdellovibrio sp.
TTCTGCCATCATAGCGAAAGATTTAGTTTTAGGGCTCTGAAATGAATTCTGAGTCCGGGAAACTAGCTTTAAGGCCAGGTGTGGCTGCGATTGGTGCAAAAAAGCGTAATTTGTTACATTTTAATGTTTTTAAGTTCTCTTTAAAACTCGGGTGATCAAGGTCTGAAATGTGATCAATTATGCAAAGCCATTTAGTTTTTAAATTGTTAGCTACCTGAAGGTAAATGAATGGAGAGTTAACTTGGGTCTGCGGTAGCGGGAATTGAATATCATGAGCAATTTTTTCGACTTGAATAGATTTTGATTTTACGAAGCCCATTTTACGTTTTTTATCTAAGCTAGATAATTGAAAATTAGTTCTAAAATCAATTTCTTGGTGCCAAGTATGTGAATCCTTTAAAATAACCCAAAGGTCACAGCCAGGGCTTAATCCAGAAGTTAGTTGCAAATCAATTTTGTCAAAACTCATTGATTTAGTTTATTGTTTTTTACGATTTGATCAAGTAGTCCGTTGATAAAAGCACTTGAATCACCAGTACCAAATATTTTAGCGATTTCAAGAGCTTCATTGATTACAATTTTAGGTTCTAAACGCTCTTGGGAGAAAAACATTTCATAACATGCAGATCGTAAAATATTGCGATCTACAGATGCCATACGATCTATTTTCCAGTGAGTACTAACGGCAGAAATTTGAGAATCAATTTTTTCTTTATGTGCTTTGACGCCATTTACAATTTCAAGTGCATAATTAAGTATTGATGGCTCAAACTTTTTTTCAAATAAAGTTGTTATCTCAGATAAGCTCATCTGAGGTGTGAATTCAATTTGAAATAAGATCTGTAGTGAAAGTTCTCTGGCCAGTCGTCTCATCAGCTTTAGTCCCCTGTTGTTCTGAACGGACCATGTTTACACTATTATTTTGAAGCGGTATAGCAGAAAGACTCATTTGCGGGCCAGTGGAATCGATCATGTCGATCAATTCATCACCTTCTAGCTTTTCTACAAAGTCTTGTACGTCTTTGAAATTTTTATAAACACTGGCGAAGCGTACATAAGCCACGTCGTCTAATTGTTTTAATTCAGCCATAATTCGGCGGCCGATAATTTTTGAATTAATTTCGCCTTCGCCACGAGTGATCACCCATGAAGAAAGTCTTTCAACAACGCCCTCTAACTGAGAAAGTGAAACCGGACGTTTTTGACAGGAGGCTTGCAAGCCACGCAGAAGTTTTTCTTTACTGAAAGGTTCTCGTCGACCATCTTTTTTGATGACGAATGGATAACTCAACATCACGGTTTCAAGTGTTGAGTAACGAGATTTACAAGATAAACATTCGCGACGACGGCGAATGCCACCATCTTTTTGGACTCGGGTATCTAATACTTTGTCTTCGGAATGTCCGCAGAAAGGGCACTTCATGCGGGTCAGGCTAATCAAGAGGGGTAATCAGGTCAATTCTCGAGAGAAACTAGACTAGATTTATGCCAAGCGTTATTCAATTCGGGGTGAATAATTATTAAAACGCAGTTTAAATAATTATATGAACTTGATAATCCTTACAATTTTAACATTATTTTCATTAAACTCATTCGCAAATGCTCCAAAAGTAGGCAGGGCGGCAGCTGCTAAATATTTCCAAGCACAGGGTAAGTCTGCCAACGATACCTATGATTATGAAGCTCGTCGTCCCTCATCTGTGGAAGCTCTTGGCGCTGGCGAACATTTTCTTGCAGTGGGTATTGGATCTTTTTCACAAACAGATGTGTACAAGTGGGGGCAGGATGCCAAGCAGGAAGACGTCGGTAAGTTTGGCGTTGATATGACTTACAGACTCACTCCAGACAGTACGTTGTTCGATCAAGCTTTAAGAGTCAGTTACAATGAATTCAAGCCGGTTGGTCAGCATGTGAGTAAACTGAGCTTTATGTACGCTTTGACGTTACCAGATGCGGGATCGCAATTTCCGCTTTATTTCGGAGTCGCGGCGGGGCCTGGTATTTTTTTGAAACAACTGGATGGAGAATCTTCACTGTCATTGGATTATCAATTGTTTTTAGGACTGCGATTGTTTAATGTCTTCGAAAAAGTAGGATTTTACGTCGAGGGCGGAATGAGAAATCATTTGCAATTGACGAGTGATGGTCAGCTGAACGGAACTTTTATTTCGGCTGGAGCTGTCTTTACATTTTAGTAATCTGAATGTCCGCATATCGCGATTGAAAAAAGTTGAGTCATGAAAATACACGCCCATTTAGTTTTCAAAATTATTGAAGCACTTGAAACTATTTTTGATGAAAATAAATACGCCGATAAAGTTCTAGAAAAAATATTTAAAGCCAATAGACAGTTGGGTTCACGCGATCGCAAATTTTTTGCAGAAACAACCTATGAAATCGTTCGTTATCGACGGTTTTATTCAGAAGTTATGAAATCCGATGCTCCGATTGACTTAGTCGTAGCGCACATTGCGCGCACGTGGGATCAGTTGCCCGATCATCCCGATTTTGATGATTATGATTTGCAAAAAATTCAAAGCCGTTTGAAATATAAATACGACGATGTTGTGGCCTACTCATTTCCGGACTGGATGCACGAAATGGGACAAAAAGAATTTGGAGATGAATGGCCAGCATTGATGAAGGCATTGAATCAGCCCGCTGAAGTTTTTTTAAGAACGAATCGTTTAAAAACAAATCCTGAAAAACTGATTTCAGATTTAAAGGCCGAAGAAATTGATGCTATTCAAGTTAAAAGCTTTGATGATGCTTTAGTTTTGAAGCAGCGAAAAAATGTTTTTATTACTCAAGCTTTTAAAAAAGGTTATTTCGAAGTTCAAGATGCCGCTTCGCAGTTGATTGCGCCGTTATTAAATCCTCAGCCAGGTGAAAGAATCGTTGATGCCTGTGCGGGTGCGGGTGGTAAGTCATTGCATTTAGCCAGTCAGATGAAAAATAAAGGCAAGATTATTTCAATGGATATCCATGAATGGAAGTTGCAGGAACTGAAAAAACGTGCGGCTCGTAATGGTGTAGATATCATCGAAACCAAAGTGATCGAATCGAATAAAACCATCAAAAGATTAGAAAATTCATTTGATCGAATTTTATTAGATGTGCCTTGTTCGGGTATGGGTGTTTTGCGCAGAAATCCAGATACAAAATGGAAATTGTCCGCAGAAGAAATTGATCGTTTGGTTTTATTGCAAAGAGAAATTCTGCAAAACTATTCACAAATGGCTAAAGCGAAAGCGGTGATGGTTTACGCGACTTGTAGTATTTTACACAGAGAAAACGAAGATCAAGTTCAATGGTTTTTGTCCACTGAAGCTGGAAAAAAATGGGAGCTGGATACGCAGCTAAGACTGTGGCCACACAAAGATGGCTTTGATGGCTTTTACGCAGCTCGCTTGATCAAAAAATAAATACTTCAAGAGATTTAATTATTTTTAGAAATGAAATTGCAAGCCGACTTTGGTTCCTTTACGGTCTATCTGAGTTTCGATATTGTTTAAAATCGAATTTTGTCTTTCGTTATAATAATTTCCAAATAGCCGAATGATTCCGTATTCAATAAAAATTCCGGCAGTCAGCTCATCACCTTTGGTGTCGCCCCAAAAGCTTTCCGAATAAGGCATGAAGTATTTGTAATTTGAGTATAATCCAAAATAGCGAGTTAAATAGATTTGAAATGTCGCGGCTGGATACAATTGGTTCAGTCGATAGCTGCCATCGTTCGCAGTCCGAGTTCGCAGACCGTAATGAAGAGTGATATTTGTCGACTGAGTTGAAACGCCGAATAGGCGTAGGTTAAACTGTCCTGTTAAATCATTAAAACCTAATTCCGTGTTATTCGTGTATTGAGCGGAGACACCGACATATTTAGCATAGGCATGCATTTCACCATCAAAGGCACCTGTCGAAGTTGTCTGAGTGATTTGTTGTGTTGTGGAATTGGTATCATAGTGAGCTTGTCCGATTCCAATCATAAACTCGTAAGGGGATGGTGTGTTAATCGATAGCCACATATCCATTAAAGCGCGACGATCTTTATTTTCCATCCATTCTTGCAGGGAAAATCTTTTGGCGGCTTTGGCTTCCGAACTAGATGATAACAGCCAGGACTTTCCATTTCCAGCGGATTGGGAGAAAAGACTGATTGGGGACAATAAAATAATCAATAAATAAATGAATTGCCTCATGACTTTATTTTATCATGCGAACTGAGCGAAATATCCGAACTCTTTATTTGTCTCAGTTCGATACAAATAAAGAGTGGTATTCAGGCAACAACTGGTTAGAAGCTAATTAAATGTAATTTGAGTCACGCCAAAGTTTTGGCTGAAAATACTGTACCAAATATCCAAAGTGAATGATTGAAATGGCTGTCCGTTCATTTGAACAATTTTGAACCCTTGGTTGTTTTGAATCATTAAACCTAATTTTTCGAATTTTTGTTTATTATAGTCTTTTGGATAAGTGACTTTGATCACTCCGCCAGTGACGGGATCTAAATGGCCTTCCGATTGTAAATGGATCACGCTGTTACCATTAAATGTAAAAACGCTCATGCCGCCTGCTAAAATAGCTTTGTTGAATAGGCGCAGCAAGGCTTCGGCAGAAGGGGTGTCGTATTTGCTTCTTTCAATCAGCAATCCTGCGAATTCACCAGTGCTTTCTTGCACGATAGAAACGGTAATAATTAAATCGCTCATGGCAGTGTTTTTAATTTGTACTGAAGATCCAACAAGTTTGTTTTGTTTCAACCATTGAATGGCTTGCAGCTGTTGTTTTTTAAACTTTTCGGTCAACTGTGAATCATCAATATAGCGTCCCTGAGAATCAAATCGTTGGCTGTATTGTTGATGGATGCTGGCTAGAACCTGTGTGGCTGTTGGTGTTGGTAGCTGAGCCCATATGATTTGGTAGCTCATAAGAATGGATAGAATTAAAATATTTTTAAGCATTAAGTCCCCCTCAAGCTTGGGGGGACTTTGTTCAAAAACAGTGTTTTTGTCAAAATAAAATATTAAAACGAATCAGTTAGATCTGAGTTAGTAATGCCAAGGAAATTTGCCAAAATTGCGTGCCCTTTTTTGTAAAAACGCATCGCGACCTTCTTCAGCTTCGGTGGTTCCATAAGCGAGGCGAGTAGCTTCTCCTGCAAAGAGTTGCTGTCCTACAAGGCCATCATCAATCAGATTAAAACCAAACTTCAGCATGCGAATCGCAGTCGGTGATTTTGTGTTAATTTCGGCAGCCCATTCAAGCGCCACTTTTTCAAGATCAGCATGAGGAACGACTTCGTTCACCATTCCCATAT
>DALYIB010000182.1:0-5295 GCA_031970595.1 Pseudobdellovibrio sp.
GTTAAAACAGGTCGATCTAACACAAATTTCCAAGCATTTGGATTCGGCGTAGCTTGGACTCTGATTAAAACATCACTTGATTGATTGTCGGCAGTATTCATAATAGTAACCCTTTGGCTTTTTCAACACCTTTAATTAAGGCGTCGATGTCTGATTTTGAATTATAAATTGAAAACGAGGCTCTGATAGTGCCTGTTAAATTAAACTTTTTTAATAATGGCTGAGTACAATGATGACCCACACGAACTGCAACACCCATCTGATCTAGAATTTGTCCCACATCAGAATGATGCGCCCCTTTCAAATTAAAACTGATAATCGCCGCTTTTTGCGCAGCGGTACCAAATATTTGAACTTCTGGAATTTGTAAAAGGCGCTCAGTCGCTTCCGATAAAATTTGCTGTTCATGTTCAAAAATCGATTGAATATCGTATTGACTAAAAAACTCGATCGCAGCGGCTGTGCCAATCGCACCCTCTACGTGAGGCGTACCCGCTTCGAATTTAAAAGGCGCAACGTTGTAGGTCGTTTGATCAAAACGGACTTCACTGATCATACTGCCACCGAATTGATAAGGAGGCATTTTATCCAAAAGCTGTTTTTTTCCGTACAAAACTCCAAAGCCAAATGGCCCAAATAGTTTGTGTGCTGAAAATACCAAGAAATCGATATTCATTTTTTGAACATCAATTGATTTTTGCGAAACTAACTGGGCTGCATCTAAAACAGTGACGGCACCGACTTGGCAAGCGCGCTGAATAATTTTTTCAATCGGAGTCAACGTCCCCAGAATATTCGAACATCCTGAAAACGCGACTAGCTTTGTTTTTTCGTTAATGACAGTCGCTAAAGCGGACTCATCCAAAGATCCGTCGGCTAACACAGGCAAGTATCTTAATTTTAAATCCTTCTTAAGTGCTAGATTTTGCCAAGGAACCAAATTCGCATGGTGTTCCATTTCCGTAATGACAATCTCGTCACCAGAATTCAGAAAATTTTCGCCATAACAAGTTGCAATTAAATTAATACCTTCAGTTGTTCCTTTGGTAAAAATAATTTCATCGTCGCCAGCTGCACCAATAAATTTTTGAATCGTTTTGCGAGCTGCTTCAAATTTATGAGTGGCTTGATCACTTAAAAAGTGGGCCCCGCGGTGAACATTCGAAGATTCATAAGCATAAAAATCACTGATTTTCTTCACAACCGAACTTGGCTTTAAAGTCGTCGCGGCACTATCTAAATAAACCAGATTTTGGCCACGAATTTTTTGTGACAAAGCTGGAAATTGTTGTCGGACGGATTCTATATTAAACATTAAATCATTTTTCCTAATTTTTTATTCAAAATTTCAAAAACCGCATTTTGTAATTCAGTATTTTCCAATTTATAAACCAACTCTTTGGCATAACCGAAACTCAGCATTCGAATAGCTTCGGTCTGAGAAATACCACGGCTTAAAAAGTAAAAAATCTCATCGGCACTAAGTTGACCCATCGTTGAACCATGCCCCGCCTTGACATCATCAGCATAGATTTCCAACTGCGGAATGCTTTCTGCTTGAGCCGTACGTGTTAATAATAAATTATTATTCAACTGCTCGGAATTTGCCTTTTGCGCATCTTGTTCAATGCGAACACGTCCACGAAAAACACTGTGGGCTTCGTCAGTTAAAATCGATTTATAGTGTTGCACACTTTGATTTTCACCCATCGGATGATGGATAAAAGTATAATGATCTGTGTGTTGTTTTTCTGACAAAGCCGTTAAACCATAAACACCGGCAAAAGCATTTTTCTTGTTAAACGTCGTACTGACATAATGACGGTTGGTTTGCCCACCCAAAGCGATATCTAGACTTGTTAACTGCGATCCTTCGCTTAAATCGAATTCAATACGCGAAAAATGATAATCGATTTCGTTTTCGTTTTGTAAGAAAGCCCATTTCATTGAAGCTTGGTCGGCCAATTGAATTCGAGCTGATAAATTCAAAGCACAAGGAACTTTTTGAATCGTCGATTCTTCGGCATTCATCGCATGCACTAAAACTTGGGCCGAAGCATTCGGCTGCAAATCAATCCACAAATTCATCTGCGATAAAGTCGCCACAGTCGATTTATTCACAAAAACAAACTGAACTGGTTTATCAATATGTTTATTGGCTGGCACAGACATTTTTAAAACTGATTTCTTTTCAGCGGATAAATTTAAAAAAGTTTGCTCGGATGAATAGCTTTTAAAATTCTGGGGCTGAATACCTTCATCAGATAATTGCAACCAAGACTCAAACTCGTCGGATAAGGTCTCATTTAAGAAACCATTCACGAAAACAAAATTATAAAATTCTGATTTCAGCAAATAGGAAATCTTTTTCAATTCATCGTGGCTCAGTCCTGTGTTGTCGGCAGTCGCCATTGACCACGAATTTTCTGCAAAAGATTTCAATGACGTGTATTTCCACGCTTCATTTTTTTTCGTCGGTAAATTTTGGATAAATTGGTTTAACTGACTCATTAGACTAACCAATCGTAACCTTTTTTCTCCAGCTCTAAAGCCAAAGAAGCGTCACCTGTTTGAATGATTTTGCCACCTGCCAGTACGTGAACGAAATCAGGTTTAATATAATCCAATAAACGTTGATAGTGGGTTACTAATAAAATGGCATTATCTTTTGAGCGCAATTTATTAACACCTTCAGCCACGATACGAAGGGCATCGATATCCAAACCAGAATCTGTTTCATCCAACAAGGCTAAACGTGGTGACAACACTGCCATTTGTAAAATTTCATTCCGCTTTTTTTCGCCGCCTGAAAATCCAACATTCACAGCACGTTCTAGGTATTCTGGCTTCATACTGACAAGCTTCATTTTTTGTTCTAGAAATTCGCGAAAATCGCCTTCGCTCATAGGTTCTGAACCCTGGTGCTGTAAAACCGAATTAAATGACGTGTGTAAAAAATTGAAATTAGAAACACCAGGAACTTCGATCGGATATTGAAATGCTAAAAAGATTCCTTCTTTGGCACGAACATCAGGTTCAAGTTCAAACAGATTTTGCATTTTGAAATTCACTTCGTATTTCACTTCTCCGCCAGTGACTTCATAGGCAGGATGTCCTGCTAAAATTTTTGAAAGTGTGCTTTTGCCTGAACCGTTCGGTCCCATGATCGCATGCACTTCACCGGCTTTGATTGTTAAGTTTAAACCCTTTAAAATTTCTTTTTCTGCAACTCGGGCCTGTAAATTTTTAATCTCTAACATAGCTTATCTCTTTCTATCCAACACTGTTTTCTAATTTCATTTCAATTAACTTCACGGCTTCCACAGAAAACTCTAATGGCAACTCTTTGAATACTTCTTTACAAAATCCATTCACTAACATTGAAATTGATTTTTCAGTATCCAATCCACGTGACTGTAAATAAAAAATTTGGTCTTCTGAAATACGCGAAGTCGTTGCTTCATGTTCCAAAATAGCCGAATTGTTTTTAACTTCGATATAAGGAAACGTATGAGCACTGCATTTATCGCCGACCAACATCGAATCACACTGTGAATAGTTACGTGCGTTTTCGGCTGAAGGCATAATTTTTACTAAGCCACGATAGGCATTGGATGATTTCCCAGCTGAAATACCTTTGGAAATAATCGTGCTTTTTGTGTTTTTACCAATGTGAATCATTTTTGTGCCCGTATCGGCCTGCATAAAATCATGAGTCAAAGCAACGCTGAAAAAAGCTCCCTCGGAATAATCACCTTGCAAAATAACTGATGGGTATTTCCAAGTAATCGCAGAACCTGATTCAACTTGCGTCCAAGAAATTTTAGAATGCGCACCTTTACAGATTCCGCGTTTAGTGACGAAATTGTAAATGCCACCTTTGCCTTCTTTGTCACCTGTGTACCAGTTTTGCACTGTTGAATATTTAATTTCAGCCTTTTCTAAAGCCACTAATTCTACCACAGCTGAGTGCAATTGATTTTCGTCACGCTGAGGCGCCGTACAGCCTTCAAGGTAATTTACAAAACTGCCTTCATCGGCAACGATCAATGTTCTTTCGAACTGACCAGTTTCTTTGGCGTTAATGCGGAAATAAGTCGATAAATCAATCGGACAACGAGTGTTTTTAGGAATGTAAACAAAAGATCCATCTGAAAAAACAGCTGCATTCAAAGCGGCATAGTAATTGTCAGTATAAGGTACAACCGAACCAAAATATTTTTTAACCAAATCTGGATATTTATGAATCGCTTCTGAAATCGAACAAAAAATCACACCGGCTTTTTCAAGTTCTTCTGTATGAGTCGTGCCAATACTGACAGAGTCAAATACGACATCCATCGCGACACCCGAAATTCGCTTTTGTTCCTGCAAAGGAATTCCTAAGCGTTCGAATGTTTTTAAAAGTTCTGGATCAATTTCATCCATTGATTTTTTAGCATCCGTTTTTTGCTTTGGAGCGGCATAGTATGTTAAATCTTGGAAATCGATTTTTGGATAATTCACCATCGCCCATTTATTTTCTGATTCATTGGGCTCTGTCAGTGTTTGCCAATATTTAAAAGCTTTTAAACGATATTCCAAAACCCATTCAGGCTCGTTTTTTTTCTGAGAGATCAAACGCAGAATATCTTCGTTGAGTCCTTTGGGGATTTTTTCAGTTTCAATCTGAGTTTCAAAACCATATTTATATTCGTAATTATCAGACATTTAAAACCTCAGAAAGTGGAATTGATTTATAAAAATTTTGGACTTTGTGGTTGAGCTTTTGAATCGGCGACATAATCGTGCAGTTTTTTGCCAAGTCACATTCAGAATCAGAACCTAAGCATTTTGCCAAATCCGTCGATGTTTCTAATATTTCGATCAGATCGTGCAAAGTAATTTCACTGAGATTTTTATTTAAAGTATATCCACCCATCACACCGTATTCAGCCCTCAAGATTCCTCGCGAACTGAGAACCTGCAGAACCCGGGCAACGACGTCATAAGGAGCGTGCGTTTTTTCAGCAATGTCCTTTGCGCTGACCGTTTGCTGAGCATACTCACCCGACTGCCCTTGCTGTTTCGCCTTTAAATTCAGATCGTTAAAGACATTTAAGGCCATTAACGCATATTCTGTTTTTTTGTTCATTTTGTTCATAAATACCCAAATAATATTAAATACTTATACATATAAATACATATCTTATGATAATTTAAAAACTCTTTACCCAAGAGATTCTAAATGGACTTTTTTCGAAATCCGACAAATTTTATCGTATATTGTGAAATGGGTATAATTTCATTCCAAAT
>DALYIB010000183.1:0-5243 GCA_031970595.1 Pseudobdellovibrio sp.
AATGATTGATTATCAGAAGCCATTTTTCTTTCACCCTGAAGCACATGAATATCAACACCTGGTTGGTTATCCGCAGCAGTCGAGAAAACTTGAGTTTTCTTGCTTGGAATTGTGGTATTTCTTTCGATCAACGTTGTCATAACGCCGCCCAAAGTTTCGATACCTAATGACAATGGAGTCACATCCAGTAGCAATACATCTTTCACATCGCCAGCAAGAACTCCGCCCTGAACCGCGGCACCTAAGGCCACAACTTCATCTGGGTTCACGGATTTATTTGGCTCTTTACCAAAGAAATCTTTCACGGCTTTTTGAATCGCTGGAATACGCGTCGAACCACCGACTAAAACGACTTCGTCAATTTGTGAAATCGATAAACCAGAATCAGCGATTGCTTTTTTACAAGGCTCGATCGAACGACGAACAAGGTCTTCTGTCATTTGTTCGAATTTCGCACGAGATAAACGCACTTGTAAATGTTTAGGGCCTGATTGATCAGCAGTGATAAATGGTAAATTGATTTCAGTATCTTGCGCTGAAGATAATTCAATTTTTGCTTTTTCAGCTGCTTCTTTTAAACGCTGTAAAGCCATTTTATCATTTTTTAAATCAATGCCTTGGTCTTTTTTAAATTCAGTAATTAACCACTCAAGGATCACGATATCAAAGTTATCACCACCCAAGTGCGTATCGCCGTTAGTTGCTTTCACTTCGACAACACCATCACCGACTTCAAGGATAGAAATATCGAATGTACCACCACCGAAATCGTAGATCGCAATTTTTTGGTCTTTCTTTTTATCAAGACCATAAGCTAAAGCAGCCGCTGTCGGTTCGTTGATAATACGACGAACATTAAGACCAGCCACTTTACCAGCGTCTTTTGTCGCTTGTCTTTGAGCATCGTTAAAGTACGCAGGAACTGTGATCACCGCATCTGTGACTTCGGCACCCAAATAATCTTCGGCTACTTTTTTAAGTTTAGCTAATACACCTGCACCGATTTCTTCGGGGCTGGCTGTTTTGTCACCTTGGATTTTAAAAGCACAATCGTTACCACCATTTTTAGCGATCACGTTGTAAGGAACTAATTTAATTTCTTCTTTCACTTCTTCGAATTTACGACCGATAAAACGTTTTGCTGAATAGATTGTGTTTTCTGGATTTGTCACAGCTTGACGTTTTGCGATTTGACCGACTAAACGATCGCCGTCTTTGGTGTAAGCCACAACTGAAGGAGTTGTTCTTGCGCCTTCTTCGTTCACTAGAACTTTAGGCTCGCCGCCCTCCATAATAGCCACACATGAATTTGTTGTACCTAAATCGATACCAATAATTTTTCCCATTATAAGACTCCTTTAAAAAAGTTAAATTCCTAACAGTTTGAATTTGAGGCCTGGTTTGATTTCGTCAAGGCCTCGGCAGACATTTTTATGTCTGAAATAGCTATTTTTTTCGCCCAAAAAAGCCCGATTTTCCGCTGTGGACTTTGGTCTTTTTAAGCTCTGCTATTTCACGCAGCAGTTTTTCTTCGTTTTCTGCTAATTTATCAGGAAACTCGGGGTGAACGGTATAATACAAATCCCCACGACGAGACCCGCGTAGCGACGGGATTCCACGCCCAGCCACTTTAATACGCTCTCCAGGCTTAACTCCCCGAGGAACTTCGATCTCAACTTCACCGTCCAAGGCCTGGACAGTCAGGTCGCCACCTAGCAAAAATTGAATATAAGGAACATCCAGGTCCGCAAATAAGTGATCGCCTTCACGTTCAAAAACATCATGATCAGCGACGCGCACTTCGACAAATAAATCGCCCTTAGGTCCACCCTTGTAACCACCTTCGCCTTCGCCCGAAATGCGCAAACGAGTTCCCGTATCGACTCCGGCCGGTATTGTGACTTTGATTTTTCTTTTGACGCTGACGCGGCCATCGCCTCCGCAAGGTTTACAAGGATTTTCAATCGATTCGCCCGTTCCACGGCAAGTCGGACACGTTGTAGCCATCGAGAAAAATCCCTGTTGGCGCACAACCTGACCGGCACCACGGCAAGTTTTACAAGTCACCGGCGCAGATCCCGCAGCAGCTCCTGTTCCCGAGCATTCACCGCACTGATCTTCGGTTTCGAATTCGATTTGTTTTTCGCTTTCCTTCAGAACGTCTTCTAATTTAATTTCAGAAATATAACGTAAATCAGATCCTCGGCGGGGCGAGTTTTTATTGCGCCCTCCACGAGAAAATCCACCTTGTCCGCCACCGAAAATATCGCCAAAGATATCCCCGAATTGCGAAAAAATATCATTCATGTCATGAAATCCGCCGCCACCGAATCCACCTTGTCCACCGCCAAAAGCTTGGTGACCAAACTGATCGTAGCGCGCTTTTTTATCCGCGTTACTTAAAACTTCGTAAGCTTCTGCCGCTTCCTTGAATTTATCTTCGGCCGCTTTATCGCCTGGGTTTCTGTCGGGATGATATTGCATCGCCAATTTGCGATAAGCTTTTTTGATTATTTCAGCATCAGCTGATTTCGTAACACCTAAAATTTCGTAGTAATCGCGTTTTTCAGACATAGATACGGCAGAATATGAGACCTGTTCAAAAAAGGTCAAGAATCTTTGAAATTATGCGTTTAATTATTGGATTTTTCTAAGGAATCGATCTTTTCCTGCAAACGATTGATTAATTTTTCATCTATTCACAAATTACAGCAACGATAGATCGGGTACTAAAAATTAACTACGGGATTAGTGAGTGTTTTATTTTGGTTAATTCGCCAGGTGTCTGAAGTTGTCGCTAAAGCCGAGGGCGTGTTCTTGGGGTCACCGATGGACATTGCACTAAAAGTTGTCGTTGCACAATCCCCAGCCGCGGTTACCAAGACAGCAGCCGCAATCAGCGTCCCATCAGTACCTATTGTTGTATTCCAATTGACTGTACCTGAATCATCAACTCCTGTTGAAATCGATTGAGTCCGCGTTGTCACTTCTGTAGGAGCCCCACCTGTGGTTACATAACCTGAACAGGCTTGTGCAGTCTGAAACCCTGTTACATATCTAAGACCACTTCCCTCAACACCAAAACCAATATTTTTCAAATCAACAGAGTACTGTTGCCACTCAAGCTGAAATGATCTTTCTGCATTGAACAATGCACTCAACGCTGCTTTTGCTTCAGAGGTACGAGCCTTGGATTGATATTTTGCGTATTGAGGAATTCCGATAGCTGCCAATAGTCCAACTATAGAAACAACGACCATTAATTCAACCAACGAAAAACCTTTACTACCTAATTCACGCACCAAGATCTCCTTAAACTAAAAAATAGCTCACGCTTTAATACATTAAAGTACATAACTTAATTTTAACAGTAAGTTTTTCGACGGCAAAGAAAAAAAGCCGCTTTTTTAAAGCGGCTTTCATTTAAACTCTGTTTATGAATTAGTATCCAACAACTGTATTCGTAATTGTCTTATTTTGATTGATTCTCCATGTATCTGAAGTTGTCGACAATGCAGCTGGTGTATTTCTTGGATCTCCTAATGACATCGCACTAAAAGTTGTTGCCGTGCAATCACCTGCCGCAGTCACCAAAACCGCTGCTCCAATCGGAGTTCCGTCCGTACCTATTGTTGCATTCCAATTCGTCGTACCTGTTACATCAACACCCGTTGAAATAGATTGTGTTCTTGTTGTCACTTCAGCAGGCGCTCCATTGGCAGTAGAGTACCCAGTACATGCCTGAGCTGTTTGAAAACCTGTTACATATCTCAAACCACTTCCCTCGACACCAAAACCAATGTTTCTCATATCTACAGAGTATTGTTGCCACTCAAGCTGAAATGATCTTTCTGCATTGAACAACGCACTCAACGCTGCTTTTGCTTCAGAAGTACGAGCTTTAGCCTGAAATTTTTGATATTGCGGAATCCCAATCGCTGCTAACAAACCGATGATCGCTACAACGATCATTAATTCGACGAGCGAGAAACCTCTTGGATTTCTGACAATTATTCTGGCTGAGCTCGTTAAAACTGTATTCACAGTCGTTAAGTTTATCATCTTCGTTCTCCTTGAGTTAATATCAGTTAAGTCATCGGTAAATTACATCATGTAAGTTAAACAGATAATTGATCATATCCTTTCGCTTTAAGTAAAATCAAGTTCACTATCCGAATTACTAATTATTCTGTTTCGTTAGTGAATTAATTTTGTCTTGCAACCTTTTAACTAGCTTCTCGTCTTGGTTTGTATCAATCATAGTTTTGAGTATCTGCTTTGCTAAACCGATATCACCACCATCTGCAGCTAGCCTTCCTGCTAGCACTGCAACCCACTCAGGGGCTCCGTTTTTCGCCGCACGATCAAATAACTGAGAAGCTTTTAACAAATTTTTTTCTTCGAAATACGAATGATAACCGGCCGAATAAAGCAACGGCCAGTAATTTGGGTATTGTGCAACTCCACGATCAAAAATTATCGATGCCCCTTCGTAGTCAGAAATAATCACAGTCAATGCGAGAGCTCCTAATCTGTAAAAACCAGGTTCAAATACGGGGTCTAATGTTGAAGCTAAGTTGATATTTTGATACAGCCAAGATTTGGGCGAGCAAACGCCTGCAGAAATTTCTTTCTCACAATAATCAAAGCCCTGCAACGATCGTAACCACAGCGCACTTGCCATGTGAGTTTTAAAACCGACAGAAAAATGTTGAATAGCATCTGGAACAACTTGAAATCGATCCGAAATTTTAAAAGACGGACGATGCGCCATTAGTATGGATTGAAAAAAAATTGAAAGTATAAGTAATTTAACCATAATACCCCCAATCGGGTTAGTTATATAAAATAAAAAAGCCGCTTTTTTAAAGCGGCTTTCATTTAAACTCTGTTTATGAATTAGTATCCAACAACTGTATTCGTAATTGTCTTATTTTGATTGATTCTCCATGTATCTGAAGTTGTCGACAATGCAGCTGGTGTATTTCTTGGATCTCCTAATGACATCGCACTAAAAGTTGTTGCCGTGCAATCACCTGCCGCAGTCACCAAAACCGCTGCTCCAATCGGAGTTCCGTCCGTACCTATTGTTGCATTCCAATTCGTCGTACCTGTTACATCAACACCCGTTGAAATAGATTGTGTTCTTGTTGTCACTTCAGCAGGCGCTCCATTGGCAGTAGAGTACCCAGTACATGCCTGAGCTGTTTGAAAACCTGTTACATATCTCAAACCACTTCCCT
>DALYIB010000184.1:0-5203 GCA_031970595.1 Pseudobdellovibrio sp.
CAGCAGGCTATTATACGTCAGGTTTTAGTGAGGCTATTGTTGTGGTGGTAGATGCAGTTGGAGAGTTAGATACACTTTCTGTTTTCAAAGCGGAAAATAATGTGTTGCAAAAAAAGCCATTATTTTCGATATCATATCCAAACTCGGTTGGGTTGTTTTATTCTCATTTTACTAAAGCTGTAGGTTTGAAGCCGAATGAGGAAGAGTTTATTTTTATGTCAATGGCAGCAGTAGGCGATGCTTCAAAAGATAAATTTGGAATTAGAAAAAAAATTTTAAATAATTTAGTTTTTCCATATAAGTGGGAGACGAATCAAAATTTTCACTTTTTCCAAGATTATTTATTTGAGTCTGACAGAGATAAGTTTGATTTAGCTGCTGTTTGTCAGGATATTGTTGAAAAATATCTTATTGATTTATTTAATTTTTTAAAAAATCAATTTCCTAACAATTTAAATTGGGTTTATGCAGGAGGCGTTGCTCTGAATTGCGTAGCTAATTCTAAAATTGTACAAATTCTTTCCGAAAATTCTAAGTTTTTTATTTTTCCCAATCCTGGGGATGCAGGTTCGTCGATCGGTGCAATTCTTGGGGGAATCAATCAGCATGTTCATTTTAAAGATATATTTTTAGGTACAGAAATTGTTTCGAAATTTCAACACAAAGAAATAGTTGATGAATTGTTGAAAAATAAAATTTGTGGAGTTGCTTATGGGCGAACCGAATTTGGCCCTAGAGCCTTGGGAAATAGATCGTTATTCGCAGATCCAACATTTTTAGGAATTAAAAATAAGTTGAATAGAATTAAAAATCGAGAGTCATTTAGGCCTTTTGGTGTTTGTGTGTTAGAAGAGGATGTTCATGATCATTTTATTTTACCTAAAATAATACAGACGTCTCCATTTATGCAGTTTGTAGCCAAAGTTAAGGATCCCGTTCAATATCCAGACATTAGTCACATTGATGGATCATGTCGAATTCAAACTGTTAGTAATTCGGACAATCCGAATCTTTATCAACTGTTAAAGATTTGGAAGAATAAAACTGGATGTCCATTTCTAATTAATACTTCTTTGAATATAAAAGGCCAGCCAATTGTAAATGATGTGTTAGATTGTAAAAATTTTCAAAATCTATATGGAATTAAGGTATTTTACTAGATGTCATTTACGTATATTTGCAACGAATATAAAATTATTGAGTATGCTAAGAGTGAAATCACAGATGACTTAGTAGGTTTAATCAAAAAATACTGTGAGGTCTCATTTGAAAATCGAAGAGAAAGTTATGAATATTATGAAAATTATATTTGGAATCACGAAGATGTAAAGACGCTAGCATATAAGTTTTTTAACCGACAATTTGAGTATATCTATCTGGTATATCTTAATGATGAATTTCTATCATTTAGCGGGTTGTATTTAAAAAATGGCATAGCTTTTGGCGGAGCAAGGAGATTTTCTTCTATCCATTCTCCAATTAAGCCATACCATTTAGCTTATGTAATTCCGCAACAATTGAAAAGATCGATAGAGCTAGACTCAAAGGCATTTGCGATTCCATATAATTATGGCGTAAGAAATAAATACTTTGATCGTATTGTAAGTATAATCGAAAAAAGTATTAATATGGATCAATGTAATAATGAGTATTCATGTATTAAAAATTTATGTTTAAATAATGAAGTTAAGGTACAACGTACTCCAGTTTTGTGTAATGGAGTTTTTCAATATTTGATCTATTTTTATATTGAAAATGAAATAACAGAGGAAGATTTCTTTGAAAGAATTAAATAAAATTTATTTTGACGACTGTCCGAATCATTTAACAATGATTGATTTTATTAATAGATCTGGATTTTTTGATTTCGATGACAATCTTAACCAAGGTCTTGATTTTTACGAATTTACTTTAGAAGAGTTGGGCCTTCCTTCTGCGGATGATTTATTAGACAAAGTATTAGACATAAAAAGAAAAATTGGACATCTGGAGGGTTGGAGAAAAAATGGAATTTCTTCTAGTTTCTATAAAGGATTTTCTTTAACCTACAATCGCTCGTATATATATCCTGAACAATCTATATACGGTCAAACTTTTGGTGACTATCATCTAACCCAAACATTTTCCAAAAACGTGAGTGTGGCAGAGATTAAACAAATTAAAAATTCATACTATGATACCCTGGCATTTAGACACATATCTGATTTGATCGAACAGAATTTAGGTGGTTTATTAAACCAATTTTCATTAGATATTTCAAGATCAAGATGCGCATTCCTATTCGGCGGTATTGAAACAACTAGAGATAAAATTAACTATCATATAGATGAATATCCGATTCATTTGCTTAGGTGTAACATTCCACTTCAAACGTCGAGCGAGTATATTTTAGAAATTAATGGTAATGATGAGTTCAATAATAGTTTGAGATTAATAAGACATCTTGAGAAAGGTAAGCTATATATATGGAATACGCGTATTCCTCACAAAGTATATTCGAAGGAAGGTATTGCTAAAGAGCCTGAAAGAATACATTTGGTTTTAGGTCTGATGCCTTGGATTAAGTATGTAGAAAATTATTCAGCGTTAACGACCAATTCTTATTATGGCTTAAGTCTGAAAAAAATTATTGAACATAAACTTTTTTTAAAAAGTAGTGTTTTTAACAAATCTCTATGAATTTTTCGTTTATTTTATTTTTTGCATCAAGTTTGCTTGTAATTCATACTGTGGCTGTTATATTTCAGATTGATAAATGGCCAATCAGTAGTTACTCGATGTATTCGCAAAATTTATTTGATAAAAAAATCGAGGTAATTAAGCTTATCGCCGTCAAATCTGATGGTACATATGAAGTTGTACCTACTGCGGGAAACAGGTTTTTTTACAATGCTTTCAAAGAAAATTCTTTGGGAAATCCCATAAAACTAGAAAGGCTGGTTAAAATCATAGCACATGAAAAAAAAATTACCAAAGAAAGAGGGTATATTCAATTAAAAGTTGTTAAAGATTTTTATAAAAAAAAAGATAACAGTTATTTATTACATCGAGATTTGATTTTTTATGTCAATTTTTAAATCGATACGCGAGCAAAAAGTGAAATTTATTGAATGGAGAGTTTTTATAATTCTATATTCAATAGTAGTTGCTCTTCAGCTTATTTATGAAAGTTCTTACTTAATTTCCTTATCTGAATTATACATCTCGAATCAATATTTTTACGTCCAACAATTAATATTTATTATTTTATTTGTTTTTTCTATTTTTTTTATGTGCTTCAATAAAAAATTTTTTTTTTCTGGATTGTTGTGTAGTTTTTTTTATTTTTGTTTTAGGTGGCCAAGTAGTTCATTAGGTTATCACTATGATATTGCACCAATTTTTGTATTTATAATTTTTGCTTTATCAGGTTTAGAAAAGGAATCCAACAATATGATTCCGGCGTGGCCTACTTACTTAATTCGATTTTATTTAGGACTAATATATTTATCTGCAGGTTCTTCTAAAATTATCAACTCGGGCTTAAGTTGGATAACAGGAGAAAGTATAAAGTATTCATTTTTACTTCGTAGTTTAGAAGTTGAGTCTGACTTGCCACTTCATTTTGCAAATAGTCAAGTTATTTGTATAGTTATATCTGTATTAACTTTAATATTTGAACTGTTTTTTTGGACGATCAATTTGCTTCCGAAATATAAATTTTTATATTTAATAGCAGGATTAATTTTTCATACTACTATATTTTTATCCATGGGGCTCAATTTTTCATTTTATTTTGGACCTATGTATCTAGTTTTAATTCCTTATCGAAAAGTGATTATATTGAGTCGGGTCATGTTTAAAAAGGCACGACGTTTGTCTGTATCGTTTTGAAACATCAACGGATACATATTGCTCAAAAAGCTAGTTTTGGCAGATAACAGATAAGGTATTGATCAAAATAAATTAAATGTTACAATTGTATAGTAAGATGCAAACACTATACGATAGAAAAAAATTTATATCGCTAACATCGCTTTCTATTTTATCGTTTCTATTACCTTTAAGTAGTAGTAGAGAAGTCTTGGTTACTATTACTTATAAAGCAGAAACGAGTGAAAACTTATTAAAATATTTAAATTTAGTTCGTAAATCTAATCTTGTTTATTTGAGGGAAAAGTGCATAGGAACAAAAAACTCATTATCGGAGTTATCTGCATGTCAAACAGTTCTGGTAAGTAAGCATCGATTCTCTTCAATTGAAAAATTTTTTTATTTTCGAAAAATTGCGACAAAGCCTGGAATTGTTGGTAAAAAAGAACGTCTATTGCTTGGTATAAACAGAACGATTCATATTTCATACATATAAAAACAGCTAATGGTTCAAGATTTATTAGTTCTGATCAATCTGACATTTTTAAATCAAATGAAATTTAAAAATGAGCCTATTAAAAGTTTAGTTCAATATTAAAATTCGGGTTTTCCGGCGTTGATCCATCTTTCGACATAACTGAGTTCATCCGTTGTTAATGGAGAAATTCCTGAATTTTTAGGTGGCATTGTTTGATTGGCACACTCTTTATAAACTGTGCTGGATTTTCCTGGTGCCGTCCATTTCGTTGATTTCAGCATCAGTGTGGAATAGGGATAAAATTGTAAATCAGGCATGTTGCCAGTTGGGCTGTGGCACATCGTACATTTCGGTTGTAAAATCCGTGTTAATAAATTGTTATAATTCAAAGGTAGTTGCGCGATCGGAATAAGGTTAATCGGTTCGCCTAAGTTAGCTCCTTGGCATTCAGCCACAGATCCTACATTCACAGTGCTGGTTTCCGGTGTGCCCATGTCCATCCATTTTTGCAAAAGTGCCTTCTGGCATGTCGATAAGCTGGAATAACCCATATTTGCTGGTGGCATAGAATTGTCATTAGTGCGAATAATAATTCTTTGGATCTGTTGAGCCGTCGTAGCGAAGGTACTGAGGTCAGGTGCTTGTGAACCAGAGTGACAGGCTTGGCAGCTTTGTAGAGTTCCATTTTTAATTAAGTCAAAAGTGATCAAAGAATCGCTCGAAAACGAGCCTTGCCCCCCACCGAGAGAGGCTGAGTCTTTGGGTTGGCTGTAATTACATCCTTGCAAAAATATTATTAAAAATCCGATTTTAATTGTTTTCATATAATTATTTTAATTCACTAAAGACATTTCAGCTTGGTAAATATGAACG
>DALYIB010000185.1:0-5195 GCA_031970595.1 Pseudobdellovibrio sp.
GTGAAAACAATTCGTGAGGGCGTTGCCAGCAAAGGAATGCCTCCATGGGAAGGCGTCCTTAAAGGTGATGAAATTTATGCTGTGACAGCATTAATTATTTCTAAAAAACAGTAGGAATAAAACTAGGAATTGAATAATGAAACCCAAACTCTCGTCTGCGCAAATTACAAGTCTTGATGAATTTGGTAATCGTGTTTACTTGAACCCTGCCGAAGTGCAGGGTCCTTTCAGAAAATACCGAACGATTTTACAAACAATTTTAGTGGTGTTTTTTTTAGGGTTGCCGTGGACACAAATGAATGGTCATCAGTCCCTGTTATTTGATATTCAGCAACGAGAGTTTTATATTTTTGGACTTTATTTACGTGCACACAATGCACCGATGCTTTTATTTTTATTATTAGGCGGCACTTTAAGTTTAGCCTTTGTGACATCGGTCTGGGGACGCGTTTGGTGCGGATGGGCTTGTCCACAAACAGTTTTTATCGATGGTTTTTTCCGCCGCATTGAATACTTGGTCGAAGGCAATTATCTGAAACGACGCAAAATGGCTGTCGACCCCATTTCTTCTTCTTTTTTAATTAAAAAATCAATCAAATGGATTTTATTTTACTTTGCATCCGTTTTGATTTCTCATAGTTTTTTAGCCTATTTTGTAGGTTCCTATCAGTTTTTCGAAATCATTGAACACGGTCCTTCCGCAAATTGGAATTTATTTGTTCTGGCTCAGGTGATTACTTTGCTTTTACTTTTTGATTTTGGTTGGTACCGCGAACAGTTCTGTACCATTATGTGTCCATATGGCCGTATTCAAGGATTATTACTGGATCAAAGCTCCTTAGCGGTTGTTTACGATCAAAAACGGAATGATTGTGTGAATTGCAATCGCTGTGTGAACGCCTGTCCGATTGGAATTGATATTCGGAATGGATTACAAATGGAATGTATCGCGTGCACCGCTTGTATTGATGCGTGCGATGAAATCATGGAAAAAGTCAATAAACCCAAAGGACTTGTTCGCTACGATACGCTCAATGGCGAAAAAATTAATTTATTTAAACCTCGGTCATTAATTTATTTAACGGCCATTTTAATTTGCGTGATCGGTTTAATCTATTCAATTACCCAGCTGAAACACTCCGAAGCTTTTGTGTTGCGATCGATCTCGACACCTTATACGCAACAAACAGAAAATGGAATCGAAACGGTGACTAATCAGTTTCGCTTTCACGTTAACAACCAAAGCAATGATATACATAAATATAAAATCGAAGTTATCGACCGCCCCGAAATTCAAATTATTTCGCAAATGAGCGAAGTCGAATTAAAACCTAAAGAAACTTTTGATTGGCATTTCTTTTTAACGGTTCCAAAATCTGATTTCTTTAAAAATAAAAAAGTCAAAGTTCGCTTGATTGACAAAGAAAATCCTTCCGAATTCAGTAAAGAATCCGTGCTGACTCTGTTAGGACCCAGCAACTGATGGATCAAACTGTTTGGGGCCTAATGGCCGGTTTTTTTGTAGCAGGTTTTGTCGGCAGCTGGCATTGCGGTGTTATGTGTGGCCCGATGTCTTGTTTTCTGGCCAGCAAAAAACAACTGCTACCCTATCAAATCGGACGGATGCTGTCGTACGTGGCTGCAGGAGCTTTCGCAGGAGCCGTTTCACAGTTCCTACTGCAGTCGTATGAATGGTTGAAATACGTTTCAATTTTAATTATTTCGACTTTACTGATTATTAATTATCTCTCGCAAAATCATCAGATCAAAGTCCCTGCATTTTTAACTCGAATTTATTTTAAAAATAGAGAAAATGGATTAATCCTGGGATTGCTCAGCGTTGTTTTACCCTGTGGCTGGCTATATAGCTTTATTATGTCGGCTATGGCGGCCAAATCCGCATTTGCGGGTGCCTTGGTTATGTTTATATTTTGGATTTCAACTTTACCAGCGCTTTCTGCTGCGCAATTATTGATGAAAAAAATGATCGACCAGAATGATGTTCGACGTCAAAAAATCGCATCCATTGTTTTACTGATCGCCAGTCTTTATAGCTTGGTTGGTTTTTTAATTCACTAATCTGACTGGACTGTGTGCCAGAGCATAATGACAAGCTCCTGAACCATGATACGCTGATTTCAAGAGGTATTTATGGAAATTCTCACAATCGATGCTTTCAAAGAAAAAATTTTCAACTTCGAAAATAACAAAGAATGGAAATTTACAGGTCCACGGCCTGCCATTATTGATTTCTATGCGGATTGGTGTGGACCTTGTCGTATGCTGGCTCCGGTCCTTGATGAAGTCGCTCAGGATTACAAAGGCCAAGTAGATATCTACAAGGTCAATACCGAAGCAACTCCGGAATTAGCATCCATGTTTGGGGTTCGCGGTATTCCAGCCATTTTATTTATTCCCCCACAAGGAGAGCCCAGCATGAGCTCGGGTTTCATGCCTAAAGAAAGTTTCGAACAGGCTATCGCTGAATTATTTCAAATCCAAAAAGGAAAATAAAAATGTCGTCATTGATTCAAACAGATTTACACTGGTTACAAGGAATTACTTTTGACGTCCACACACGCGAACATCATTCGCTGATGGATGGTCACCGCGAATTCGGCGGTAAAGATCGCGGTCCGAACCCCAAAGAATTTTTATTAAATGCTCTTTGTGGTTGTTCCGGCATGGACGTGGTCAGTTTACTGAAAAAATATAAAATCAATTACAAATCGTTTGATGTTCATGCTGAAGGGGAATTAACGACGACACACCCAAAAGTTTTTAAAAGTGTTCAAATGAAATACTCGCTGACTACAGATGAAGCTATCGACACTTCCCTTTTTATCAAAGCCGTCGACTTATCGATGACTCAATACTGTGGAGTCAGCGCGATGCTAACCCAGGCCTTTCCAATTACCTACAGTCTGGAATTAAACAACGCTGTTATCCACCAATCACAAGCCCAATTTCAAAAAACAAATACATAATCCAATCAAATATAGGAGTTTTAAAATGAAAAAAAATATTCACCAAGTCGAAAGAATCGTTCGTATCGTAGCTGGCATTGCTCTGGTTTCAATGGCCTTTATCGGCCCTGCCAATCCTTGGTTTTTCCTAGGTGCAATTCCGCTTTTAACAGGCTTATTAGGCTGGTGCCCGCCTTATCAAATTCTAGGTATCAACACTTGCAATATTGGCAAAAAAGCGAATTAAGTAGTAAATCAAAAAGTCTTTCACAAAATAAAAGTGTCGAAAGACTTTTCTATCAATTAATTTTTAGCATCATAATTTTACCTAAATAGGTCTTATTCTTTTCAAGCTCAATTTCTTTGATATTTTTTTTACCAACCAACTCTGATCTTTTTAAACTCAATTGCACATCGTTTGATTCAATCTTATCTATTTTTGATATTTTTTTATCAATTGAAGTGATTTCAGATTTTAATTTAGAAATTAATTTATTTTTAGCTTTATAAGTAAGAATATGAACTTTACCTGAAAAATCATTGGGAATTTGATAAACATTTTTTTCACCAAGAACAAAATTAGTCTGATACTCAGAATTTAAATATAAATCTGCCATAATAATTTCATTTGAATTTTCCAACTTCTTTTGCGACAGCAAGCTCAATAATCTTTTTTTATCGTTATAAATAACTTTATAATATGAATTCTGTTTAACTTCTTGCGTAACTAGACTATTTATCGAATAGACCAAAACAATCTGAAGATCTTGTAAAGAAATATAATTATTTTTACCCGTTTGATAGGAGGAGTTTAAGTTTTTCTCAAGTAAAACTTTCATCTGCTGGCGCAAAAGATCAATCGCTTTCTCCCAATCCCCTGAGTCAATTAAAAAATTAATCTCTTTTATAATTGAATTAAACTGCTGATCAAACTCTGGTGAGTGTTCATAAAAGGCTTCTTTGGGAATATCTTTTACGTTATCTGCTAAAATAGCGGTCGCCAGATAGATATTATTTTCTACTCCACTGCCATTTTTAATACCAATTTTAACAGTTCCTTCCGGATAGGCATACGTAAATTTAAGATATGTAGGTCTATCCTTGCTGGCGACTGTACTAGGCACAGCAACATAGGATACTTTATAATAAGCACAACTTTCTAATAAAGTTTTATTAATATCATAATAGGTCACCAAATAGTCTCCCTCCAGAGGACACAATTCTTTACGCCATCCATCAATATTGATCGATAAATCAGTGACATTTACTGAATTGTTTTGGTCAACATCAGCTCTGAAATAAAAACTGAATTGATCACGAGGAATATCAGATTTAACTTCGTTAATTTTAAAGTTTGGTTTATCTGGATGTTCAGAAATAGTATGAGGTATGAATACGAGACAAGATCCTCCAAAAGATTGTCCCTGTAATAAAATATTATTTTTAGGATCATCCCTGTTTATAACATTAAATAATTGAATGTTAAAAGGGAGCTCGTTTTCACGTTCGAACTCAAGTTTATCAAATTTATTTAATGGAGACAGAAAATTATTTGTCTGCGCTAACAATAGGTTAAAGTTGCAAAAAAATACAAAAGCTAAAACTATTTTCATAAATCTCCATAGCTATACTTAATTATGGAAATTCTAAATGTAGAATCAAAACAATTTTTAATTTATCTTGTGGCGTTATAGATTTGTTAAATAAATATCAAAAAATAAAAATTACTCTTCGCCGTCCGAATGCGAATCAGAATCTGAATTCAACTGCCCCGTTTTTTCCATTTCTTCCATAACCAGTTCAGCGCGGGTTTTATAACCTTTTTTGGTATTGCAATCTTTGCAGCAAGGGACACAATTTTTTTTGTCGGATTTTCCACCCCGAGCTATCGGTATTAAATGATCCATCGTTAGCTCTGTGGGTTTAAACTTTTGTTCACAATGATAACAAATTCCTTTACCGAGTTGCTGTTTCCACCAATTGGATTCACGCAATTCTTTGGCTTTGGCTTTTTCTTTTTTTTTGTGAGCCTCCGATGCCGGAGCAAAATAGTAATCAGACATTGCCTTATTAGTTAGCTGATTTTTTGCTTTAAAGCAAGTTTTGCAAAAGAAGATTTGCCCTGATGTACTTTTTCAGACATATTTTGGTCGAACTAGGGGTGCTCTGTCCGCAGAGCTGAGAAATACCCTTTGAACCTGATGAAGTTAATACTTACGAAGGGAAGTG
>DALYIB010000186.1:0-5180 GCA_031970595.1 Pseudobdellovibrio sp.
ACAAAGTTATAGAAACTCCTTGAATTTCAGTCAATAAATTGAGAGATAAAAGAACTTCTTTTGAAAAGGTTTTAAATATGAATCCAAGAACAAAGACTTCACAAAAATGGACAGATCTCCCTCAGGAGCTCAAAACCCAAATTAGTTCAATTTTTAAGCAAAATTTTGCTGAACAACTTGGCGAAACCACAGAAGTTCGCACGGAAGGCCGTGTTTACACCTCTGAAATCCTTCTTCGCGTCGGAATTCACAGACAAGGCGAATTAAAGTTTTCCAACTTTGAAGTGTCAATTGACCATAAAAATGATCCTGAAAAAGTCGTCGAGCTGATTTACATCGCTGTTGACGCGATAGCTAGCTTGATGACTGAATACTTTGAAAACGACGAAGAAATCGAGCTTCCATACACTTGGATGGAATACCCTTTCAACGGACAAAAAGTATGGCTTCAATTTTCTACAAATAATCCTGACTTAGAAGCCGAAGCCGATCGTTTATTAGGATTAGCTGACGACAGTTTATTAAAAAATGCGGAAAGCGATCGATCTGAAGATGCTTTAGACGCCAGCGAGGACGAATTTGACGAGCTTGTTAAAAAATTGGACGAAGAAAAAGTAACTCCGACAATTTTTAGCAATACGTCAAAAAAGAAAAAAGAGGACATGCATTAACAAATCATGAATCCTATTTATCTTAAATAAAAGGATTCTATGTCTCAAATGACCTCTATTCCAGAATTTAAAAGTGCCCGACTTAAATATCGGCCACTCCATTTGTCAGACGCTTCACGCGTTCAACTTCTGGCGGGCCATCCTAAAATCGCCGAAACAACTGCAACGATTCCTCATCCCTATTTGGATGGAATCGCCGAACAGTGGATTGCCAGTCATGCCAAAGCGTGCGCCGAAGGCCGTGGGCTGGACTGGGGAATCGAACTTATTTCCCAATCCCTTTTAATTGGAAATATCAGTTGTTTTATCGATACAAAAAATAAAAAAGTGGAAATTGGCTATTGGGTAGGTCTTGATTTTTGGGGGCAAGGCTATATGACCGAAGCCCTCATCTCTGTCCGCGATTTTTTATTTCAAAATACGGATTTGAATAAAATCACTTGTCGCCACATAGAAAGCAATCCCGCTTCTGGAAAAGTGATGCTCAAAGCAGGTCTAAAACTGGAAGGTCGATTGAAACAAGAGTTTTTTAGAAATGGAAAATTTCAGGATATGATTGTCTATGGACTGACACGCGATGATTATCAAAGAATTTAATCACAACGGAAAAACATATTACTTGCGCGCAACGACCATGGACGACGTTCCTGAACTTCGTATTCTGATTAATGCCGCCTACAAAGAACTGTCAGATCGTGGTCTGAACTACACCGCCACATTCCAAGATGAAAAAAAGACTTACGAACGTCTGCAACAAGGTCAAGGCTTCGCACTTTTAGATCGCAATCACCAAATCATCGGAACTATTTTAATGTCTCGTGAAAATTTTTTGACTGGAAAAAATACGGCTTACTTAGGTCAGTTTGCCATTTCACCAGATCTTAAAAAACAAGGTCTTGGCAGTTTATTATTAGACTTTTGCGAACAGCTTGCCAAAGAACAAAATTACGAAGCGATTCAACTGGACACAGCGATCCCTGCCGAACATCTGGTTAAAATGTATCAGCAACGCGGGTATCAGATTGTGGGCGAAATCCAATGGGATGGAAAAACTTATTTGTCATATATGTTTGAAAAACCGCTGAGCTGAAAAATGATTTAAAAAATTATTTATTTGAATGATAATGTTCTTGAAATTGTTGTTCATAATCATTTTTATAAGAATGAGTTCGACTGCCTAAAGCCGCTAATACATTCCATACCAAAAAAATCACAACAAAACCTTTTGAGATATCCCAAACACGATCCTGATTTTGTAATTGTAAAATTAAAAACAAGGCTATCACCGGGAAACATAATATAAAGTGCCAATGATTGAATTCTACCGGAGACAATCCTGCAGCAATAATAACAGCTAAAAATAAGCTCCAGAAATAATCATAGAAACGAACATCATTGCCATATTCAATTTTTCTGTTCCAACGAAATGTGTTTTTAGGACTGTAAAATTTGAAAAAATGAAAAATGAATTTTCCAATATAATACAACGTCACAGCTGCTAAAATCCAAATAAATGCTGTGAACAAATAGGTCACCGCTGTGTTCAACCACGATGTTTCGATCCAATCAAAACGAATTTCAGAAAAAATATGACGCCCAAAATAGGTAGATCCCATCCGAAATAAATACATCACAGCTTTTAGGACCGGATAAACATATAAAAAATTTCTACCGATAAACGCATCCGACTGGGCTAAATCGATCTTTTGTTCAATCTGCCCCGTATCAGCCAGTCTTGCCAATATGTAAGGAATCAGACTCAGCAAGATGGTCGTAGCTCCTGCAGCAAATCCAGCCCAGCTGATTTTTAATTGTTTCGTCAAAAACAAAATCAACGAAATCAATGCCAGAATAATGAATGAAAAATGTGTTTGAAAACACAATCCTATGACCAATACATGAAAGTATGTCAGCCAAAAACTTTGGGTTTTCATTTTTAAAGACGTCCATAAATGAACACTGGAAAATAAAAACAAATACGCTGGATTATACAGCTCGCTTTGTTCAACACGCCATGGATTAATCCAGTAAAAGACAAGCAACAGTAAAATTGAAAAATGGCCATACACAAATCGGCCCGATAAAAACAAAAAATATAAACTCGCTAAATGAAATAATAAAATGACAGCACAAGCGGCATAAGGGGAATACCACAGCATCATGGGCAGACCACTCGCCGCAGTCAAAAACGAGCCAGGAATAGATCCCACTTTTGTAGATCTGTTTCCATAATGCGTCCACTCGCCGGTCTGGACCAGCTTTGTGGCTTTATCAAGAATTTGTGTATGATCCGAGTGAAGCCCTGTTGTTTTAAACATCAAGGCACTCAATAAAACTCCTGCAATTAGTAAAAACAGCAGAAGCCCATGTTTTCTAATAATCGCCATCATCGTCCATCGTCGGAGCATCAACCGTTCCGCGGATTTCATCCGCGAATGATTGTGCATCATCATCCGTCGAATCATCAACTAATGCCGACTCATCGATTTCCAATTCAGCGATGGCACCTAGGAAATCCTTTTCAGTTTTTAAATCTTTTTTGATCATTTCTAAAAACTTGTCTGGATAACGACTTGTTAAATCGATCACATACTTTTCAAGTTTTCCGTCTTTAAGGATCGATTTACGAACTTGGATTTTTTTCCATAACAATAAATAGTGGTAACGACAATAGCCATCGACCTGTGAAACTTGGTCGCAATCACGCACGCGACACAAACGACGACCTTCTGAATCGGTCAAATAAACTTCTGTCTCTTGTGAATCAGAATCATCATCGTCTGAAAATTCATCTAAATTTTCATCGTCTTGGTCTTCGACCGCTTTCAAGTCATCTTCGTATTCAGCAATCTCTGAATCACCAAAGTCATCGCCCAAATCATCATCAAAACCATCATCTTGTTTCTTGTCTGTTTTCTTAACTTTCGATTTTGCCTTCGTTTTGACAGATTGTTTTGTTGAAGGCTTTGCGTCAGAAATGATTGTTTCTTCGACTTCAATTTCAACAGAAGCTGAGATAGCTATTTTTTTAGGATCAACTTTAATAACTTTTCCGCCAGTTTTAGCAGCAGTTTTAGACTTTTTCTCTAACTCTTTAGCATTTTCTTTCGTCTTTGCCTTAGAATTAGACTTATCTGTTGATTTTGTTTGCACTTTTGATGATTGTTTTTTTGCCATAGAAAACTAGCGTTGCGGTATATTTTTTCGCCTGTCAACTTTATTTTTAAAGATTTTTTTTATAGTCTGTTGTGGAATTAACAAACGGAGAAAATTAAAATGGAAAAAGTTGTTATCGTATCAGCACAAAGAACACCAGTAGGAACATTTCAAGGTTCATTATCAAGTTTAGCCGCACCCAAGTTAGGTGCGATTGCTATTAAAGCCGCTTTAGAAAAAGCACAAGTATCTGCGAACGACATCGAAGAAGTCATCATGGGCGAAGTCTTAACAGCTGGCGTAGGACAGGCTCCTGCTCGTCAAGCCGCTTTATTTGCTGGCGTTGCCAACTCAACTCCTTGTTTAACAATTAATAAAGTTTGTGGATCGGGACTAAAATCCGTCATGCTTGCAGCCGATTCAATTCGCTTGGGACATTTCAATGTTTCCATCGCCGGCGGACAAGAAAATATGAGCTTAGCACCGCACATCTTGGAAAACTCTCGCAATGGATATCGTATGGGTGCCGTGCAAATGGTGGATTCAATGATCAAAGACGGTCTTTGGGACCCTTACAATAATTTCCACATGGGGAATGCAGCTGAAATCTGTTCACGTGAATTTTCTTTTTCACGCGAAGCCCAAGACGAGTTCGCAATTAACTCTTATAAAAAAGCTCAAAAAGCCATTGCAGATGGCAAATTCAAAGAAGAAATTACACCTGTTTCAATCGAGTCCAAAAAAGGAACTGTTCAAATCGACACTGATGAAGAACCAGGAAAAGCTTTGTTTGATAAAATTCCAGGTTTAAAACCGGCTTTCGAAAAAGACGGAACAATTACAGCAGCGAATGCTTCAAAAATTAATGATGGAGCTGCGGCCTTTGTTTTAATGAGCGAAACAGAAGCTAAAAAGCGTGGTTTAAAACCTCTTGCGCAAATCGTTTCTTATGCCCACTTTGCACAAGATCCAAAATATTTTACAACAGCACCTGTCGGCGCAATTAAAAAATCATTATCTATGGCGAATTTAAACGTGAACGATATTGATCTTTTCGAAATCAACGAAGCTTTTGCGAATGTGACAATGGCTGCACAAAAATCATTGGAAATTCCAATGGAAAAAATCAACGTAAATGGTGGCGCTATCGCTATTGGTCACCCGATTGGAGCTTCGGGAGCACGTATTTTAACGACACTTTTATATGCTCTTAAAAATAATCAAATGAAACGCGGCTTAGCAACGCTTTGTATTGGTGGTGGCGAAGGCGTTTCATTGATCGTAGAGCGTATTTAATTTTAAAACGAAAGATTTTATGTCTAAAAAAGTTTTTAAAAATGCAAAAGAGGCCTT
>DALYIB010000187.1:0-5127 GCA_031970595.1 Pseudobdellovibrio sp.
CAGGATTTAACATTTGATATGATGTATCCGGTGGCTAAAAAATTTCCGGCTTCCAGAATGTTGTCTTTTTCGGAAAATAATAATGAGGCGGATGTTTATTTCAAGGTGATACAGCAGAGCTCAAAAGGTCTGACTTTGTCTGGAAGTATTGCTGGTTTTAAATCCGAAATGACAGTTCCCTTATTTGGTCGTCATAACGTCACCAATTTGATGGCGGCGGCTTGTATCAGTTACGCTTGCGGAATGAAGGCCGAGGATATTTGGAAGGCCTTGCCGTTGTGTAAGTCCACTTGGGGACGCAATGAGTTTATTGAAACCAAATTAGGCGTTGATGTCTTGTTTGATGGCTACAACGCGAATCCAGATAGCATGCAAGCTTTGTTGAATAATATTCCGATGATCGAGGTCAAAGGCGCACGTATCGGAGTCTTTGGGCAAATGAAGGAATTGGGGGCTCATGCCCAGCACGAGCATTTTTTCCTAGGAGAAAAAGTCGCTCAAGCCGGATTTGATCAAGTTTTTTTCATTGGCGAAAATCATACTGACTTTGAAAACGGTTTAAAAAATCAAGGTTTTTCAAATTACTTTGTAGCCTCGGATTTAAATGAATCATTGGGCCAAAACTTTTTAAAGTCACTCAAGCCGCAATCACTGGTTGTGGTCAAAGGTTCTCGCGGCGCACGCACCGAACGCTTTGTCGAACTGTGCGAGCCACTGAATTGGAAAACGAAGTCTTAATTAAACGTAAACTTTAGAAAGATCGCACGTGTATTTACCAGGAGCATAATTGATTAAACGCTCTTGATAAATATTTTGGAAAATTTTTTCCTTGGCGGCAAAAGATGCGAATGGAAAAATGGCAATGCCTCCGCGCGGAGTGAATTCACCGATGACTTCGATGTATTTGGGTTTCATCAATTTGACTAGATCATCACAAATTGTTTGGACGCAGTCCTCGTGAAAATCGCCATGATTGCGGAAACTGTAAAGGTAAAGCTTTAACGATTTGCTTTCGACCATTTTCTTATCTGCGATATAATTAATATAGATTTTAGCAAAATCGGGTTGTCCGGTTTTAGGACATAGAGAAGTAAATTCAGTACAAACAAAAGTTGTCCATGCGATTTTTCCTGGATTTTTATTTTCAAAAGCTTCCAGGTGTTCAGGTGAATAATCGATTTGATAGTTTGTGTTGGCTTCGCCTAATTTAAATTTTTTTAATTCTTTTTGTCTGCTCATTATTTTGAACCTTTTTTAGTGGTTTTCTTTTTATCACTTTTTGGCAAAGATGGTAGATCAAACCAGATTAAGTGCGGTTTTTTTGCAGCTGATACGCTGGTTTCGTCTTTTTCGTTGGTTTCCAAGCCGAAATCATTGTCAGATAGGATAAAAATTTTATCCTTGTGTACAGCTAAGCCTTCCAGTTTTTCAATCCATTTTGTTTCTGTATGACCAAAATCCAAAATAATTTTTTTATTTAAAGCGTATTTTTGCAGTTTCTCGGAATCCCATTCCTCGGGGGTTTCATTAAGGCTGATGAAGTTGCTGGATTCAATTTTAAATTGAGTGATGTATTGTTTTGACTTTTCACCGACTTTTCCATTCTGTTCGATGACATAAAAATGACCTTTATGGTCAATCGAGATATCACCAATCTTATCCACTTTTTCGTCGGACAATGGATAAACCAGTTGGTCGACGGCTTTCATTTTTTTTAAATCCCAACGTAAAATACGCACAGCTAATTTGTTTTTAGCAGATTTCAAAGGAATCGGGCTTTGGAGCATCACGTACAAATAATTTTTATCGCAAGTCATAGCTTCGAAACCACGGTTCGTTTTGCGTTCTGCGAAAATAGCTGGAAAGTCTTGGCCAGGATAAAAACGTTGAATTAATTTTTTATTTTTATCAAAAACGGCAAATGACGGCAGATATTCCTCGGAAACCCATGTGCGACCTTCGGAATCTGTGCACAAACTTTCTGAATCAAAACCATTGATATCTGCGGCCAAGTCGGTTTTGACGCCGTCTTTGATCAAAATGGGCTTTTCAACGTTATCGCTGTTGTCTGGTGTTTGAGTCATCGGAGGCAATCCGGATATTTTTTTATCTGTCGAGGCCCATAATGGAATTGTTTTTATATCCGAGATTTTTTCTAAGTTATTCAGTTTGAATTCGACGATTTGGGGGCTGTAGTCTGCAAGTAAAAAAGGGCGCAAATTTTTTCCCCAAGTATCATGTTTTTTGATCAGCTCACCATTGGGGCCGCGATCCGTGATTGTGCGAAAATAAATTGTTTTGGAAGTGGATTTTTTTAAATCAATTTCAAGAGTTGAAAATCCCCCCAGTAAAATGGGGCGTGAATTCCATTGGCCGATTTCTGGTAACGAATCAAAAGTTAAAATATGTGGCGTCGGGCTTGATAAAACAGTTTGCATCCATGTTGATACTAAAACGAAAATCCATTTTTTACTATTCATAAAGGCTCTCCTGTTTTTTTAAAAAACTTAAAAATATCAAATATTTATCAGTTTTTTATTGAAATGGTGTGTAAGTCTGTGTTACCACTATCTTCATGCTTTATCAATGGTTACACTCACTTGCCGATCAGTACACAATATTAAACGTCTTCAGATACATCACAGTCAGAACATTTATTTCGTTTTTCACGGGATTTTTTCTGTGTTTGATCTGGGGTCCATATTTTATTGAAAAATTAAAACAAAAACACTTTGGCCAAAGTATTCGTGACGACGGTCCGCAGACGCACAAGAAAAAGGCAGGCACTCCGACGATGGGCGGTTGGCTTATTTTGTTGAGCACGTTGGTTCCACTTGTGATGTGGATTGATTTAATGAATCCGCTTGTGGTTGCGACAGTGATTATTACTTGGGGTTTTGGCTTCATCGGCTATATTGACGATTATTTAAAAGTTTCAAAGAAAAATACCAAAGGTTTATCTGGAAAAATTCGTTTACTAGGCGAGTTCGGGATTTCTGCGGCGGTTTTGTATTACCTGATAAGTCAGCATAACTTTAATACCACATTGACGATTCCATTTTTCAAAAACGTAGTTTTCGAATTGGGTTATTTTTATATCGTTTTGGGTTCTTTGGTCATCGTGGGAACTGCGAATGCCGTGAATTTGACAGATGGATTGGATGGCTTAGCGATCGTTCCAGTTATTATCTCTGCGACGACATTAGGTATTTTTGCTTATGTGACAGGGCATGCAGCGATTGCTAACTATTTGCAAATTCCTCATGTGGCGGGAGCCGGAGAATTGACGCCTTATGCAGCTGCTATGATTGCAGGCGGTTTGGGCTTTTTATGGTTCAATACTTATCCGGCACAAGTGTTTATGGGCGATGTAGGAAGTTTGAGCTTGGGTGGCTTTTTGGGAACGATGGCTGTCATTACGAAAAATGAGCTTTTGATGATAGTTTTAGGTGGCGTTTTTGTCGTAGAAGCGTTATCAGTCATCACGCAAGTCGCAAGTTTCAAGCTGACAGGAAAAAGAATTTTCAAGATGGCGCCGATTCATCATCATTTTGAATTGGGTGGGTTAACGGAAACAAAGATCATTGTACGTTTCTGGATTATTTCTATTTTGTTAGCGGCTGTTAGTTTGGCGACATTAAAGCTGCGTTAATGTTGAGTTTCAAATTTAATTTAAATTAAGGAAAGTAACTATTATGTGGAAAGAATTATCGGATCTAAAAGATAAAAAGATTCTTATTGTTGGCCTAGGGAAAACAGGTGTTTCTTTGGCTAAATTTTTAACTAAATATGAAGCTCAAGTGACAGTGACTGATCATAAGTCAAAGCCTGAACTATCAAACCAGTTGGATCAGCTAGAAGGTTATACCAACATTAAGTTTGAACTGGGTTCTCATTCCCCTAAAACATTTTTATCGCAAGATTTAGTCATTTTATCTCCGGGCGTAGCTCCTCATTTGAAAATTTTTGAATACGCCCGTCAACAAGGCGTTAAGATTACGGGTGAATTCGAATTCGTATCCGCTTTTATCAGGGAGCCTATCGCAGCTGTTACTGGAACGAACGGAAAAACCACGATCGCACGTATGACGGAAGCGATGTTGAAAGAAAGCGGAGTGGATGTTTGGGTGGGTGGTTCTAATGAAACTCCGATGACAAATTATTTGCTTGAAGAGAAAAAAGCGAAATTGGTCATCGCTGAAGTTTCTGGTTTTATGTTGGAACACTGTGTGGATTTTAATCCATCGAATATCGTGTTTTGTAATTTGGCCGAAAATCACTTGGATCGTTATCGATCTATGGAAGAATACGTCAATGCTAAGCGCAAAGTATTTAAAAACACCAACCAAGCAACGACTTCGATTTTAAATGCAGATGATAATGCGGTTGTCGAGCTGGCTCGTGATCCCGCTGTTCAGCGTGGACGTATTTTTTACTTTTCTCGTAAGCCGGCTTTAGAGCCTCAGATCATGAATATCGGTGGAGCCGTGAATATCGGTCAGGAAATCCGTGTACGCACAGGTCCTGAAATTGAAACTTTCAGCATCAAAGATATGAAGTTGAAAGGGAAGCATTCGATCGAGAACTTGATGGCGTCTTTATTGTTAGCCCGAGAATACGGTGCGACCAAAGAAGCCATTCAACGTGTGATTGAAAGTTTTGGTACGATTAAACACAGAATTGAATATGTCCGTAAAGTGGGCGGAGTTTTGTTTTACAATGACTCTAAAGCGACGAATGTTCATGCCGTATTAAGATCTTTGGATTGCTTTGACGAAAATGTGATTTTAATCGCAGGTGGTAAAGATACGAACTTGAATTACGAACCATTGCGCAATGTCATTCGCCGTAAGGTTAAAACCTTGATTTTAGTGGGTGAGGCGAAAGAGCGCATCAATCGTGATTTGGGCGATTATTGCGAGACTTATCTGATTGGGACTTTTGAAGAAGCTGTTTTGATTGCTTACCAAAAGTCGAGAATCGGGGATGTGGTTTTATTATCTCCGGCATGTTCTAGCTTTGATATGTTTGACAGTTACGAAGAGAGAGGAGACTATTTTAAAGAGATCGTAAAAAAATTCAGATAAAGGATATATTTGAAAACAAGATTTCTTTCTTCTAGTTTAT
>DALYIB010000188.1:0-5124 GCA_031970595.1 Pseudobdellovibrio sp.
ATTTGAAATTGCCACTTACCGCCGCGAAGCCACCCAAGAAGAACTCTCTTCAGAGGATGGCGCTGATCTGACATTCGTTGAAGAAAACTTTTTTGGCACACTCCAAGAAGATGCTTTTAGGCGTGATTTTACTGTGAATGCTCTTTTTTATGACCCGCTTGCAGAAAATCTGGTGGATCACTGCGGTGGGCTGAAAGATATACGTGATCAAGTGATTCGTATGATCGGAAACCCTACTGAAAGAATCAAAGAAGACCCTATTCGTATTTTACGCGCTCTTCGATTATCACAAAAATTAGGATTTCAAATTGAAGCTGAGCTTCGTCAGTCAATTATTGAAAATGCTGACTTATTAACACGAGGAGTTTTGCCTCGAAGACGCGAGGAATGGCTCAAATTTTTCAAATTGCCGTCTATTGAAATGTCTTTGATGGAAATGTACGATCTGCAAATTTTCAAACACGTGCTACCCGCTTTCCACGAACTATTTGAAAATGAAACCGAACGAGAAAATTTCTTGGCTTATATTCGCCGAGCCTCATTGTTAAATTTTGATCTATCACAACCAACTGTTATTTTCGCATTTGTCATTTACAGTTTCTTATTGGCTAAATATGAATTTCCACAAAAAATAAATCTGAATGAAGTTTTCGACAACACTCGCTTCCTTTTATTTTGTAAAGAAGAATTAGGCGTTTACAAAGTCGAAATGACAGCCATTCAAATTGCGCTTCAACATATCCATGTTCTACAGCGTCAGGAAAACTATTTAAAAAAAGGCGAAAGACGTCAAAAGGCATTGCTGAATAATCCGCATTTTGATTTGGCTTTGCAATTAGGTTTGTTATCTGGCGAACTCACAGCCCAAGATCAAATTTTTTGGATGAACGAAAAAAATAAAAACTAGTTCGGCTTATACGTTCCCATCCATCTATCCCAAAACGTAAAATAAAACCCATAATTTCCGTTGTTGTACTTGTGATGATGATTGTGCATTGTGGGTCTATTGACATACTTTAAAATCGGATGAGTTTCCCAATTAGCCGGAAAAAAATCCAAACCACAGTGACCTAAAACGTTTAAAGCTGCGTTAAAAACACTGTAATAAACCCAGACACTCATCGGAATATTTAAAAATGCAGTAGCCAGAACGACCCATAAAATACCCATTACAGCTTCCAGTGGGTGAAAAGTCTGAGTCGTAAATGGATTCGGATTTTTTGTATAATGATGAACCTTATGAATCTTTTTATAAAAAAACGGCAAATGTAACAATCGATGTAACCAATAAAAATAAGTTTCATGCAAAATAACTAAAAACAAAAACCATCCACAAAAAATATTCAGCGGAATTTTGATATTAAAAGCGTTAAAACCAAAATTAGATAGCTGTATATAATTATACACCTGCTCAGATCGCAACATGCTGACAGATGCCAAACACAAGCCAAAGACTATGCAGGATAAAATTGATAATAAAAAATCACGTTTCAATTCGTGCGGAGTAAAATCAGTATTTTGAATACGATATTTTGCTGTATATCCGTTCGGCCTTAACCAAAAAAAGAAGTACACTACGCTGGCAAAAATAAGAAATCGTGAAAAGTACCAAACAAAAAAATATTCAACGAAAAATAAAAACGTCACATACTCATTATTCAAAAAATCGAACAGCTGGTCAAATTTTTGTAATATTCTTTTTATAAATGTATCAAACCTATACTGATACGGACTTTAGTATTGCACAATTATCCCAACAGTTCGACAGCAGCCTTGACCATAGCTGATGAGTCAATCTGATGCTTTTGATACAACTCGATCGCGTTGTAAGCGCTTTGTCCAAATTGATCTTGAACACCCAGTGATTTCATAAATACAGACTGGCCATTTTGAATCAACTGATGACAAACAAAAGACCCAAATCCCAAACGAACCTGATGATCTTCCGCAGTCACAATACGACCTTCACACTTTTTAAGTAGTGGCTTTAATGTTTCCAAGTTGATCTTATTTAAACCATTTTGGTTAATGACAATAGTTCCGATTGATTTTTTTTCCAATTCAACGGCGGCCTTAATCGCTTCACCCACAAGTGATCCCGTCGTTAACAACATCACGTTTTTTGATCCAATGATATGCTGACGAACGATCTGCGGTTCAAATAATTGATAGTTCAGTTTATTCGTTTCTGTCGAAAATGATTTCGGAAAATTTTCGCGACCTAAAAAGAAAACAGTCGTATTCGGAATTTTCCCGGCATTGACATCAGAAGCAAATTTTTCAATCACTTGTGTCATCAACGCATCCGCTTCTTCGCTGGACGATAACGAAATCAAATCCACGTGTGGAATACTTGCCAACATCGACATATAACTCAAGGCTTGATGAGAAGCCCCATCCGCAGCATCTTGGAATCCAGTGTGACTGAAAACCGCAATCACTGGTGCTTCAGATAAATTCGCCATCGTGATCGGCAGCGCACCTTTTGTAACGCCAAACTGTGCGAATGTATCAACCACTGGAATAAAACCTTGTTTCGATAATCCCGCAGCTGTTGAAATCATATTACTTTCAGCAACACCCACATCAATTGAATTTTGTGGAAATTCTTTACGAAATTCAGCGACACCTGTCGAACCTGGTAAATCCGAAGTCACAGAAATCACCGGCAAACCTTTTTGCGCAGCTTTGATCATCGCCTTAGAAATTCCTTTTTGAATTTTTTCACCTGTATCAGGAACGGCTTGTGCTTTTAATTTAATTTCCAACTCAATAAGTTCCTGAATCCATTCTGTCATGACAGCTGGAACCGTTTCACCCGAGTAAATTTCTTGAATAAACGCTGTTAACTCAGTTGGTGATTTGCATGGAAATCCATGACCGCCACTGGCTGATTCGGCTGTTTTCTTAGTTCCAATTCCTTTAATTGTCTTTGCCCAGATGGCAATCGGTTTGGTTGGGTTCTGTTGAACTAATTTCAAAGCCTGTTCAATCGTTTGAACGCAAGCAGATAAATCATTTCCTTTTTCTAACTGCAGAACTGTCCAACCCAAGGTCTCCAAAGAAGAAAATGTAGGCGCCATTGAAAAAGCATCTTGATCAATTCGACCCGATAATTTGGTATTGTTATCACTGATGATTAAAACATAAGGAGCTAACTTTCCATTTTTAGCTAATCCAGGAATGGCCGCCAAAGCTTCTTTAGCTTCACCTTCCATCGCAGCGCCGTCTGACAACGTACAGACCGTCGTGCGATTCGTTCCTGCTAATTTTTCGGCGACAGCTAATCCTTGTGATTGCGGAACAGCAGATCCTAAAGGACCGTTACTGAGATAAACACCTTCTGGAAATAAATGAACTTCTCCGTGTCCTGTCAGTCCCGATTGAATCGAGCGAAAGTGACGCAGTTTTTTCAGATCTAAACCAGCCATTTGATAATTGGCTTTCAAAGCGTACAACCCATTTTCACAGTGGCCGGCATCGTTGATCACATGAAACAAGTCGAACCATTTTTTATTTTGCTTTTGGGCTTGATCAAACACGATCCCATGCAAGGCTGACCACAATTCAGCTAAGGCTGCAGGACCACCGTAATGTGAAGCCGCTCCACCCAGCACCGCATTCATATCCATCAAAGCAACCAACGCACGGATTGATTTGGGATCGCAAAAGTTAATTCCACTATTCGGCACATTGACCGAAAACTGAGGAGCTGTGTTAGATTGAGTAGCCAAATGGTTTTTTACTTGAAGGGGATTGATTTGTGTCATACTTATTTTTTATGACATCAAAGCTATCTATTCAAGAAATCCGCGCACTCGCTAAAGTTGACTTGCATCGCCATTTAGATTGTTCGATGCGTTGGAGTACTTTGCTCGAGATTGCTACAACATTAAAACTGGATTTTCCAAAAAATCCCGCTCAACAACGACAGCATTTCCTCGTAACCGAGCCTATGGTGAATTTAGAGGCAGTTTTAAATAAGTTTTTAATCGCACAAAAGGTCTTAGCGTCCGAAGAAATCCTAGAGCGTTTAGCCTATGAAGTCTGCGAAGACGCCTTTAATGATGGAGTTCGTATTTTAGAACTTCGCTATGCACCCACTTTTATTTCTTCAGGTCATCCACAACTGACATTTGAAAAAATTCATCAAGCCTTTTTAAAGGGAATTCAACGAGCTCAGAAGAAATGGCCAATGGCTGTGGGTCTGATTTGTATTTTACAAAGAATTTTGGATTTAAAAACGGTTGCAGCCGTGACTGACTTTGCCATTGAAAATAAACAGACTTTTTTGGCACTGGATCTGGCCGATAACGAAGAGGGCTTTGAACCAAAACCTTTTGCGCCGCTATTTGAAAAAGCTCGTAAAAATAATTTACGCATCACGATTCACACTGGAGAAGCTCCCTCTGAAAAAGCCAGCCAGTGGATCAAAGATTCAATCGATTTACTAGGCGCCGAAAGAATCGGACACGGTATTCAGGCTATTCACTATCCTGATATTCAAAAAATATTGATCGAAAAAAATATTGTTTTAGAAGTTTGTCCCTACAGTAATTATTTAACTCAGGCTTTTAAAACTTATGAATCACATCCGCTGCGTCGTTTATTTGAGGCTGGCGTTCCAGTCACGATTAACTCGGACGATCCAGGTATTTTTGCTTCGACACTTTCGGATGACTATCTGATTGCTCATCAATATCAAAATTTTGGTTTAACTGAGTTTAACAAATGTAATGAAATCGCATTTAAAAATAGCTTTATTTCACAAGCCGAAAAGGAGCGCGTATGGATCAAGTAATTTATTCGATGCCCAAAGAAAATTTAAATTCTTTTTATCCAGAAATCGAACCCTTTAAAACTGAATTTTTAAAAGTTTCAGATATTCATACTTTGTATGTGGAGCAGTCTGGTAACCCCAAAGGCCGCCCCGTTGTTTTTTTACATGGTGGCCCCGGTGGCGGAGTGAATCCTGATCATCGTCGCTTTTTTGATCCTAATCACTATCGCATTATTTTGTTTGATCAACGTGGTTCTGGCCAATCAACACCGGCGGCTGAACTTCGCGAAAATTCCACTTGGGACTTAGTTAATGATATCGAAAAAATCCGCGAACATCTTAGC
>DALYIB010000189.1:0-5119 GCA_031970595.1 Pseudobdellovibrio sp.
CAATAGTTTCCTAAGAAACTATAATGAGCTTTTGTCAGGAGTCAAAAAATCATGCCAACCCGATCTCATACAGCAGTCACAGAATTAAAATCACATATTGGTTACCGCATGAGAGTCGTCTCGAATGCGGTTTCATATTCTTTTGCGCGACAACTAGCGGGCAGCGATGTGACCGTGGCTGAATGGGTCATATTGCGGGAAATGTATTCTCAGGTTCAGACCACTTCACCCAGCACGGTGGCCAATATAACGGGCTTAACTCGTGGAGCCGTTTCCAAATTAATAGATCGACTTCTGCAAAAAGGTTTTGTGGCGCGTGCTGAATCAACGACGGATCGTCGTTATCAGGAAATCAAACTGACAGCTGTGGCTAAAAAATTAGTTCCCAAGCTGGCGCGAATTGCTGATGAAAATGACGATCGTTTTTTTTCAGTATTATCTGATTCAGAACGAAAAACCTTGATGAAAATATTAATCAAAGTCGCTGATATTCACCAATTAAACAGTAACCCTATCGAATAACAAACAGAGGTCATCATGAGCAAACTTATTCAAAACCTGACCGAATCCCAAAAATATGCGATGTCGATCCGTCCCCAGGTCGGCGGATTTCCTGTCCTGGCAGAAGTCCTTCGTCAAGCAGGCGCATTGATGAACAAATGGTCGTTGCCGTCCTGTCAATCGATCTACATCATGAAAAATGGTGCGGTTGTTCAGCAGGGGACTCCGTTGGTGACGGGCACCTATGAAATTCCCCAGTTCAATCGCGACGCTTTGATTACGGCGATCCGAACAGACCAACAAGGAAAAAGCACATTTCCCGAATTTTTGAAAGCCACTTGGGATGCGGGTGTTGTCAGTTATGATGCCGACTTTGAAAAGCGCAAAGTGATCTATTACGGAGTTAACGGCGAATCTTACGAAGAAAGCTATCCTGCGGTTGAATTAAAAATTTTAAATATAAATAAGTAGTAGAATTGAAACAGCGCGGATAGAAAACTGGTGAACCACGCTTCCCAATAACCGAACTCTTGCAAGCTATTGATTTCACCGCATTTATCGTCAAAATCAGCAAACGCATTTCTGCTGACGACAATAAAAACATAGTCGAAATGTACTCTAAAGGCATGTCCCTTCGCGACATCTCGAACCAGCTTGGAATGTCGAAGAACGGTGTGCGCTCGAGCCTATTGCGAGCTGGGCAAGAGTTGCGAGACCGGTTGTCTAAAGTTACTCACAAACGTTCGCTCAAGTCAGGAAAGCAAGCGGCACTTCCGTACTATGGATTTTGTTACTTTGAAGGAAGAATCGTAAAGGACCCAAGGGAATTTCCAACTCTACTTAAAATCCATCGTCTCTGGGTTCAGGGGTGGACTATACACCAGATAAATTTAGAATTGAATCGAGCCAAGATTCCATCTCGCACGGGTAAAACTTGGAGCTGGGCTGCACTTCAAAATATCGTCGCTCGATTTGAAAACAAACAAGTCATTTTATCCAAAGGGGGAAAATATGAATTTAGATAAACTCATCGCCATTGCCGCTGGAGTAGTGCTCGCACTCTCGCTGACTATGAATCTCGATAAAATTCAAAATCTGATCTGGCGTGCGCAAGCAAAGCTCATCTATGAATCTCGAACAGAGACTTGCGGAAGTCCGAGGTTCTTTCCCCGCGAATCTGACAATCAGAATGTCAAAGACAAACCCGGAAAAGAAAATTGAAATCAATGGTAGTGATAAGTGAAACGATCTTCAATTTGATCAATGTCTTTTCGAAGATCAATTTTTTCATGAATCTTATTACACTATCGTCTATTATTTTATTTCAATTAATTTGGCTAGCTACAGCAGTGCTTGTCCTGTGCGGGTGAGTCTGGAGTTTCATCATTTCTCTTAAATGCACTATAGGCTTTTAAAGCCCACATCTCCCCAACACAGCCACCCATTGTCGACGCAAGAGCAAGAAATTCTCCGAGCTCTGCTTCCGTTGCTTCGGCCTTTATTGCCTGTTGGATGTAATATTTAAAACAAGGCTCACAACGGGCTGAGATTGCCCATATCATTGCCGTTAAAATTTTAAATTTCTTTGGGACCGCTCCCTCAGAAAAAATCGCCTTTTGTCTCATTTGATCTATCAACGCTGGCATTCCATTTGTGACTTTACTGAATTCCTTCATTAGCTCAAGCGCTGGATCGATTTTTTTGTAGTCCATAATTTACCTCTCTTATCCTTTGTTGTTTTGTTTGCAATCCTGAGGAATAGCTTTGTATCCGACGCTGTCGATTGCTTTTTTGATTTCAGCAGCATTGATTTTTTGAGGGTCGAAATTAATTACGGCATTTTTGTCCTTTAGTGATGCCATCACGTCATCAATGCCTCTTAGCCTTTTGACAGCTGCCTTGACAGTAAGTGGACAAGTTGCACAAGTCATTCCTTGGACTTCAAAACAAGCCTTCTCGGCCCATGCTGTCCCTAGAAATCCAAAACTACCTAACACCAGAAATAGAGTTTGCATTTTTCGCATTTTATTTTCCCTCCAAATTATATTTATGAAAAAAGTAACGCTACCCATTGGGGCGACGTAATCCCAAGAATTGCAACCGTGAGTCCGAACCAATAAAAAATTACCATCTTTCTGAATTTCTTCGGATCGGCGCAAATAGATCCTGGCTCACAACTATTTCGCTTCTGAAAAAGCACGAATCCAGCTATCGCAAAAAAAAGAAGTACCAATAAAATCATCGGAAAACGTAATGTCTCAAATTTTGATAGCGCTGCCGCACCAGATAGTCCAAGGAGGGTGAGGATCAGCGGCCCTACACAGCAAAGTGACGCTAAGATAGAGGCGAGTATCCCGCCACCCACGAGCCATCCTGATTTATTTTCGATCTTTGTTTTTTGCATTTTCTTACTCCTTCTCTTCAAAGCAATCTAGAATTGGGCAGCGATCGGTCGTCTTTTTAGATCGACATTGTCGAACTAATTTTGAAAGCACCGTTTGAATGCTTTCAAGTTTTTTTATTTTTTCTTCTACATCTTCAAGATGCTTAGAGGCTCGGACCTGTACATCTTCACACCGAGATTCTTTGTCTGCTCTTAATTTTAAAAGATCTTTGATTTCAGCAAGCGAGAATCCAAGCTCCTGCGCGTGTTTTAGAAAGCGAAGAGTTTTGAAAGACTCATTGTTGAAGACTCTGTAACCGGAAGATTTTCGTGCAAGTGGAATCATAATTCCAATACGTTCATAATATCGAATCGTTTCGATGCCTATTCCGGTCTCCTTGGCTAGAGCGCCAATTGTCATCATTCTTTCAGCCTTTTTCATCACTTCTCCATCATACAGTCTGTAGCATACTACAGACTCAAGACAAAATTGGTAACTTCAGTTAGACCTAATAAAATAGTCAAAATGGGCTTGGGCAAAGCGGTTGTTTCAAAATAAGTCGTCGTAAAACGAATGGCGCATGACGCAACTAGGCAGCGCTCTTGTTACACTAATAAAAATATTTTGTAAGAATTTGGCCTTCAATTGCACTCATCCAAATGAACGAAATCAAAATCTATATTTGGAGGAGAAATGAAAATTAATGGAATTCTTATGGCCATCGCAGTCGTAATGGTCAGCACTAATGTCTGGGCAGGTAACTACAAGCTTGATGAGTCGCATACTCAGGTTGGATTCAAGATCAAGCATCTGGTTATTTCCACAGTATCAGGGCGATTCAATAAATTTACTGGAAACTTTGAGTTCGATCCTAAGAAAGGTGAAATCAAAAGTTTGAATGTCGAAATTGAAGCTTCGTCAATTGATACAAACGAGCCCGATCGAGACAAGCATTTAAAAAGCCCTGACTTTTTTGATGTCGATAAGTTTCCAAAGCTGACCTTTGTCTCGAAAAAAACGATCACAAAAGAAAATAAGCCAACGAAAATTGAAGGCGAATTAACGATCCACGGAATTAAAAAATCCGTCACACTAGAAGTTGATTATAAAGGTTCGACAACAGACCCCTGGGGCAATGAGCGAATTGCCTTCGAAGCCTCAACTCAGGTCAATCGAAAAGACTACGGACTTAAATGGAATAAGAATCTCGACAAAGGCGGAGTCATGATCGCTGACGATGTGAAGATTCTTATCGAGGGCGAAGCCCTCCTTCAAAAAACTGATGAAAAGAAAGAAACAAAATAACTCTTTGAAAGGGAGGATAAAGTGAAACAGTTCGTTTTAGCAATTCTGATGATAGGATCGGTCGCATTTGCGGATGGATTTAAAATCGGCCTTGGTGGGCACTGCCCAGTCGGTTATGTGATGGCGGGAAAGCAGGTCTTTGGTGATCCGAAATTCTCGTCTGAATATCAGGGCACGACTTACTACAATTCCAGTGCAGAGGCGAAAGCCATGTTTGATAAAGAGCCCGCAAAATTTGTTGATGCCGTAAAATACAAAGGATTTTGTGCGACAGGCTTAGCTATGGGAAAGCAGCTTGAAAGCGATCCTGGCATCTTCTCAAGAGTTGACGGCAAAGTGTATTTCTTTAGTAGCGCAGAGGCAAAAGCGATGTTCGACAAAGACACAAAAAAGTACGTCGGCATGGCTGACAAAGAGTGGAATAAAATAGTTAAGAAGTAAGAAAACCAAAACAAAGGGAGAACGAAATGAAAAAGACAGCAATTTTAACGGCAGCACTAACAGGGCTTATGATGGCAGGTTGTGCATCAGGAACAAAAGCGGCTTCTGACTCATCGAGCGCTGTTGCTCAGGGCGAGTGCCACGGCGTGAATTCATGCAAAGGCACTGGAGAATGCGGCGGTGCGGGACATTCTTGCGCTGGCAAAAATTCTTGCAAAGGAAAAGGCTGGGTTAAACTTTCTAAAGCCGATTGTGATGCTAAGGCCGGCACATTTAAAAATATGTAATGAAGATGGATAGGAAGAGAATTGTATGGATAAACATCCAATGGTTGGTGTCGGACTACGTCCCACTCACTATCCAGAACTGGAAATGAACTCTGAATCCAAAGCTGAAAAAAAAGTGGATTGGTTTGAGGCCATTTCTGAAAACTACATGAATACGGAAGGACGTCCGCTGAAGATGTTGCTTCATGTTCGTAAAACCTA
>DALYIB010000190.1:0-5074 GCA_031970595.1 Pseudobdellovibrio sp.
GAAAGATACTCGCTAAAAGTCTGCTGATCTTTTTTAAAGGCTGTGGTGTTCACGTTCGCAATGTTATTGGCAATAGTATCCATCTTAAGGGTCTGGGCCATTGCGCCACTGAGGGCTGTAAAAATACCTTTTGTACTCATTTTATTCCTCGCACTTTTCCTAACTTAGACAAATAAGCAACCAAGATGCCACATCGGACCCACCTGATCTTTGGTCTAGAGTCTGTATTTTTAAAAATCTAAAATGAATTTAATCAACACAGAAGACATTTCTGCCTTCTCTGAAAACTAGACCTGTCATGGATTTGGCAGTTCTTAGACGCCGGACTGTCAAAAACTACCGCTCGACGAAAATAACTTTCGATGCGAAAATAAAATGATGTCAGGACACTTTTTTAAAAGAATATTTTCTGTTTTGCTCTTACTGAGTCAATCAGTCTATGCTGTCAAACCAGATACCAATCCAGCGAATTTGCCAGCAGCCAAAAAAAATACGGCATTACAGACGTCTCAACAGCTGACTTTAAGACAAAAATTAATTTTATTAGAAAAAAAGCAAACACAAAACACGAACCATTTTATTTTTGACTTACCTGTCACTTACAATAAAAAAGTCAGTCAGTGGATTTCCTTTTTCCAAGGACGCGGTCGTAATTTTTTTCGTCAGTGGTTAGAGAAATCATCTAAGTACATGCCGCAAATTCAAAGCGATTTAAAAGCTGCTGGATTACCAACAGATCTGGCCTTCATGGTGATGATTGAAAGCGGTTTCTCGGCGACAGCAGTTAGTTCAGCTCAAGCTGTGGGGCCTTGGCAGTTTATTCAATCCACAGGAAGAAATTATGGCCTCCGCCAGGCACATTGGATTGACGAACGACGTGATTTACAAAAAAGCACCCAAGCCGCTATTCGTTATTTAAAAGATTTGTATGCCGAATTTGGATCTTGGTATTTGGTTGCGGCCAGCTACAATATGGGTGAAAACGGATTGCGTAAACAAATCATGAAACACCGTACAAAGGATTTTTGGGAATTAGTTCGCAGACAGGCGTTGCCACCTGAAACACAAGACTATGTCCCTAAAATTTTGGCGGCTATGATGATATCCAAAGCTCCGAATTTGTATGGATTTCGTGATTTAGACCCTTACTTTCCTGTTGCCAAGGAAACAATTTTTGCTCCAGGTGGAACAGATTTAGATCTGCTTGCTGATCATCTGAATATCACACGCAAGGCTCTTCGTGATTTGAATGCTGAAATCATACTGGGCTATATCCCTCAGCAAGTGATTGGTCACACTATACGCATCCCAAAGGGTTCACAACTTGCGGCACAAACTTTTTTTAGTGAACAAAATAAAAAATTAGCATTAGAATAATTTTAACAAAAGAGAGCTCGATGTTAATTGTTCAAAAATATGGTGGCGCCACATTGGCCAATCCTGAAAAAATCAAGCAAGTCGCACAAAGAATTGCGGACTTAAAAAAATCCGGCACACAAGTTGTTGCCGTTGTCAGTGCCATGGGACAAACCACGAACGAACTCATCAAGTTGGCTCATCAAGTCTCTAATAATCCTTCTTTGCGCGAATTGGATATGCTTTTATCCGTGGGCGAAAGAACGAGCATGGCTTTAGTCACTATGGCCTTGAATGATTTAAATTGTCCTGCAATTAGTTTTACTGGCAGCCAAGCTGGAATTCTGACAGACGATTCACACATCAATGCAAATATTATTGATGTGAAAGGATTTCGTGTCACCGAAGCCGTTCAGGATAACAAAGTCGTCATCTTGGCTGGATTTCAAGGGGTCAGCCCAAACACCAAAGAAATCACGACTCTGGGACGTGGCGGATCCGATACGACCGCAGTTGCGATGGCTGCATTTTTAAAAGCCGAACGCTGCGAAATCTTAAAGGATGTCGAAGGCGTAATGACAGCTGATCCCAAAGTTATTCCTTCAGCGAAACTGATCAAAAATATGAATTATGATCATTTGCTGGAAATGACTTTGTGGGGCGCCAAAGTGTTACATTATAAATCAGTTGAAATGGCCAAAAATAAAAAAGTACAACTTTATGTAGGACCGGCCAGAAATCATACTTCGGATGGGACACTGATTTCTGATCAAAATATTTGTCAAAAACCACAAGCCTTATCAGTCAATAGTTACTCTCAAGTTTTTAAATTTAAATCCAACATTCCTGATTTCATACAAGCACAAAAAAATTTTTTGGCGCATTTAAAATCTTTGCAAATTGGAGAACCTTATTTCTTGTCGCAATCATTTGAAAATTCACAAAACGAATTTTACATTTCTGGTCCTGATGAAATTTTATCTGCGATCTTGAATATTTCTGATTGGGACCAACAGTTCCAAATGAAACGTTCTGATTTATGTTCGGTCAGTTTAACATGGACTCAGCCTCCTGAATCATCCCAACAGTCAGAGGCCCAAAATATTCTGACGGAAAACCACATCACTTCTGAATGCCTTAAAAAAACAAACTTAAATTTGAATTGGATCTTAGAAAAAAACCACCGCACTCAGGCGATGGTTTTAATGCATCAATTTATTCAAATTTAAAATTTTAATTCGATGACTATTTTGCGCCGCTCATAAAAGTATGAGATTGCATGCCGTATTGATCGCTGATTTTTTGAAAAATATTTTCGTTACGACCACCGATTTGTCCAACAGCTGCAACGCCACGAGGACGCCACTTATTCGGATCGACTGCGTTTCCATTACCTTTAGATCCATCTCCAAAAGTTTTTCCTGTACCACCGGCTTTATTACCGGAGCCTCCGCCTAATAAATTTCCCATTCCAGTTTTAAGGGCATTAAATAATCCAGCAACTCCTGATTTCGTTTGGCCTTCGCCTTCACCAGAACCTTCTCCGGCGCCACCGTCTTCGCCCGATGGAGTGCTGCCACCGCCGGCACTACCAGTACTGGCTGCACCGAATACATCACCGGGTGCACCACCCGAATGATCTGCTGAAGCCGCGACCGCATCATCACTCAATCCGCCATTTAAATTAATTCCACCAGAAGATCCAGTTTTTCCAGAATAATTTCCACCTGTAGGCGCTATCGGATTATAACCTTGTCCACCTGCCAGCGTAGCTGGTCCTCCACCGCCACCGGTAATCACCGCACATTGTGAATTTTTTGGATCACGCATACAAATACAAGTTTTTGTATTATAGTCCGCTGAAGATGGACTGCAAACCGCAACAGTCCTTGGACATCTTGGATCAGTCGGATTTTTCAAACAGAATTCAGGACCCATTATATCGTCGCAATTTGCTTGCCCTGCTGTTTGTTGGCACTGACATTTTTGCGCTTGAACCGCTGAATTATTCATATCTTTCATCAATCGATTTAACTCAGCCGCTTTTGAAGGAGCTTCGACGTCACACTTTTCTGCGCCCGCCTGCAACCGAGCTTGTAGCGATTGCATTTTTTGACCTACCCCTGACATAAATTGAGAATATTTTTGATCCATTGCTGGATCTGCACCTTGAGTGTAAGCTCCATATTTTTGTATAAATTCAGCGTAGCACTTATCGCCAATATTTTCGAATTCTTTTGCAGAATTACAAGACGACTTACATTGCTCCATACCTGGATTACAATCGTTCTTCATTAAATCTAATCCATAAAACATGGTGTTCGCCATAACCCCCGCACGCATACAGGCTTCGACCGAACCCTGTTGCTGACCACGAGCCATTTGCACTTGTCCTAAAATCGCTGCGGCTGCTTTGGCATCATCATAACCACTATTCGCGTTTTTGGATTCAGCATCACAACTTTTAACCGCTGCGGCCGATTCAGATTCACATTGTTTCACTTTCTCTTCGTATCTAGCAAACTCAGAACATTGCTCTGGATCACTAGATCCAGCCGAGCATGCAGGGGCTGAGGCCGCTAGGTCTTGCCCCTGATCGCCACACTTACATTGCTTTTGATCTTCATCCCATGTCCCTTTTTTATCAGAACACAGATCTTCACCTGATTTTTCTGATGCAATACTTTTTTGACACTTTGGATAAGATTTCTCAATTTGATTGAATACAAGCGTTTGTTTTGAAGATTCACACTCACAAAGACCACCATTTGATTCAACGAATTTACCATTAGCAGCTAAACATGCTTGCCTTTTTGAGCTTTCATCATCGCCTTTAGGTTCACATTTTTCGATACCCAATTCATTTATTGATGTCTTTTTACTGCCTTCAGGACATTTGCAGAACATATTTTCAGAATTGTAGTCACCACCTAAATCTTTACATTTTTCTGCATTAGTTTTAACTGTTTGAGAATCATTAGAGTTTTTAAAAACACAGTAGCCTCCTTCTCGGACACCTTTACGTTTAGTGCATGCTACTCCCTCACAATATTGATCACCACAAGCATTCTCTTTTGTACTATAGCAAGTATTTTGTGAAGCGCATTTTTGAGCTAGTGTCTGATTATTTGCTCGTTGTGAAGAGCTTTTTTGAGTCTTGCAGTTACTTACACAAATCTCATAAGCTCTGAAGTTCGCATTGTTTTGGGATAAATTAGGAGAACTCTGATATCTTGCCTTGCAACTTGTTTCACATGTATTCGCCTTAACGCTGAAATGTAATATAATTGTCATAAAAAATAAATAAAATGAAAAATATCTAATCACTCGACACCTCATTCCCGATAAATTCCTATCGGCAGTTTCATTTCAAGACTTTAGCCAAAGCGTATCATTTTAAAACACTTAGAAAGTAATTAATTATGTGTTAAATATTTTTTCTATAAAAAGGGAGATCGTATGGGTCAATTTTTTGATTTTACAGTGCAAGATTCGCAAAACCAGCCATATCAATTAGATAAACACAAGGGTCACGTCTGCCTAGTTGTGAATGTCGCTAGTAAATGTGGTTTTACCCCGCAATACAAAGGCCTTGAGGAAATATATCAAAAATTTAAATCACAAGGTTTTTTAATTTTGGGATTTCCATGTAATCAATTCGGGTTTCAAGAACCCGGTTCAGACAGCGAAATTCAACAATTCTGCAGTATGAACTATA
>DALYIB010000191.1:0-4941 GCA_031970595.1 Pseudobdellovibrio sp.
CGCCGGTTTTGGCATAAACCCAAACCATATCACAGGGCGTTTTTTGATCATCAATAGTGCCATTGGTAATCCACATTTTACGACCATTTAAAACGTACTTGTCGCCTTTTTTAACGGCTGTCGTCTGCATTCCCAAAACATCCGTTCCGTAATCAGGTTCACTCATGGCCATTGAACCCACCAATTGTCCTGAACTGAGCCCCGGTAAGTATTTTTCTTTTTGGGATTCAGAACCGTTGATAGCCAGGTTATTCACACAAAGCAATGTGTGCGCTAAATAGGCTAAACAAAATCCCGGATCGCTGGCTGATAATTCTTCGTGGACTAAACAAACTGCTGCCGCATCCAAACCCGATCCGCCATAATTTTCTGGAACTGTTAGACCCAATAATCCCAAATCACCCAGTTTTTTGAAAAGTGGTAAATTGAATTTTTCATGTCTGTCGAATTCATGAGCTTGGGGTTCAACCTCGTCTTTGACGAAGGACTTAAGCGTGTCACGTAACATTTGATGTGTTTCTGTTGGATTTGTTAAATCAAAATTTTTCCAGTCCATATGTGTCCTTAGCTATACAATGTGAATAAATTAGTGATACAACAATTATCTATGAAAGCAACTATTTTAGCCGTCGGAACAGAATTAACAACTGGTCAAATCACCAATAAAAACGCCTCTTGGATTTCTAAGGAGCTTTCTCCGTTGGGAATCGAGACTTCCTTTCATTTGACAGTTCCAGATGATAAAAAAATAATCATCGATGCCTTAAATTTTTGCGAAAATTTCACTGATATTTTGTTTGTTACGGGCGGGCTGGGACCCACCAGTGATGATTTTACGCGCGATTTAATCGCCGATTGGGTCAGATCGCCATTGGAATTTGATGAAGCTTCCTGGGAGCACGTCCAAAATCGTCTGACTACGCGAGGCTTTACTGTCAAAGATATTCAACGTCAGCAGTGTTATTTTCCAAAAGGCTCCCAAGTTTTGACCAATTCAAATGGCACTGCGAATGGCTTTCACTGCACTCGCCTAACTGCAGATAATAAAAAAATTCATATTTTTGTATTGCCAGGCCCCCCGCGCGAAATCGAAGCGATTTGGAAAGATCATGTGCAAAAATGGCTTAAAGAACATACTTTTGGAATCGATAAAAAAATCACTCTTTCATGGGACACCTTGGGACTGGGCGAATCCGATGTCGCAGTTCGCGTCGAAGAAGCCTTAAAAGGCAAATCACCACAAATGCCGTTGGAAATTGGCTACCGCGTGCATTTACCTTATGTCGAGGTGAAACTGACTTATCCAGAATCCACCAGTTACACCAGTCAATTGTTTGTTCAAAAAGTCGAAGCGGCTTTGGCTGATATTACGATTTTGCGCGATTTCCAAGAAGTCACCGATTTAATGATTACGAAAATCAAAAATACTGATTTTGCGATTTACGATTTTGTTTCAAATGGTTTTTTACATCATCGCCTCAGCCCCAATTTGAAAAAAGTCACCAGCTGGATGTGGAAGGATCAAAAAAATGGCGAAGCCATGGATTCAGATTTTTTTAGCGAAGAAACAAATTTTTTAGCTTTACTGCCAGCCAGTGAATTTGAATGTATTGTCTTGTTTGATCTCAATGGTCGCAGACGCACCCTTCAAATCGAAGCCCCGATGAAATCCGAATTGATGAGCGAGCGTCGCAAGCAGTATTTCGCCGAAATGGCCATGGTCGAGTTCGTCCGGTCTAATTAGAGCAAAAGCACAAACCTTTATACTGTAATTCGCACCTGCGCGTTCTGCGTCACTCTTGTTTTTTAGAAAAACTCCGATAAGCTAGTTGTATCGATTTCCAGAGATTTTATTTCTGTCAGTCGGTAACTAACAACTCACTTTTTGTAAGCGGTTTGAGTAACTTGTTTTACAAAGAAAATAGGAGCATTTATGCAAACATCGAACAAAGATGTCGGCAGCGGCACATCAACAAGCACGCCTGCCATGAACCCCCGCCTTTTCGCCTTTAATTCGGCGATTGAAACAAAACAAAAATCTTACCCTAAAATGACAGACCAGTTCGGTAAAGAATCCGCTGTTTCTGAATATTTTGGTTGTATGACTTTTGGGCTTGCGCAAATGCGCGAAAAGCTTCCGAAAGATGCTTATTCCAATTTATTACGTACATTAGATCACGGTAAAAAATTACCGAAAGAAACAGCTGAGGCCATCGCCTCGGCTGTCAAAGAATGGTCTGTCAGCAAAGGCGTCACACATTTTTGTCACTGGTTCCAACCAATGACAGGATCCACAGCCGAAAAACACGATGCCTTTATTTCGATTCAACATGCACATCATTCTGAATTACGCGTGATCGAACGTTTCACCGGATCACAACTGATCCAAGGTGAACCCGATGCCTCTTCGTTTCCATCGGGCGGAATGCGCTCCACTTTCGAAGCTCGTGGTTACACAGCTTGGGATCCATCGTCTCCACTTTTTATTTTAGAAGAAGCCAACGGAAAAACTTTATGCATCCCAACGGTTTTCTTTGGTTATCATGGACAAGCTTTGGATAATAAAACTCCGCTCTTAAGATCTGTGGAATCAGTTTCTAACAGCGCCTGTGAATTTTTAAAATTATTGGGCGATGTGGATGTTAAAAAAGTTCAAACCACCCTCGGTGCCGAACAAGAATATTTTTTGATTGATAAAAACTTTGTGGCCCTTCGCCCTGATTTAATTATGACCGGTCGAACTTTATTAGGATCGACGTCAGCACGTGGTCAACAATTAGAAGATCACTATTTTGGATCGATCCCTTCGCGTGTGAAACAGTACATGCAAGAAGTTGAATTTGAACTTTATAAATTAGGCGTGCCTGTTAAAACTCGTCATAACGAAGTGGCTCCCAGCCAATTTGAATTAGCTCCTATTTTCGAAGACATGAATATTGCCTCGGATCATAATTTATTAACGATGGAAGTTTTAAAGCGCGTTGCGACCAAACATGGATTGGTGTGTTTATTACACGAAAAGCCGTTTGCAGGTGTGAATGGATCTGGAAAACACAACAACTGGTCGATGGCCAATGATAAGGGTGAAAACCTTTTAGAACCGGGCACGACGCCTCATCAAAACCTCAGATTCTTGGCAGTCTTGGCTGTGACATTAAAAGCGGTGTTTGATAACGCGGCGATTTTACGTGCAGCCATTGCCAGCCCTGGTAACGATCACCGTTTGGGAGCCAACGAAGCCCCACCTGCGATTATTTCTGTTTTCTTGGGAAGCTTGCTAGAAGATATTTTGAATTCAATCGAAAAAGGCAATGCTTTAAAAGCCACTGACGAACAAATTATTGATTTGGGTGTGAGTAAAATTCCAAATGTTTCCAAAGATTACACGGATCGCAACAGAACAAGTCCTTTTGCGTTTACTGGAAATAAATTTGAATTCCGCGCCGTGGGTTCATCGCAAAATGTCGCGGTTCCAATGTCTATTTTAAATGCGGCTGTGGCCCAAGCGTACCAAGAATGTACAGGACGTTTAAAAGAATTATTGAAAAAGAAAAAACGCGATGAAGCCGTCATGGAATTAATCCGTCAGATCGTCAAAGAAACAAAAGCCATTCGTTTTTCTGGCAATGGTTATTCCGACGAATGGAAAGCCGAAGCTAAAAAACGCGGACTGCCAATTTTAAATACGACGCCAGACGCTTTGGAAATGTTCAAAGATAAAAAAGCCGTTCAGTTTTTAATTAATACGAATGTTTTTTCGGCCGAAGAAATTGCCAGTCGTTATCACATTGCGATTGAACGTTATATTAAAACGCTTGAAATCGAACATCTGACTTTGATCGAGTTGGTGCAAACGTATGTGATTCCAGCTGCTGAAAAGCAAATGCACCTGACTGGGAAAGCACATGATTTAATGATTTCAAAATCGACAGCTAAATTGCACGAAGTTCGTCTGAACCGACTGGACTCTACGTTGGGTGATGTCCTGAATCAGCTGGAAAAATTTGAAACGTTAGTTGAAAAATCACAAAAAATTCACGACGAAGAAAAACGTATGTGGGATATTGTTGAAAATGTTCAACCCCACAGCTTTAAATTGCGAGCGGCCTGCGATGAATTAGAAAAATTGATTTCTGACGATATCTGGCCTTTACCAAAATACCGTGAAATTTTACTAGCACATACACTAGCCTAGTCCGCTGAAATAAGGGTTGTTGATTGCCTCAACAACCCTTATTTTTATTATATGCGGTTGTTTTTGCTATTCACATGCCTTTTGATTTCCACATTGGCCTATTCACAGGCCATCAGTATCGGACAATTTAATTTGGGTGGGAACCCGGTTGAATTTGATTTAAATGATTTCACAACTCACAACAAAAATAAAAATATCAAAGCCCAACTGAACTTTGAAAGTTTACGTTGGGAACGTTCTGAGGATAATTTATTATTACCTTTTATTTTGTTGGATATTGAAATTCAAAACACCACCCAACAAATCACACTGAAAAAAGAAAATAAAATTTATTATCCACAAAAAACCAACAACAGCTGGAAAACGTCGCTGGAAATTAATTTAATGAGTCCGACCGTCATTCAAGTTTTTGAAGGCCCGGAACTGATGGACGAAGTCAAAGTGTTTGCACAGACCAATACGGATTCGCAAATGCGCAAATGGATTGATTATTCGTGTAAACCCTATCAAATCCAACTGAAGGGTTTGGATTATGATTACGCATCGATTGGTTGTCGGATGCATTCGATCGGAAAATTTGGTTCTGAAAAGCCACGCCTGGAAGTTTTGCTGAGCTCGACCCAATCGGTGGCTGCGAATTCACAGACGCCGCCTTTTACTTTTTTCTTTGAAAAATCGGGCGAACAGCCCTTTCAAGTGATTAATTCAAAAACCAAAAAAACAGAATCTGCGACGATATCGGCCCA
>DALYIB010000192.1:0-4878 GCA_031970595.1 Pseudobdellovibrio sp.
GAAAATTTTGTTACTGGTGCCAGATGTTTTATTGATGGACGAGCCAACGAATCACCTAGATGTTGAATCGATTGTTTGGTTGGAATCTTGGCTGAACAGTTTTAAAGGTTCCGTTTTGATGACATCCCATGATCGTGATTTTATGAATCGATTGGTGACTAAAATTATCGAAATTGCCAACCGCACCGTGACTACTTATGGTGGAAATTATGACTTCTATGAAAAAGAACGTAACATTCGTCGCGATCAATTGATCGCTGCAGCTAAACGCCAAGAAGACATGTTAGCCAAAGAAGAAGAATTTATTGCTCGCTTTGCGGCCCGTGCATCGCATGCGGCCCAGGTTCAATCGCGAGTTAAAAAAATTGAAAAGATTGATCGGATTGAAATTCCTGTCGAAGACAAAGTGATGGAATTTATTTGGCCTGTACCTCCTCGCGGTGGTGAAGAAGTCGTCAAAGTCACTGAATTATCCAAAGTATGGCAATTAAAAGATGGGCGTGAAAAAAATGTTTTTTCTAATGCGACAGCTTTAGTGAAACGGGGCGATCGCGTTGCGGTTGTAGGTGTCAACGGTGCGGGTAAATCGACTTTTTTAAAAATTGTAACAGGACAAACTGATCCAACCAGTGGTATTTGCCAAGTGGGTGCCAGTATTTCAACAGGATATTTTTCCCAAAATTCTTTAGATGTCTTGGATCCTAAAAAAACAATATTACAGGAAGTCGAAGCGCGAGTGCCTCATTCAAGTATTGGCAGTATTCGTAGCTTGTTAGGAGCGTTTTTATTTTCTGGGGAAGAAGTCGAAAAGAAAATTTCTGTGCTATCGGGTGGTGAAAAATCCCGTGTGCTATTGGCGTGTATTTTGTCTCATCCAGTGAACTTCCTAGTGCTGGATGAACCAACGAACCATTTGGATATTAAATCACGTGAAGTACTTTTAAAAGCCATCAAAGACTTTCCGGGCACTGTCATGATGGTATCGCATGATCGTTATTTCTTGCGTGAAATTACTACTCGAGTTTTTGAAATCGATAAGAATCAGTTGACCACCTATGATATGACCTATAACGAATACCTGGAAAGAAAAGCACGAGTATAAAAAATGATCAGTACAGTCAATGTTTCGCTTCGTTATGGCGATAAAAAATTATTCGAAGACGCCACCGTTAGTTTTACTCCGGGTAATTGCTATGGTCTTATTGGAGCCAACGGCGCAGGGAAGTCGACCTTCTTAAAGATCTTATCCAAGGAAATCGAACCGAATACGGGCGAAGTGGTGATGCCCAAAGATGCCAGGCTTTCAATTTTAAAACAGAATCATTATGAATTTGATGAAACACCTGTTTTGAAAACAGTTTTAATGGGAAACCATAAACTGTTTTCAATCATGGAAGAAAAAGAAAAAATTTATTCTAAACCTGACTTTTCGGATGCGGATGGTGAACGCGCCAGTGTCCTTGAAATGCAGTTCGCTGAAATGAATGGCTACGAAGCTGAATCTGAAGCAGGAACAATGTTAGCGGGTTTAGGTATTTCCGAAGATTTGCACCAAAAGCTGGTCAAAGAATTAACCAACGCTGAAAAGGTCAAAGTCCTTTTAGCACAGGCCCTCTTTGGTCAGCCCGATATTTTGTTGTTAGATGAGCCAACAAATAACTTGGATATTTATGCGATCAAGTGGCTACAAGATTTTTTAATGAATTTTAAAAACACTGTCATCGTCGTATCGCATGATCGTCATTTTTTGAATACAGTGTGTACGCATATTGCTGACATCGATTAAGGAAAAGTGACCGCATTTACTGGGAATTACGATTTTTGGTTACAAGCCAGTGAATTGCAACAGCGTTTGATGTCAGATCAAAACAAAAAAAGTGCTGAAAAGGCCGAAGAACTCAAAGCCTTTATCGCGCGCTTCAGTGCGAATGCTTCAAAATCTAGTCAGGCTTCGTCCCGTCAAAAACAATTAGAAAAATTAACTTTCAATGAAATGCCCGCATCCAGTCGTAAACGACCGTTTGTGAATTTTGATTCTTTGCGCGAAGCAGGTCAGGATATTTTGACGGTCAAAGATCTGTCCTACAAATTGGAAGGTCAGACCATTTTAGATAAAGTCAGCTTCAGCCTTAGACGGGGAGACAAAGTTGTTTTGCTAGGTAAAAACGATTTAGCAAAAACAATTTTACTGGATATTTTGAATGAAAAAATAAAACCTGATTCAGGTACAATCAACTGGGGGATTACAATTACTAAATCCTATTTACCAGCGGATAATTCAGAATATTTTCAAAATTCCGAGTTGGATTTAGTGAACTGGCTTCGTCAATATTCGACGGATAAAGACGAATCATTCGTTCGCGGATTTTTGGGGAAAATGCTTTTTGGCGGATCCGAAGCTTTGAAAAAATCAAATGTTTTATCCGGCGGAGAAAAAGTCCGTTGTATGTTATCAAAAATGATGTTGTCAGGCGCCAACGTTTTAATGTTTGATGGCCCCACAGCTCACTTGGATTTAGAAAGTATTTCTGCTGTGAATGACGGGATGAAAAAATTTAAAGGAACTATTTTGTTTACTTGTCACGATCATGAATTAGTTCAAACGACAGCGACGAGAATTATTGAAATCGAAGACGGAAAAATTAAAGACGATCGTAATTGCACTTACGAGGAATATTTAGGGATCCGCCCGAAATAGGGCTTGATCCCATACAAAATAATTATTTGACGATTTCAGCAAGTTGAGTCGCCAAGTTTTGAAAAGCAATGGCTTCCACTGAATCTGGATAGCTTTCAACAATTGGAATACCGGCTTCTGAACCTAAACTGATGTTCGGATTAAAAGGAACTTCTACTAATTTATTTAAATTTTTATTTTTCAAGTAACTGTCAATTTCACCCTTAGGAAAAAGGGCGATTTTTTCCTGATTAACAGGGTTGACCATGTGGGACATGTTTTCAACAACACCGGCAATCGATACGCCTGTTCGTTCGAACATATCGATGGCTTTTTTAGCGTCAATCAACGAAATATTTTGTGGCGTAGTGACCACAACAGCCGAATTGACTGGAACTTTTTGCACAAGCGATAACTGGACGTCACCCGTACCAGGTGGCATGTCGATAATTAAATAATCCAGGTCACCCCATTGAACATCGCGGAAAAATTGATCCATGGCTTTAAATAACATGGGCCCACGCCAGACAACGGCAGATCCTTCCTCGACCAAAAAACCGATGCTCATCAGTTTAATGCCCAGACGTTGAAGGGGTTCAATTTGATTATTTTGGTTAATCATGGGTTTTTGGTTCAAGGCGCCCATCATGCGAGGAATGGATGGTCCATAGATGTCTGCGTCCAATAAACCCACATTGCCATATTTTTTAAGAGCTAAGGCCAAGTTTGTTGAAACAGTGCTTTTACCGACGCCACCCTTACCGGATGCGACTGCGATAATTTTTTTAACACCCGGAATGGATTTCTGTTGGTCAAACGGATTTGTAGCCATAATGAGACTCCTTCGAGATCTTTTCTTTACAAAACTATGAACTCCTTTAATAATTAATTTATCGTGAACAGCCAACAGCTTTTCTTTATAAATCTTATTTTGGGACTTATTTTGCTAGTTTATTTCTGGCTTGGCCGATCTTCTAAGCAAAAATCGCCTACTCGTTTGAATTTAAAGGCGCAACCCACGGAAGAACCAGGTGTGAAATTGTCTGTATTGGCCTCTTCTGCTAATACGACGCAGCCTGCTCAGTTGACGGGAAATTCTTCTGCACCCACAGTTTTAGAGGCCGAGGTTGTATCAGAAACACGCACGGCTGCGAACAAATCCCGAGAACTGAACCTTTATTTTATGTACAACGGGCACGACTGGGAAGCGCATGATGTTTTGGGTATCCCTCGTGGAGCCAGTTTGCCAATTGCCACACAAGCGTATCAAGAATTGGTTAAAAAATCAGATCCTTCAACATTTGAATTTTACGAGGCGGCTTATGATACAATTTTAAAAAAGCGTCGTGCCGACAGACTGTAATGAAAGAAAACGGATGAACTTAGCCCTTCTTGAACGCGCGTTGAAAACCTTAAGATACCCACAAATTTGGTTGTGTCTGTTTTTACCACTGATTGTTTCTGTCATTTTTGTTTTATCGGCCATTATTTTTTTCTGGTTTGATTTATTTCAATTAGTCACATCAATGACTTCCCAGCCGATGCAGTCTGTGGTGATGTGGTTTAACAGTTGGTTACCGCAGACGCTGTTTCAAATGATCCTGCAGCTGAAAGAGCCGATTGTGTTAATGCTATTTGTTTTATTTTTAATTGCAGCGGCACTGCCATTGGTGATTGCATTGACGACAGCGATTTCGTCATTGGTTGCGTCCACTTATTTAGTTCATTTTTTAGCACGAAATGATTTTCCGGTATTACAACCTCTGGGAAGATCCGTATTGATCGGTTCAATATGGAATGGGTGTATTTATTCATTTTTGTATATTTTGATTTGGATGATAAGTATTCCAATTTTTATTTTTCTGCCATTTGGTTTTGTTTTATCAGTCATCTTGACAGCTTGGTATTATCGTCAAGTTAGCAGCTATGATATATTAAGTTACTGGTGCACCCAGGATGAGATCCGAAAAATCAAAGATCAGACGCAGACGACTTCGTTGATAGTTAGTTTTATAGGGTCGTTGTCATTAATGATGCCGCTGGCATTTGTTTTTACACCTGTGATTGTCAACATTTTGTTAATTCAATTTTATGGTCAGAAACTGCAAAGTCTGCGTTACCCTGAATCGGTTGGAAGCGATACTTTGTAATGAAAGTTTCAGTCTTGGCCAAGCCCAATTCCCGCAAAGAAGGCATTGAAA
>DALYIB010000193.1:0-4782 GCA_031970595.1 Pseudobdellovibrio sp.
TTAGAAGGTATGGCTCGTAATCCAGCAGCGGCTGACAAAATGTTCACTCCGCTAATCTTATCTTTAGCGTTAATCGAATCATTAGTTATCCTTGCTTTCCTAGTAGCTTTCATCAAGTTACCAGCAGCTTCTTTCGGTTTCTAATTTTAAACTTAGAAATTGTAAGTACAAAAAAACCCGCTCATAAGGCGGGTTTTTTATTTTGCACTCATAGATTTGTGAAAACATTATAGATATTTATTAACAACATCCATTACAGATTTTTCAATTTTCTTGAGGCCTTCTGGAGTATTTGATTCAAAGCGAACAACCAAAACAGGCTGTGTGTTGGAAGCTCGCGCCAGCGCCCAACCCTCTTTGAAACTGATACGAATTCCATCAATCAAATTAACTTTGTAATCATCAGAAGGTTTAGAAAAAGCTTCTTTTACTTTTTCAACAATTAAAACCTTTTTTTCTTCAGTCGTATCAATGCGAATTTCTGGGGTGTTATAGGCCGCAGGCAATCCCGCTAATAACTCCTGAACATTCTTTCCTGTTTTAGAAATAATTTCACACAAACGAAGGCCTGCGTAAGGAGCGTCATCATATCCATAGTTTCTGTCTGCGAAGAAAACGTGACCAGACATTTCTCCTCCGAAAGGAGCTTTTTCGGTTTTCACTTTTTCTTTGATCAGACTGTGTCCCGTTTTCCACATCACAGGCACACCACCCGATTTTTCGATATCGGCGTAAAGCCGATCAGAACATTTGACGTCGCCAACAATTTTTTCGCCTTTTTTATCTGCCAATACAGAACGCGCAAACAAAGTCATCAGCTCGTCACCGTAAATCATTTTTCCCGTGTGATCGACGATGCCGATTCTGTCTGCATCACCATCAAATCCGATTCCAACAGTGGCACCCGTTTCCAAAACTTTTTGTCTGAGATGTACTAAATTTTCTTCGACAGTTGGATCTGGGTGATGGTTGGGAAAATTTCCATCTGGTTGTTCAAATAAAATTTCTGGTTGTAAGCCAACCGTGTTGTAAAGCTTGCGAACGATCGAGCCCGCTGCTCCATTGCCGCAGTCCAAAACAACTTTGAAGGGCTTCATTTGACCAAATTCTTTTTTATATCGTTCTAAGTATTCAGGAATGATGTCGTACTTTTTTTCAGACCCTGATCCGCTGACATAATCCTTTTTTTCAATATAGGTTTTAAGTTTTAAAATTTCTTCTCCGAAAATAGTTGTTTTGCCAAACGAAATCTTGAAGCCGTTATATTCAGGAGGATTGTGACTGCCTGTGACCATGATGGCGCCGTCTAAATCCAATTGAAAAGTTGAATAGTAACACATAGGTGATGTGATAAGTCCTAATAAGTAAACCTCGCCGCCCGACTCAACAAAGCCCTTCTTGATATTTTCAATCAACGGAATCGATGAAGTTCTTGCGTCGTGTCCTAAAGAAAGGCGCAGATTTTTTTTGCCAGTTCTTTGAGAGGCGTAAGAATAAAAAGCCTTACCTAGGTTATAAGCAAATTCGTTATCAAAGTGTTTGTTGTAAACTCCGCGAATATCATATTCACGGAAAATGACTGGATCCATAATCATATTTTATCTCCGGATTTTTTAATAAAATTTTTACTGTTAAGAAGTTTTAAATTTAAAAGAATAGCTTCTTTCATTGAGTTGTGATTGGCAATATTCTTGTTGTAAATATCAAAAGCAGTACCATGGTCTACGCTCGTTCGTATGAAAGGCAAACCAACGGTCACGTGAACGCCGCTGTTTTGTCCGTGAATCGTTTTAAATGGAATAAGGCCCTGATCATGATACCACGCTAAATAAAGGCTGTATTTTTTTTGCTCAGAAGGAAAAAAAGCAGCATCCGCCGATTTTGGAGTCGTAAATATTTTTTGATCAAGTTTTTTCAAAAATTTGCTTTCAAAAGAACCAATAATATTTTTTTCGCCGGCGTGCGGATTAAGTCCTAAAACAGAAATCTTTTTGTTCGAATTCAAAGTTTTTCTGAATATCTGTGCCGCCTTTAAAACACTTTTAATCTTTTTATTATTTGAAAGTGTGCTTTCTACATCCTTAAGCGCGATGTGATCTGTAGCTAGTAAAACATTAAAATCAGAGCCCACAAATCCCATATACAAATCTAATTGTGGATAAAAGTGTCGAAAAACCCCGGTGTGACCCACGAATGGATAGCCAGCCAGCTGGATTGTTTCTTTTGAGATAGGCCCATTAACCAACGAAGAGAAAATTTTATTTTTACAAAGCTCCGTAGCCTGCATAACCCATGAGGCCTCGCTAGATTTAAGACAAAGATCAAACAAAAAAGCATCGTCACTAGATCTAGTGTCTTCAAGTAAGCGAAAAAAAACCAAGGCTGAATTTAAATCAGTAAACGTAAGGCGTGCAAATCTTCTATCGATTAAATCAAAATATTTTCTTTGCTGACGTTCTTGTTTTTCGCTTCTGAATAAGAAAAATGAAGTTTTTCTTTGTGGACCGATCTCAGAAAGGGCTTTGGCCGTGACCTCAAGCCCGATTCCGTTCACATCGCCAGCCGTAATTGCGACTAAATTACGAGTTGATTTTGATGTACGCATCTTGCTTTTTTGATTCAAACCAGTTTTTAAGTTGTCGTTTGAAGTTTTTCTCGACCAACATAGCCTTAATTTGCTCTTTGACCTTTAGGAACTGAGGATCGCGGGTGATTTTTTTGTCTAGAACTTTAACGATATGATATCCCATTTTGGTTTTGATGATTCTAGATGTTTTGCCGGCCTCGAGGCTGACAATTTCATTTTCAATTTCAGGAATAAATTCACCGGATTTAAACGAGCCTAAATAGCCGTCTTTGTTCGCGCGCGGATCTTCGTTAAACTTATTAGCCAGAGACTCAAAGTTTTCTCCAGCATTAATCTTAGATAAAATTTCCTCGGCACGCTTGAGGGCTTCTTCTGAAGAGCCCTTTCTTGGGTTAAAATAGATTTGTGAAATAGAAAACTCGTTTACAGAAGGCTTATATTTTGGAAACTTGGCGCGAAACTCACTGTAAGCATCTTCGTCTGTGATTCGCAGTTTAGAAATTACTTCTGCTTCAAAGAACGACTGTCGTTCGATTTTTGATTTTAAAATCTTTTTGTATTCTGTCATCGAAAAACCCTGTTTTCGAATCTGAGATTCAAGCTCGGCCTTGGTAACGTTATTGCGTTTTGCCATTGTGTTGATTTCGGAATTTAATCGATCCTCAGAGATCGACAAATTTAATTTTTTGACTTCTGATTCAACAAGTTTTTCGCGGATTAAAAACTCTAGCTGCTCCTGAGTGTTCGACTTTAACTTTTCAGTGGTTTCCCCGAGCATAAGAGTTTCGTCAATACCGCCATCCTTTTTCATGCGCTGAGCGAGGTCTTGTAAGTCGGATTGCAAAATAGGTTCTGAGTTAACAATTGCAACAACGCGATCAACAATTTCTTTGTTGGCCAAAGCAAAGCTGCTGGCGCACAAAAGACCGATTATAACTAACTTCATATATACCTACTCTTCTCGAGTTTCTACTTTTAAAGCAGAAACGGCAGTGGCGTTTTTCTGTATTTTATATCTCTTGATTTGTTCATCAAGCCAAGCAGAAAAGCGAGCTTTTTCGCGCAACGAAAGAATTTCCTTTTTGATTTGAGGAGCAACTTCCTCAAGCAACTTTTGACGAGACTGCTTTCTGTTAACCACCTTAAAAAGACGGAAACCTTCTTGCAGCCGGATCGGGCCAATCAGTTCGTTTTTTTTATTCGTGAACAGGACGTCAAATTCAGAAACAGAATCGCGTTCAATCCAAGCATAAATGCCATCTTTGGGCTTGGGGTTTTCAATCGAGTATTCCAAGACAAGTTTTTCGAATGCCGTTCTGCGAGCCAGCTTCTTAATAACATCAGATTGATTTTCGTCTTTGAGGAGAATGCTTTTAACTAAAACCATTTCTTTTTGATAATACTGAGCCTTGTTTGTTTCGTAATAGCTTTTGATTTCGTTTTCTGAAATAGGGTCTATCTTTTCGCGCAAGCGCGAAAATAAGGCTTCTCTTTTTAGGCTTTGCTTAACGCCCTCTTCCCATTCGCGGAAAGAAAGATTTTCTTCGGAGAGAGCTTTTCTGAATTCAGAGTCGTTGGGGTATCCAGCAATCAATGAGCTGATTTTTTTGGAAAGCACTTCCGGCTCTATTTTCAACTTGTTTTCGACAAACCAGAGATCAATTAATTGGTCGACGATAAAGCTCGATGTGATTTCATCTTTGAACTTGTTGATAATATTCGTGTCTTTGGCCGACAAGGGATCCAAATACCGGAGCTTAAGAGCTAATTTTTTTGAAAACTCTTGAACAGTCATCTTGCGATCTTCGACCTGCAGCAGAGTTTTGGAAAAAATTCGGTTTGAATAGAGATCACAGCTTGTGGCAGCAAAGAAAAAAAACCCCGCCAGCGCGAGGTTTTTTGCATTCAGAAAATTTTTCTTTTTATTCAAGCTTTTAGAATTTTCCATTTACGTTAACTGAATACCCTTTTCTAAGCTTGTCGAAATACTGATCAAACAAAACTTTTCTTTTTTCGTCGAATACGGCAATTCTGATTTCACGCTTAGGAGCCTCTTCGTAAGTTCTTTTGCCTGTTAATTTGATGATATGAAAGCCAAATGGAACTTCGACCAACTGAGGAGTGACTTCGTTGATTTTTAACTTCGAAGCCGCTTCATAATAAGCTGGATGCAATGTGATTCTAGATTGCCAGCC
>DALYIB010000194.1:0-4731 GCA_031970595.1 Pseudobdellovibrio sp.
TGATCGACTTCACGTTGCAAAATTTCGCCAACGGCTTGATGAACTAAATTTTTTTCTGCTGTGGCTTCGATGCCGATTGAAACATCTTCGATGTCTGAAAACTGATATCGATTTTCTCTAAGTTTGTTCTTAGCTGTGTTCACAGCTATTTGATAGAGCCAACTCTTAAAGCTAGATCGACCTTCGAATAAGCTTAGTTTTTCATAAGCTTTGATAAATGCTTCTTGTACAACGTCCTGTGCACAATCCAAGTCTTTCATAAACCTCATACTCAACCGTAGTAATCCTCTTTGATGCCGTTTCACGAGTTCTGAGAAAGAAGCTCTTTGACCCCTTTGAACTTCTTCAATCAACTGAAAATCAGTTTTTTCAACTGTCGTTGAAACCTGACTTTGATTGATTTCTCTTTTCATAGACATTCTCCTGTCCTCGTTCGGTTAAAAAATTCGTTAATTATTTTGATTATTTTTCACGGTGGTTGACGTCTGGTCCCCCCTCCAGCGTCGTCATGATCTTGTAGAATTATTCAGCAATCGGCATGCCGACCGAGTGGAGCCATATTGACATAACATATTGAAATTGTTTAATTATTTTAAATTATTAATGATTGATATAAATTTATCTTATAGGACAGCTTCTAAGAGATTTTAAGCCGTACACTGAGGTTTCTTTGCAAATCGTCACAGACGTTTTGCACTTTATTTTGAAAAAGAGGCGTCGTATTAACGAACTCGATACCCAATGTTTGAAATCCATACTGATCTATCTTGGCAAAACGAACGGTTCCTAGGGCCAATATTTCACCACGCTTTTCAATTTGAAAAGAAAAGGAAATCCGGCTCCCCACCTTGTACTCGGGACTTTGCGCTCGAATGTATAAACGAATTCCTGAAAGCGAAATATCCACAATATAAGCGTTCAACTTCGTGTCTTTGGCTTTGTCGTCAAAGATCGTACAATTCTGACTGAAATCTTTCGGCAAAATAAATCTTTCATGACGACGACGACGTAATTCATAAATCGTCATATTATCCGCGATATAATAGCCTTTGTTGTCTTTTAAAATATCTGATTTAAAAAAGAAAATACGTGTTCCCAGTTTAAAGCTAAAAGATCCTGTACGGCCTTCAACTGGATGATGTGTCGCGAAAGTTAAATAGAATCGATTGGCTAATAAACGATTATCAATTTGCGTGTTGATTACAGCTTGAGTGCCTTGAATATCAATGGCGATTGCAAACATAGTTTGCTCGAGGACGCAATTTTTTAGGATGGATTGACCTTCGTGAGGAGTTAATGGATTAAAAAAATCGACGGCTTGCGAACTCATGCCGCCTGTGTCACTCGGTTGCGTCCGTTTTGTTTGCTTGAGTACAACGCTTTATCGGCACGGTCGTACATCGATTCCCATGTATCATCCGCATTTTTAGAAGAAACACCGATACTGATTGTCACTGGAATACGACGACCTTCAAAAATAAACGGATGTGATTCAACAGTTGAACGAATACGCTCAGCGACTTCCATCGCCGTTTTCATAGGTGTCGCTTGTAAAATTAAAACAAATTCTTCGCCACCGTAACGTGAAAAATAGTCATTTGAACGAACCAGTTTGGAATGCATCAACTGGCCTAATTCTTTTAAAACATAGTCTCCGCCTGGATGACCACAACTATCATTAATTTTTTTGAAAAAATCGATATCGAATGTAATCACAGATAAAGGTTCACTTAATACATTTGAACGTTTCACTGATTCAGGGCCTTTATCTAACAAGGCACCTTTATTAAAAGCACCAGTTAAGGCATCTTTTTGAGCTTTATCAAAGATTTGTTGGTTCGTAATGGATTCAACATTTCCTTTTTCCAAAAACTTAAAAATAACATTACCTGTTTTAATTTGATCGTTATTACTCAGACGACGAGGAACCATTGGCGGCAATGCTTGACCATTTACCAAAGTTTTATTGGTTGATCCTAAATCTACGATTTGAACATCCGTTGGAGTTAAAATAAATTTGGCATGGGAACGACTGAGAGAACCATCTGCGACAGTCATATCTAAGCCGTCCGAGCGACCAATTGTCATATCTGGCTTTGTTAATAACCACTGCTTACCCACGTAACCCGGAGGCCCCACCAATACAACAACTGCCGGAGGAGCATCATCAGCGGCACGAATCTTTCCTTTGAAAGTATCACTCGCAACTATACTTGTTTTATCAGCGGTTGTATCAGACATACTTTGTTATTATGGATGAAATATTTTTATCAGACAACTGTGACGCTTTTTAACAAGACTCGTCTAAAGGCTGTCTGGTAAAATTATGCGACCACAACATCCTCCTCAATTCGGTGAAACCCCTTCCATTCCTTGAGGCGACCATGCGGTTCAATATCCGCGTCATTGTAATCAAACAAGACGTAAGTCAGTTTTGTAATACGACCCAGTGAAGCGACGTCCAATGACGTTAATTCAGTCCACGTTCCAGTGTTAAAATACTCCTTACCGCTGCCCCATTTTTTATATTCATAAACATGGGTATGACCAAAAACAACGGAATGGACTCGTTCGTCATTCAAAATTCTTTTAGCTGATTTGCTCAGGTCAGGAAAGATAGCACTTTCCAGAAATATTTTGATCAATTTTTTCAGCGACCAACGATAACGCTGATCATTTGAAAACAGAATGTTGTAAATATATTTAAAAAGTAAAATAAACGCTTGAAACAAAATCATCGGTTCGTTGATCAACGCCCAACGCATCATCGCGCCAAAAGGTCTGATTTTATCCACATGAGGATATTTTTCCTTCACCTTCAAAACCAGCTCAATAAAAAAATGTGAGCCAAAAGGCAAATTCAAAATAGGTTCTGGTAAGCCTTGTTTGAGGAAAAACTTTCTGGGATCTAAACGATTCGCCGCTTCGTGCATGTGGCCATGCTCGACATGAATCCCATCCACAAAATAAACAATATTTTTATACTGAATAGGATAACCAATAACGCGATCTAAGTAATCTCGGCAACCTTGAAACATCATCGGCTGATCGTGATTCCCAATGACATAAGTGATTTTTCGATGCGGCTGCGATAAAAAATCGCCCATCGCTTTAAAGACAGGTAAATGTCCGTTGACAATAGATTTCAGTACTTCGACAGACATCGATTCGGTGATCGCCGTCAAATGATGCCCACGATAGTCTACTTGCAAAAAATTTAGAAAATCACCATTAAAAATAATTTCAACGTCATATTCACGATAAGCACCCGAAGAATAATATTGAATAAATTCGACTAGCTTTTCTGTATAATAAAACTCTTCAAGACTGTTCATACTACCGTCTTCTAACAGTCGGCCTCGTCCCAAGTGAAGGTCACTGAGAATCAGCTTAATTTTTTTCGTCGGTGGTAACTTTTCCTCAGCCATGATGATGATTATTCTGCTTTTTTAAGTGTCGGTTTATTTTCCTCTTGCAATTCTAGATTAGCCATCGCTAAGCGAAGTGCACGTGTTGTTCTTTTAAATGAATCTTGATTGATATCAATAATTTTATTCAACTCGACGCATTTCTGCCTGTAACTCTCTACCTCGAGCTGAAGCTGGTCAAGTTTTCTTCTGAGATCCAGAATTTGTTCATCCTTGCTTTTGACTAAGGCATTTTTTTCGGCACGAATTAATTCCAAGCGATTTTCAAGTTCACGCTCGCGAATTCTGATTTTCTTCATGTCAAATTTCAATCGCGAATCTAATTCATCGATTTTCATTTGTGCTTTTTGCAATTCATTATCTTTACGATTGTATTGATTTCGCACTAAATTAAGTTCATTTTTGTACGATTGCTCTAAACTGTCGCGGTCGTTTTTAAACTCTTGAACTTGAGATGTTAATAGTTCGGCGCGTTCACGAACAATCTCGGACGCGGCGATTAATTCATCATTCTGAGATCTGAGTTTTTCATTTTCTTTTTCTAATTCAAGAATTTTTTCCTGAGCAATACGTAAATTTTCAACTTGTGCTAACTGAGCATCCGGAGATCCCCAAGCGGCATAACCCGAAGAAAAGGCTCCACGTGTTTGACCCACCGAAACTTTAACATTATCGTTCGCAAAATTATCTGCCCGATTCGAATAACCCGCAATCGCCACTGTTTTTTCGGAATCTACAGAAGACGATACTGTAACAGGATTCGAGTTGTAGGCCGGCTCGGGCTGTAAAACTGGCTGAGAATCTAACGCAATTGTTTTATCATTCGAAATTGATTTTGTGTTTAAGCCTTGGGTTGCATCTGCAACTGGCGTTTGCGGTAATGCACTCATCGCTTCATCGATCGAAGCCACTTCTTCTTGAGTCGTTACTTCGGTTGTTGATGCTTTTTCAGAGACTGGAGCTAATTCAACAACAGGTGGTTGCATCGTTGGAATATTCGGAAGCATGCTTGTGGGAACATCAATGTCGTTCGAATCGACAACAACACTCTCGGTGTTTGTTGAAGCAGAAGCCGCTCCTAAAATCGAAGCTAAATCGACATCCATTTGTTCTTCATCAGGTGAAATAGAAAGTAAATGCGACTCAGTCACATCCGCATTCGCAGAAGTTAACGCCGGATCATCCGGAGAAATATTAAGCTCCTTCATTAAAGAAGCCATTAAATCTTCTGTTGGATTTTGTGCTTTTGACTTACTCATTTCAGTTATAACCCTTCAATTTCACAATTATTTATCGGTAAATC
>DALYIB010000195.1:0-1045 GCA_031970595.1 Pseudobdellovibrio sp.
TGGGATTCGCTGCAAGGAACAGAACTCGGCTTATCGCAAAACCTGACCCATCTTTCTTTTTTTTTCGTATTTCTATTATTTATTCAGTTTCTGAAAAACAAAATCCTCGACTTTGATCCTGTGTCATAGAACACGACTTGAACTCTGGTCAGTCTTCTTCAAAATAAAGTTTCGTTTACAAAATAAAAGCTTCATTCAAGGAGGATTCAATGAAGAAATTGTTATATGTGGTGGCGGCTTTTGCCATCGGTTTTTCGGTCACACGTTGTGGTGGGGCTTCGTCTGGCAGTGGTGGGTCGACAACGACATTTGCCTTGAGTGGAACATTAGATTTAAGTAACGCCTATGTCGGCATTTCGAATCTGGAGCCTGTTCAATCACGCAGTTTAGCAAACAGTATTTCTCCGTTTGCGCCTACTCAGTGTGGTGATGGTTACTATTATCAAGTTTATTGTGTAGCCTTTTCTGAACCACCTGTATCCGCAACTGGTAACGTCAGCTGTTCAGGAAATACAGGAGGATTTACAGTATCTGGATTGCCAAAAAATACGGGAATCGGATGTTTTATCCGTCGTAATACAACAGATACGGGAACATTTTCAACTTTGGGAACATTGGAAATTCCGGCAGCCACAATGACTGGAACGACAACATCATTGGTTGGTTCTGGCGATATTAAAATGAATGTTTCGATCGACACTTCAGGAACGATTTCAGCAGTTGTCGCGAACGACAGTCCGACACGTCCATCAAATACAACGACAACTCCAACAACAACAATTGATGATGCAGCCTTTAGCGGCATTTACCAAATCAGTTGCGCAACGAGCACCGGCAGTTCTGAATTCAATCCAGCTATTTGTAAATGTCAAATGGGTGACTGGAGCGCATCGTACATGAGCAAAGATGCTTGTATAGCTGATAATGCCAGCTTGATCAGTGTGAACGATACCACTCAGTTTGTGGATTTAGGTTTATACAAAGGAACAGTGACTTCGAATATTTCAATCACAGACGGTGCCGGAAATCCGCAACAAATCAGCGC
>DALYIB010000195.1:1076-4650 GCA_031970595.1 Pseudobdellovibrio sp.
GCGGCTTCGAATGGAACAACATCTTTACGTACAGGTGGCGAAGGTTTTCCAAACACAGGAATGGGTGCCAATATCAGTTTTGCCAGTGCGATTCGCGATCCTAAAGTGGCTGTGGGCTGGACTAATTCGGGTTCGATTTCATCTGCTGACACAAGCGGTGTGACAGTGAATTTAACAGGACATTCGGCGCAAGTCGCAGCTGCTGTTGCCGGTGGAACTGTCGGGCATTGGAAAACATATGCTCAGTGGCTATATACGCAATCTTCAGGTTTTACATGCTCTTGGGGTATGGGGAATCCTTCAAACGATGCAAATTGTATGTCGGAATTTTTAAATAAAATTCGTCGTGGTTATGAAAACGGATCAAATTTAGTGATGCCGAAAGTGATGATGCAGACAAATTGTGGAATGTCTGGTTGTGACAATGTGTTGGCGAATGCTCGTGTATTCGTTGAAGGCGTTGATTTTGAATACAATCAATCGACTTGGTCAGGATCGCAAAATGCAGTGACTGTTCGTGCCGACAGCTTTGGTCCTCGCCCATCGGCGCGACATGCTTTTGAACAATTTGAACCAACACCAGGTGGTGGCGGCAGTTTTACTCAGCGTGAATTCGATGGCAGACATTATCCATGTCAGACATCGGGCGCGGAAGTGAATTCAGCTTTGTGTGATCAAACTCACAACTGGTTGGAATGTCAAACTCGTCAAGAAATGGCGATTCGTTTTATGCCAACAAGCACGACAGGAACTTGGAAAATCGTTTTTGAACAGCGTTCTGCTTTAATGAGAGCGGTTATCGGTAAAAGCAACAATGTTAAAATCGATGATACTGATCCAACAAATGGAACAGCGGTCAGAAATCTTTGTTTAAGCAAAGTCAACTCTGAAGACGGCCGTTTTTTCATGAACGCAGTTAAACAGTAATTAGCGTTTTTTAGCTAAGATAAATAATTCTCTGCCTTGTCTTTGAGGCAGAGAATTTCTCCAGCGGCCCCAAAATAAAAATTGAAAATAATTTTTTAAATAATCTCGAATTTCAAATTCACTACTGCCATACGGCGGACCGGCGCGTTTGAGCATCGCAAAAAACACACCCATTAACTGACCCTCTTCGTGTAACATTCGACGCCAAACGGTGACTAGATCTTTGCGTTTTTCCGGTGGAATCGCGCAAAAACAAGTATGTTCAAAAACGATATCAAATGAATGATTCCATTCTTGGGGTAAATGAAAAATATCGGCTTCGACAAAATTTAAATTATGTAAATGACCATATTTTTCACGACCGCGTTGCAGACCTTCTTTCGAAAAATCAACAGCCGTCACCACATGTCCTGCTTGGGCGAAATGGGCCGCATCGTGTCCTTCGCCACATCCTAAAACAAGAACTCGTGCCTTCGGAGTTTTGATTCGTGGAAGCATGTCGACTAGGGCTTCGGCCGGCTTTTGTAAATCCCAACCAGGCTTGCCTTCTGTTTGATAAACATCCATCCAGTATTTGGCTTGGTCGATGCCATCGGTTTTAAAATAATATCCGGGTGTTTCTATTCGTTGGCCACCCAGGGTAAAGCTTTCGTCATCAAATTCATCGCAGCTATCAAATAATTTTCCTTGAGCTTTTTCTGTTAAAACAAATGGGGCCCCTTGCAGTGTGATCCCACAAATACGATCTTGGTAATCCAAAGAAAACTTGTGAATATCGGCCTGAAAAATCAGATCGAACTGAGCATGAATCAAAATATGTTCGCCGGATTTTTCAAGTTTATAAGCAATCAGGGGATGATCAAAGGCTTCGACAATGAATTGTGTCCCCTCGTTTTCAGTAATCAGATTAAACTGAGGGGAAAGCTGGATATTTTTTAAGATATTTTTGATCACATCGGGATCAGATATTTTTTGTTCCGAGCTTTCAAGATAAAGTTCGCCGTGTTCGTCGATAATAATATAAGAATGTTTTTCGATCATTCCTTAGTCTTAGCAGACTCGGGTGTTTCTTGGCCATCAGAAGTTATGACAAGGCCTTTCTCGAAATCCAATGAATCCACGCCAGTTTTAATAGATACGATGACCCATTTCTGGATGCTGGGGTCTTCGGATACTGTTTTTGATAAAATAGCTGTTCCTGAAATTTTTTGTTTGATGCCCTCAGCTTCGCTGACATCTGAAGAGCTTAATTTATCCACATATTCATAGCTGAATTGGGCCGAAACTTTGCCGTTATCGACTTGCTGTGTATACATTCGAATTAATTTAAAATCGCTCGAGCTTTCACGTTTTTTCTTGATGGTGTCTTCGATGATTTGTGCTAATTTGCTTTGAATTCCAGCATGAACATCAATACCCATTTCTGACTTCGAATGAAATGCAAACCAAGTCCAAGTTAAAGCAAAAGCAAATAGAATCACACTGATGATTTTTGTCATAGACACGTCTCCTCTTGTTAAGTTCACCATGCTCAGCTATATATGTCTAGAGATGATAAAGTACCTAGATTCAAAAAAAATTCAGAGTCTTAAAAAAGTCAAACTTTGGGCTAATGTTCATGCTCCTTCCCAAATTAAGCCCATTGTGAACTATGCTTTGGGCTGGGTTTGTCCTGAATTATTGGGGCATGGCGTGGAAATAAAACAACACTCGGATCACAAGATCACTGCGCAGATTCCTTATGCCGATTTGAATAAGGATGCGTTTGCAGAAATACAACAGGGACTTGTATTCAATGTGGGTTCAGAAATGGTCTATCAATTTTTGTTACAATATTTAGATGGTGTTCCTTTTGAAATCGAACAAAAAAAATCATTGATGCAAAAAAATTTGATTTGGAATTCAAATCTGAATATGGAAATGGCGGATCAAATCAGTGAAGTCGAACGCCAAATTAATTTATTTGTTTCAGACACGACACATTCGATTCCCTTTACAATTTATATTAAAACCGAAAACTCTAAAACAACTGATACAATTCAATTTGATTTAAAACTTAAAAAGAAATTTTTACTGGATTAGGTAATTTATGATTTTAGAAACACAAGTTCAGTCACAATCCGCAGAATTTAAAACAAACCAAAAACAAATGTTGGCTTATCTTGAAGATTGGAAAAATAAAGTCCAAAAGGCCAAACTCGGCGGCGGAGAAGAAGCCTTAAAAAAACACAAATCAAGAGGTAAATTAACGGCACGCGAGCGTATCGAAGCTTTATTAGATCCATCGACTTCATTTTTAGAATTTTCCACACTGGCCGCTCACGATATGTATGATTCACAAGCGCCCGCAGCCGGAGTTATTACGGGTATTGGTGTGATTCACGGCACCGAATGTGTGATCGTTGCAAACGATGCCACTGTCAAAGGAGGAACTTATTTTCCGATGACTGTGAAAAAACATTTACGCGCTCAAGAAATCGCTATGGAAAATGGATTGCCATGTTTGTATTTAGTGGATAGTGGCGGTGCTTTTTTACCTTTGCAATCCGAAGTATTTCCAGACCGAGACCATTTCGGACGAATTTTTTATAACCAAGCACGTATGAGTGCGCAAAACATTCCACAAATTTCTGTGGTGATGGGTTCG
>DALYIB010000196.1:0-4588 GCA_031970595.1 Pseudobdellovibrio sp.
CATATGTTTTTCTGTGACCACGAATTTCTGCTTCATCACGAACGCCACCTAAACTGATACGTGCAAATGGTCTGTTTAATGATTCTGCAATCGATCTGGCCAAAGATGTTTTACCAACCCCTGGAGGGCCTGCTAAACAAATAATAGGTCCACGCATATTTTTTGATAACGAAAGAACAGCTAAGTATTCTAAAATTCTTTCTTTAACTTTTTCTAAACCCCAGTGATCTTCGTCCAAGATTTTCTTCGCATTTTTAACATCATGGCGATCCTGAGAATATTCCTGCCAAGGCAAAGATAAAACCCAGTCGATATAGTTACGAACAACTGTCGCTTCTGCAGACATGGGCGACATCATTTTTAACTTTTTGATTTCTTTGTTGACCTTCTCTTTGGCCTCTTGAGGCATTTTTTTGTCTTTGCATTTTTGACTTAATTCTTCAAGCTCAGCTTGATAGTCGTCTTTTTCGCCAAGTTCTTTTTGAATGGCTTGCATTTGCTCATTCAAATAGTATTCCTTTTGCGATTTTTCCATTTGTTTTTTAACACGTGTACGGATTTTCTTTTCAACTTCAAGAATTTCAATTTCACCCGTCATTAAATTTAACAAATGCTCTAAACGCTTTGCTGGTTCCAAGATTTCAAGAACAGCTTGTTTGTCTTCCAGTTTTAAATTCAACTGAGCTACAATAATGTCTGCTAATTCGCCCGCAGATTCGATGCTTGAAACTCGCATTAAAATTTCTGGCGGAATACGTTTGTTTAATTTAACGTACGTTTCAAATGTGGATTTGACTGATCTGACCAAAGCGGACGCTTCTGTTTGATTGTCTACGTCTTCGTCAATCACTTCGCAATTAACTACGAAATGACCTTCGTGTGGGACATAGCTTTTAATACGAACGCGCTTTTTACCTTCGACAAGAACTTTCACAGTTCCATCTGGTAAACGAAGTAACTGAATGATCGTACCGACTGTACCAATCGCGTAGATATCCTTTTCTTCGGGGTTGTTCGTTTTAGCGTCTTTCTGAGCAGCTAGCACGATATCGGTTTGCTTGCTCATCGCTTCCTCAAGGGCATTGATACTTTTTTCACGTCCTACGAAAAGCGGCATCATCATATGTGGGAAAATGATGAGGTCTCTCAGCGGAAGTAAAGGTAGTTGTTGAGTTTGATTATTTGCCATGAGGTACTCCTTCCTTGAATGTTTCAGACCAAAATCGAAGAGTTTCGGTTAGTCATTCCATAGACTTTTTCAAAACTCTTCTTATAAATAGTTTAGGTACTATCTGGCTTGTTGTAAAAAGAAATTTATTTCGATCCAGTCCTAATTCACCGAGCTATAAGAATTTGTTTTGGGACGCAGAAATCTTATTGATTTAGCTCACTTAGACAGCGTTTTAGAGTGAGACAATTTGTGTCTCAAATTGATTTATGATTAGACACTTTGGTCGCCATATCTCATATATTCCAAATGAACTGGGCCTATTTTTTTGCATACGCTTTTCATGGTGGAACGTTTATGCAATTAAACATTAAAAAAGGTCTAGTTCATTTAATAGTCGCGTTTGCGGGAATCAGCAGTCCTGCGGCTCAGCTATCCAGTTACTGTTGGATGTCAGACAATGGATCTGATATCGGCGGAAAAAATATTGATGAGCGCATGCCGATTGCATCTGTTTCAAAGCTATTTACCTCTTTGATGGCTGCCACGACATTCGATTTAAATTACAAATTTTATACCCAAGTTTATGTGACTCCTGTCAGTAAAGGTGTTTTTGACGTTCATTTACAAGGAACAGGCGATCCCTATTTTAACAAATTCAAAATGCACATGATCATTTCCAAGTTGAATGAAATCAAAGTCACCAAAATTAGAAATCTGACATTCGATGAAAACGTTAAATACTTGCATGAAACTGACCTCAGCAGTGGATTTCGCGTAGGTAAGGAAATCATTCAACCTTTGATTCTCAAAGAAGAAATGGATTTTCCGCAGCCGCCCATCGTGGCCGCACAGTTAACACAAATACCATTTATTCTAAAGACTTACTCGGCCAGTTTTAAATTAGCAGATGCAACTGGTATTCAATTATTTAAAAACCCCGTTTTCCAAGTTTCTAAAGTCAGTTATTTACCATCGTCGCAGTTCAAACTGACAAAACAAACTGAAAAACTTTTCATTGCTTCGCAAAATTTAAAAACGATGTTGAAAGCGATGAATTGGAATTCGAACAACCACGCGGCGAATCGCATATTTATGGCGGCTGGCGGGATTTCAAAATTCTATAAACTTTATTACGGAGACTTCCAACAAACTGAAGCGGATGTGAAATTTGTCAATGGATCAGGCCAAAACCATGATCTAACGGGTAATGGACGCTTGTATAACGAGGCTTCTTGTCGCGCGACGATTCGTACTGTTCGACAATTGAAAAAGGCTGTTGAGGCTCAAAAAACAGATCTTTCTGATATTATGTCTGTGGTGGGTATTGATATTGGATCCACTGTCGGCGGAGCTGTTTACTCGAACAGCCTGACCAAAGGTGCAGTGATCGCCAAAACGGGAACGATTGGGACAAATGTGACCCTGGCCGGAATTGCTAATACTAAAAAGGGACTCAAATATTTCATGTTCAATGCCGCCCTGGGGAATCCATCGTCACGTGTGAAAAATAAGCGCGCTTGGTTAGCCCAAGAAGATGATCGAGGACGGCGACTGATTTCAGTCGAACTGCAAAAATTTATGAAATCCAATGGCGGACCTGTCGCATTCAAGTACGAAAGACAAACTCCATTGAAAGACAATCTTGAAAATTACGATGAAACTGACATCAGTCAAAGCTTGGGCTTGTTAAGCCAACCAACGGAGTAATCAATGAAAACTTGGATTGCATCAATTGTATTGATCAACAGCACTTGGGCGTTTGCGCAGAATTCTTGCCAAGAATTATTTTTATCCGGTCGTCATTTGAAAAAGGCCGTTTTCCTCAGCATGGATCGCTATGGTAAAGAACGCACCATGAAAAATGAATTTGCTTTATTGGACAGAAACACTCCGGTCATTCAGCATGATAATTTAAAAAGAACTGAGTTTTTCAAAGTTTACGGAGAACAATCTACAACGGTTGATACTAAGAACTTAACAGCTGCCAAAAAAGCTTTTAAGCAATACGAAGAAGATTCCAGAGAAAATACGACTCAATTAGTAGCTAAAGTTTTATTTGAAAAAGATGAAAAAAATAATGTGAATGCTTGGGCTGTTTTGATTGGCCAAAGAACTGTGGATTTCAAAGGTCAAGAAACAATTTCGCCCAAAGCTATTTACTCGATCGAGCGTAATAGTTTGGGCGAACAGCTCAAACTGATTACAAATCAGTTTGGCGATTTAATTATGTAGGACTAAGCGCTTTCGCTTTGCTGTTTTTTCTTGTCAGCTTCAGCTTTAGCTTTGACTTCGTCGTCAGTCATATAAACTAACTTCGGCTGTGATCCTTCGCGGATCACTTTATCATCAACGATGACTTCTTTGACGTTGTTCATTCCAGGAATGTCATACATCACATCTAACATCGAAGATTCCAAAACACCACGCAACCCACGCGCACCTGTTTTACGTTTTAAAGCCTCTTGAGCAATCGCTTTCAAAGCCGCATCCGTAAATTTCAAGTCAACCCCTTCAAAACTAAAAAGTTTTTGGTATTGTTTTGTAACCGCATTTTTAGGGCGAGTTAAAATATCCACCAAAGCGTCTTCACCCAATGGAGCGAGTGTCGCAATACAAGGTAAACGACCGATAAATTCTGGAATCAAACCAAACTTCGCTAAGTCATCTGGTTCAACTTTTGTGATAAGGTCTTCGGTATTTTTATTGACGAATTGACCTACATCACCAGCAATACCCATTGATTTATTTGTAGTTCTGTTTTCGATAATTTTATCAATCCCCGCAAAAGCCCCACCACAAATGAAAAGTACATTCGTTGTATCGACTTGGATAAATTCCTGCTGTGGATGTTTACGACCGCCCTTAGGTGGCAAATTCGCAACAGTTCCTTCAAGAATTTTTAATAACGCTTGCTGGACACCTTCACCGCTGACGTCACGAGTGATCGAAGGATTTTCTGATTTACGAGAAATTTTATCAATCTCGTCGACGTAGATAATTCCTTTTTTACATTTTTCAATATCGTAATCAGAGGCTTGAAGCAAATTCAATACAACGTTTTCGACGTCTTCACCGACATAACCGGCTTCAGTCAACGTTGTCGCGTCGGCCATCGCAAAAGGTACATTTAAAATACGAGCAATCGTTTGCGCGATCAAAGTTTTACCCGAACCTGTTGGCCCGATTAAAAGAATATTTGATTTTTGCAATTCAACATCGCCGGATTTCTTGCCCTGCATGGAATTAATACGCTTATAGTGATTGTGTACAGCGACTGCGATTGTTTTCTTCGCCTGCAGCTGACCTATCACATAATCATCCAAGAAAGCTTTGATTTCGGCTGGCTTAGGTACACGGAAAGCACCTTTGACGTGCGTTTCTTTGTCTTTTTCCTCGTCGATAATATCCATACATAGG
>DALYIB010000197.1:0-4484 GCA_031970595.1 Pseudobdellovibrio sp.
AGGCATAAGAAAAACTTATGCCTCTTATTGATTCAATTGAATTGTCCCTGGTTCCATTTTGGGTTTTATTACCGTCATTGCAAACGGGGGTTTGCAAATTTCAGATGAGGGGCATCTGGAATACTGAAGGGGGAATCAATGAAATCATGGATGTTAGAAAAAGCCATCGCCGCATCAGCAGTTGCTGCATTACTTTCTTTACTGAGCTGCGCGCCACAAAAACAAGGAAGCTCATATTCAAATGAGTCTGGTCTTTCCCAAAGCCAAATCGTTGGCGGTGTTGAAGCCTCTGTTGATTATCAAAAACAAAATGGTGTCGTCGGTTTAGTGATGTTCATGAAGGACGCACAAACTGGAGCAGAAGGAACTGCAACTTGCACAGGGACATTAATCTCTCAGAAAATTATTCTGACAGCAGCTCACTGCGTGGTTGAGCCCAGCTTGCAAGGAATCGCAGTTGTATTTGCAACTGATACTGAAAAAGCTACTCAAGCAGAAATTCGCTGGGTCGTAGACGGAACAGTTCACCCAGATTACAAAGGTGAAACGAGCGATCTAGCACTATTAAAATTGAATGAAGCGGCACCTGCCGACTTTAAAATTGCAAAATTAGCTGGTGCTAATACTAAAGTTTTACCAAAACACAAATTAACATTAGCTGGCTTTGGCATTACAAATGCGATTGTTAGAAAAGTGATGAAGGATAAATTTGGAATTCCTCGTGTTATTGATGTTCCATCTTCAGGCGATGGCGTTCTTAGAAAAATTGATGGTATCCCAGTTGTATCAGTATCTGCAGAAAATAAAGAGATTCTTTTGGATCAAACAAATTCTGTGGGCGCTTGCCATGGAGATTCGGGCGGCCCCGCTTTTATTACTAGCCAATCTGGCGCAGCAGTTCAAGTTGGGGTTACCAGCCGTGGAACTGAAAAATTAGGTAATTGCAATCAAGGAGCGATCTACACATCTGTAGCTGCTCATTCAGCATGGATCAAACAATCAACAGCGGCATTAATCGCAAAGGTGGCAGCAACTGCTGCAGAACCAACAGCACCTACAACGCCTGTTGCTCAATCTACACAGAAGTAGTTTTTAAAACTTCTGCTATCTCTTCAGGGCTATCGAATAAAACTCGATGGCCTTTCTTCGTTGAAACTATTTTCAAATTCGGCAGTTCGGATTGAAGTTGTTGTGAAATTTGATTAAATTTTTGATCTTGCTGACCGTACACCCAAGTTATTTTATTCGAAAAAGTGCGTATAGTCGGAAGCATATTATTTTGCATCCCCAACGATAAACTGGAAAGACCAAAAGCTAATTTTTTTTTGTTGAAATCTGTTTCATTTCGTAAAGGCTCGTGGCTTCCCCGAAAAACAGCTTGTGCATTCCAGTTAATTTGAAAATCTGCCCAAGACAACTGCTGCAATTGTTCAGACCATTTTGTATCACTTAATAAACGATCCTGACGTTCTGTTTCTGCCAGCAATCCGGGATGCGTCGAAACAAAAATAAAATGACTAAATAACTTTGAATACTTATTCAAAAGATGCAGTCCGATTCTGCCGCCTAAAGAATATCCTAAAAATAAATTTCGCTGATTTGGATTTACTTTACGAACCAGATCCTCTACTAAAGAGTCAAATGAGTCTAAACGGATATCCTCATCTTTGAATAAATTAGGACAAATCCAATTCAAATTTGAAGATTGTTTTTTCACTGAATCCCAATCAGAACCTTGGCCTAAGAAGCCGTGTAATGCGAGCACATTTATTTTTTCCATAATTGATCGCATTCCATCCAAACTGATTGCGTTTGATTTTTATCGATAAAAATTTCAATAACTACTTTTTTGAGATGGCTATTTTTAATAGGCTCGAGGTCTTCTGGCTGATGGACTGCTAAATATTCCCAGCCCCACATTTGGGCCCAATATTTAAATTGTACATTTTGTGGGTTCAAGTATTTTTCATTACCAAAAATACGATTAAATATTTGACCACCCGAATTGTTCATAATGACTATTCGACATTGACTATCAAAGTTCGTCGCAAGCCCCAAAGCTGCCAAATCATAAAGCGTCGTCAAATCACCTAGCACACACCAGCTTTCGGATAAATCCTGGGCCCAACCTAAATACGTCGATACCTGTCCGTCAATACCATTAGCCCCTCTGTTAGCGTAGGGGTTCAAATGAGATGACTGACAAACACCTGTTACAAAATCCCAAATACGAATCGGCAAAGAATTACCTATATAAACATTCTGATTCAAAATATTTTGTCTTAGATAAGTCATCCAGCTTTGTTCCGACTTTGGGTATTTTTGTAAAATAGCTTTTAGCTGATTAAACTTCTCTGCAGAATGGATAATTGGCAGAGCAGAATCAACTGAAACATTAAATAAAGTTTCGATGGGATAAACGTCACGCTGTTGGGATAGCCCAGAAAAAGGACGTTGTGAAAAATGATACACTGGCAAATGTTTGTATTTACCTTCTAAGTCACGCCACATTCTGAGTGTTGGAATTCCACCAATACGCACGATCGACTGAATCTGATTTTTTTTGATATATTGATCAATTTCAGCTTCATGGATACAGTTTAAACCAGCACCTGATATTCCTGATAAAAATTCTGGATATACATATAAATTATTTTTTTCAATCCAGCACTGAACAGCTTGGCGGTGCTGAGTCGGTATATCTGAAAGAATCACTAATGGATTTTTAATAGCTATATCAGAATGCCAGTTCGCCATTTTATTTTCTAAATTTTGAATCTGAACTGGGCTGGATTGATTTGTTTTCTCGTCTAAAAGTGGTTCATCGAAGCAAATATTAAAATGCAGTGGCTGCTGGGAATTATACTGAACCGTAAAATTCGTTGTATGAATATCCCAATCCAAACAATCACTGACATAGCTTTGAAATAAATTCGCCTGCTGAATAGCTTGTGGTGCCCCACTGCCGCGATAAGATTTTGGTCGATCTGCAGTAATCACAATCAGCGGTAACCCCTGATAATAGGATTCAATAACAGCTGAATAAAGTTCTGAAACCGCCGTGCCAGAAGTGACCACAACAGCTACTGGACGATGGGTTGCTCGCATTCTGCCTAAAGCATAAAACGATGCAGATCGCTCTTCAAAGTAGCTGATCACTTTAAACGATTGGCCTTCGAGGTGATGAACAATTGGAAAATTTCTAGCTCCAGCACAAACGACAACCTCTGCCACATTTAATTGTTGCAAACATTGAAATAAATGATCGACCAAATTCGCGTTTGTCATAAGTTCAGCCCAAACATATCTTTGACAGCATTTCTTTTTTGCTCCAATTCGCTGAGCTCGGCTTGTAATTGGCTACGTGCTGTGACACCACAACCAGAAAATATTTTGAATTCGTTTTGATCCCAATAGAAATTGCGTATTCCTACCAACACAAAGGCTTCCCGATCAGAATAAAATCCAATCGGAGCCCCAAAGTTGCCACGTTGATTTTGTAAATCCAGCTCTTTAAATTGTTGAAATAATTCAAATCTGCGCGGATACAAACCTAGAGCGGCCGTCGGATGCAAGGCCTGCACAATGTCAGTTACAGGCTGTTCATGATGTTCAAAAGTGAAATTCGTTTCTAGGTGAAAAAGATGCTTTAATTCTTTGATGTGCGTAGAGCTTTGAAAAAGCAGTTTAAAATTTTTCATTTGATTTTGAATATCTTCGACAACGATTTGATGTTCATTCCAAGTTTTCTCGTCTTGAAAATCCATTGATGACGAATCTGACTTGCTCCAAGTACCAGCTAAGGCCATGGTATGAATTTCATTTTGATCACAACGAAATAAAATTTCCGGTGTCGCTCCTAAAAAGCCCTTGTTCGCCGTCCAAGAACCATACAAATAAACCTCAGATAGGTTTTTAGTTAAAAAATGAATCAAAACTTTTGATACATCCAACGCAGATTGGGATCGACCTTCTTGAAGAATGATCGGCAGCCCTTTCAGCAACTGTCCTTGTTTGATTTTGTTCTGAATCCAATCAAACTGAAGCGTAAATGATTGGTTTTGTGGTTCTTGCCATTGAATATTCAAATCCTGTTTCAATTCAGCTGAATTTTGAGCATTTAACAAATGTTCAATAAATTGTGCCCGATTGATTTTAAAATAGGCAGAATATTGCTTTTCTAGGGACTGCTCTGGAATGTCGCTAGTAAACCGCCAAAAAGAGGTATTGTAAAAATGCAAATTCTTTGAATAAGACGCCGAAGACTCATTAATGAATAATATAAACGTATCTGCCGCCGATTGAATAATAGCTCCATCCGCTAAAAATTGCATGAATTGGGAGTTGTTTATTGCAGAATACATGATTTCGTCTATTGCCTTATTTACTTTCACAAAAACAGGTCATCTTTGTTCATTTTCATGTTAACTTAATACATGAATAGTGTAAAAGGAAGTTATGTCTATTAAAATTGGTGATTTTGT
>DALYIB010000198.1:0-4452 GCA_031970595.1 Pseudobdellovibrio sp.
TTACACTTGTGACAACAACATTCTTTTTGTAAATCAGTGACAACTTGATCAACCACGCTGTTTGATTGTGCAAAAGCTGGTGATGCCACTTTGCAGTCACAAATTCCGGAAAAATAACTGTGACGAATTCGGTGGGATGTTCACGGGAAGCTTTGCGGATATAATCGATGATCGGTTCTGAAATAGATCTGTAAGGTGATTCCAAGACATGTAATTGCATATCCGGAAACTTATCATCCCAAGCTTTTCTCAGTCTCTCATAGCTTTCTTCGTCCGTTTTCACATAACAAATTCGTAGATCTTGTCCGATGCTTTTGCCGTAACGAATGGCATTCATGACTCCACGATGTAATCCCGAAATCGGGATAATCACAATGTGATCATTAATTTTATCACATTTTTCAATATCATAATGCGATTGAGCCATTTCGCGGCCGAACATCACATAGTGAACGTGAATACGATGGAAAACATAAACGATCGCAGGAATCACGATCACAACGACCCAGGCACCATGTGTAAATTTAAATGTAGCAACGATACATAAAACGACGAATGTACAAATCATTCCGAATCCACTGATCGCAAGTCCCATTTTCCATCCGGGCTCTTTTAATTTTAATTGGCGAACAACCATACCGGCTTGGGACAGCGTAAATGATAAAAAGACGCCGACCGAATAAAGCGGAATCAAGAAATGCGTACGGCCTTTGAAAAAGATAATCAATAACGCAGCGATAAACGACAAACCAATGATCCCGTTTGAAAACACCAAGCGATCACCGATACTGGCAAACTGTCTGGGGGCATAGCGGTCTTTGGCTAGTAATGAAGCGACTCGTGGAAAATCCGCATAGGCCGTAGAAGCTGCTAAAAATAAAATTAATACAACTGCGACTTGGGTCACATAATAAAAAATACTGTTACCGAAAACCAACGTATTGATTTGTGAAATCAATGTCACACCTGGTACGTGGCTGATGTTATGAGCGAAAACTAAATAACTGACTCCAAAAAACAAAGAAGCCAAAATCAAAACCATCAACAATAAAGTCGTGCGAGCATTTTTGCTTTGTGGATGTTTAAATAAAGGAACTCCGTCGGAAACGGCTTCGATACCAGTCAGGGCAGCGCAACCCGACGAAAAAGCTTTTAATAACAAAATAGCACCAATTTCCGGATAGTTCGTTTCAAGGACATCCGTCACAGGATTTACGTTTCCATGTGGTTGTTATAAATACCAACCACAACTAAAATACCGATTGAAAGAATAAAGAAATAAGTCGGAATGGCAAAAATCGTGGATGATTCGCCCATACCACGCAAACTGAGAGTCATTAAAATCAGGATAAACCAAATACAAGTAAAAACCTGAACGGAAGCCAACGCGGGGAATGCGGAAATCAGATTTTCAACTCCGGCAGACACGGACACGGCCACCGTTAAGATGTAATCAATCAGCAACGCGGCTCCAGCGACAAGTCCGGCTCCTTGACCCAAATTTTCTTTGACGACGATATACGCGCCACCACCTTGTGGGTATGCGGCAATCGTTTGACGATAAGAAGTCGCAACAATAAACATCAAGATCACGATGGCTGCAGCAATTGGTAGTAAGTAGTGTGTTGCAAACGGGATCGTCGCTGCGGCTGCCGCCAAAGGAATGACAATTTCTTCTGTAGCGTAGGCGACAGAGGACAAAGCGTCCGAAGCCAACACAGGAAGAGCTTTCCATTTTGGAATTAATTCATGAGAGTGATGGTGAGAAGCCAGTGGGTTCCCGATAAGAAGGCGGCGAATTTTTGAAAAAATCATGTCAGTCAAATCCTGTTATAAGACTCACATTTTACTCTTGTTTTCGTTGATGTAAATCAGTATTTGCGGGGTCGTCGTCGATGTCGATATCAGTGTCATACTGATAGCCTTCGGCAGGTTGTAACGGCACTTTATAACTTTCAGAAGCCCATTGACCCAAATCAATCAACCGACAACGCTCGGAGCAGAACGGTCTGAATGGGTTTTCGGGGCTGTAAAACGTTAAAAGCCCGCATTGCGGGCATTTAACTTGTCTTGGGGATGTCATAACTTATTCTATAAGCCGCAGTTCACTCTTTGGCAACGGTTGAAAGTTCCTTGAGCAGCCGTGTTACCTTGGATCATAAAGTTGAAGTTCAAGTTGCTATCTTCGCGCTTACCCTGTGGAACTTGGATGGCCAACAAAGTTCTGTTGTAACCTGTCCAAAAATCACCATAACCGCGGGCTTCAAAACCCTGGCTGTTATTAATCGCAGAAACAGCCATTTCTAATTGCAATGGATTTCTGTAAGCACCGTTATAAGAACGTGGATCTGGTAAATAAACACCCGTTGTATAGCCTAAAGCTAAACCCAATAATCCCCAGCCTGAAGGCAACTGCGCTTGGTAATTTAAATACGGATTGTAAGTCGGTTGCGCGATGAATGTCGCTAGCAATGTGTTACTAGAGGCGCTTGGAAATTGAATGATCATATCCATGGAACCACCAACATAGGAATCACATGATGCTTGTCCATAGTTATAAGCGGCGCGATCACAAACGCCCATGGCCATTTTGAAAAATTCTTTCATTGCAGCACCGTTCACGATTCTAAGAACCGAAGTTCCTGAATAAGTATCTGCGTAAAAACCATTGTTATAAGTATATCCCGGGTTTGTTGGATAGCCGCCGCCATTGATTGGGTAACACATATTATTTGCGTAGTAATAACCAGCTGCACAGGCCTGTGTGACTTGTTGATTGTTGTTATTGCTTTCGTTGTTTTTGCCACAACTAGAAAGAAACGTTAACAATGCTAATAAGCCCATAATATGTTTTTTCATAAAGTCTCCTATGGATACTTAAATAGAATACAAATTCCAAGCCAGGCTCAGACTGAAATAAATAGGATTTGAGCTGTCGACATTTTTGACAGCATAGTCAGAGTAACAAAAAGGGCCCTCTCAAAATGAGACTATTGAAAAAGACTCAGACACTGCATTTGTTGCTTCACATTCAAGACGCTCATCAAAGCTAATTGGACAGCCATCGTCCGGGCTTTGGCTTTTTGATCGCGATCCAAGCGGTCTAAGTCAGATTGAGTTTTTTCTTTTAATAACAAGCTCACAGGTTTGTCCGTTATCACATTCACTGCATTGAACTGAATTTGATGTGGATTCTGGGTATTAAATTTTTCAACAGCTTCAGCCACCAAGGACTGTTCGACGTCGACAGAACCAATATTTTTGCTCATCATCGTCCGCAAGTAACTGGAATTTTGCTGGATCGGTGAATAGGTATGACCATGTTTGGATTCCCAATAAACTTTTCGAGAAAAGTCAGGAAGCTGATAACCATAAATTTTTTGAACGGCATTTATTTGTTTGATGTTTTGGCCAGCTGTTTTGAATTCAACAGGCACAGAGACATCATAGGGATTGAGTGGGGCAGATAAAGACCCTGCGGATCCTAAAAAAGTCACGCTTTTCAGGTCAGCACTGAGGAAGGGCTTCATATGTATTGAAACAAGTTCTCCCCAAACAGTTTGATCTGAAGCAAATAGTGCTAAGTTCTGCTGAAGGCCTGTTTGCTTATTTTTGATAGTTAATATTTCAAATTGGACTCCGAGCTCAAGTCCCGCAATTTTTTGTTTTTGCAATACGGACCAATTTGAATCGATGGCAGAGATTTGCTTTTCCCAAATTGAATTGTAACCAAATGCCACGTGATCTATACGAAAATTTCTTTTAACTTTGGAGGCATTTCTGTCGGCAGCTAATTGCAGATCTGACCTGGCTTTTAAGTCTAAAAAGTACTGTGACGGTGCTTTTCGTGCATAGGAAAATAATTCAGCATAATGACGAACATACTGTAACGAAGGTGGAACAACCCACAGCAAATACTTTTGACCGCTCATTAAGTTAGTGACGTAAAATTTAGACAAGCCCCATTTTTCATAAAGACACGGCAATTTTTGTAATTGAAATTGGCCCCCAGAAAAAAGGTGTTTAATGTAGTCACTTATTTGGCTGGCATCTCCTCCAATAACAATGGCGTGTAAATGCTGCTTGCGTAAAGCATCGAAAGTTCCATGGCCAATCCTATTTTTAACATAGATATCGGCATCATGTATCGAATGACTGACTTCAAAATTAAAGTCAGCAGATGATAAAATTTGACTTCGTTTTTCTTTTTTATTTACTAAATTTGTTTGAAGTGATTCCAATAAAAAATCAAAGCCACTTCCTAAAAGTGAGTGCGTTTTTTTGATCAGTGTTGCATCTGAAATTTCTGGATTTAAAATATCGGCAGTTAAGCTTTGTCGAGCTGCCGATTCGAGGGGAATAAAATCTGATTCGGTCACTTCGTGAGCCAAATCATGTCGTGCAAAATAGGGTAACTCAACACCCAAATTCTGAGCTAATGTCATTCCAGAA
>DALYIB010000199.1:0-4451 GCA_031970595.1 Pseudobdellovibrio sp.
ACTTAGAATAATTTAATTTCTTTCTTAAATTAGTTACTTCAAATATTTTCAAAATAATTCCAAAAAAAAATCTTAAAAAGTTTTAAATATTAATTTTTCAATCAATGATGCGGATTCAGTACTGGATTGTGCAACTTCAGTCAGCGTTTTATCTAGTCAGTCAGCCCTCGTTCCTGTCAGCGCTGTTTCGTTTTCAGGAGCGGTACCTAACTGTACAGCCACAGTCAGCCCTTTGGCGCAACAAAATGGAACAGTGAATTTAACATTTACAGTTTATGATGGATCATCGTCAGCACAGCAAATTTTTTCAGTGACGGTCAATTCTGTGAATGATGCCCCTGTTTTATCAACTCTGTCGGATCAGTCGGTCAAATCAGATGGATCTGTTGTTATAAACTATTCTTTAAATGATATTGATAATACGTTAGATTGCGTTTCCAGCGTCACGCTGTCATCTTCGAATCCAGTTGTTTTACCTTTGGCGGATATTGTTAAATCGGGCTCGGCTCCAAACTGTACAATTACGATTACGCCCAGTCTGAATGTGGCAGGTCTATCGACAATTGGAATTTCAGCTACAGATGGTATTTTAAGTGATTCAAAATCATTCGCAACTACTGTGGTGAATGTCACTTCCATCGCGTTATCGCCTTCAAGTTTGAATTTGGCAGTCGGAGGAAATACGCAGTTACAAGCAACGGCTCATTATTCAGATGCCTCATCTGGTTTGATAACGGCAAATACAAATGCGTCATGGAATTCGTCGAATTCGGCGGTCGCCACAGTGAATAATTCGACGACAAAAGGTTTAGTCTCAGGTGTTTCTGGAGGATCTTCAAATATCAGTTTAAGTTACAAAGGATTATCGCAAACTATTTCAACAACTGTTTATGCTGTCAATGGTGTGACCTTGTCTACGGGATCAGTGACGGGCGGTATCGGTGCCCAAACCACAGTGGCCGCAACAGCACAAACAGCGACTTATAGTTTTGATGTTACGGGCTCAGCTGTTTGGGCCAGTTCAAACTCAGCCGTGGCGACTGTCTATACAAATGGTGTTATTCAATTTATATCGGCAGGATCTGCAATCATTACAGCTAGCTACGCGGGATTTTCAGCCACAGTGAATGTCACTGTGCAATCAAAATCCTTGGTCAGTTTGTCACTGACTATTGTCGGCGGTGGATCCAGTATTCCGGTGAATGGAATGAAAAATATCATTGCAACTGGAACATACTCTGATTCATCGACAGAAATTTTAACAAATACAGCGGTGTGGTCTTCGTCCAATAATTCTGTGTTATCAGTTTCAAATACTTTGCCGACAATCGGTAAAGTAACGGGTTTAGCTGCAGGAACCAGTACTGTTTCTGCAGTGATTGGTTCCGTGACGGGAACCTTGGTTGTCACTGTGAATGCAGTCACTTTGTCATCTATTGCAATTACTCCGAACACGGCCTTGGTAGCCTCAGGAGCCACTTACAATTTGCGTGCAACGGGAACCTATTCAGATGCATCATCGGCAGATATTACAGAACTTGTGACGTGGTCTTCTTCAAACACGACGGCCGCGACAGTGAGTAATGTGTCTGGTTCAAAAGGACTTGCCACGACTCCAACTTTTACTGGTTATCGCTCGACAAATATATCGGCGGCTTTATCGGGTGTGACGGGCACGACTGTTTTTGGAGTTAACGGCGCAACGATCAGTTCGATTGTTGTGACACCTGTTATCAGTTTAACTGTAAATCAAATTTATAATTTAAAGGCTTATGGTAATTTATCAGACGGTGGAGTGATTGATTTGACTGATTTTGCGATTTGGTCGTCATCCAATATTTCCAACGTTTCAGTCAGCAATGCCTTAGGATCAAAGGGGGCTGTGACAGGTGTTGCAACAGGGACATCCACAGTGACGGCTGCGTTTAATGGTGTGAATGGCGGTCGTGTTGTGACAGTCGCAGCTAGCAGCAGCGTCAGTGAAGTCGGAGTGGGTTTGACAGGTGCTTATTACACATGGACAGGTGGACCTCCGCCAGCCAGTGCGTTTTTGCCGGCTAATAAAAAAGGTGAGCGCATCGATCAGAAAATCAATTTTGCGTGGGCATCGGGAAATGCACCGATGGGTGTGGGTGATCAGTTTTCTGTTCGTTGGACAGGATTTTATAAGGCGACATCCGCTACAAATTACTTTTGTACAAACTCGGATGACGGAGTTCGTGTTTGGATCAATGGCACGCTTGTTATTAGTAATTGGACAGAGCACGGTCCGATGTGGGATTGCACGGCGAATATCCCATTAGTTGTAGGGACTAAATACAGTGTTGTCATTGAGTACTATGAAAATGGTGGTGGATCCGAAGCTCACTTAACAAGATCTTCTGTCAGTGCGGCGGATGCGCAAAGTACAACAACACGCGCGATCCCTCAGATTGATTTATATCCCAATTAATTTTCAAGCGGTTGAATGAATCAGCTGCTGTCTTAATTTTTTTTTATTCAAATGCAGATCTAGGATAAGCCAATTTTTAAGTTCATCGCGCAAAGCTGAAATATGGCTTTGAATTCCATGAATAATTTGCGTCAGTGGCCTTTGTCGCCAAAAGGACTGTTTCAGTGGGACTCCTTTTTGAGTCCCACACGCTATTCGGGGGATCAGTCCCGTCAGCGATCGAATCCAAGATAAATAATGCTTTTTGCGCTGAAATCGCACTGTGATCAGGATTTGATGGTGTGTCAGTTTCAGTTGTAGGATGCGTATTTTAAATTTGCGCGACAACTGTTGAATTAATCTTTGGATGTCTTTGGTATTCAATCGTGAATTATAAACAGTGGTTTTTGTCAGAATCAGCTGAAGGGGATCTGAACATGAAAGCGGTCGCGCCATCCTAGCGTGACTGTTTTGTAATAAACTTCCACCAAAAGAACTTCCGTGTTGCCCCTGGCGACTTTGATTTCGCTGACGAGGGTTTTCAGTTTGACCAGCTTGGTGATTAGCTTTCATATTCATCTTTCACTACATAAGTCTGTTTCGTCAATTTTTATTTATAAAAATGAGCGATGTCATTTAAAACTAGACTTTATGACTAAAATCCACAATCTTTTTTTTAAAAAATGTGGATAATTACACCGTTAGTCGTAATTTCAGTTTTTCGGCAGCTGAGTAAATTAGTTTTTTCTTGGATTTATCCATTTTTTCAGCAGTTTTAACCATCATAGACATGCGATGATTCTTTTTGAAAAAATCTTGATGCTTTTCGATAAAGCCCCAATACAATCCATCGACGCCATCGCACCAGGATTCCGAAGCTTTGTATGACCCCATCTTGCGATAATAATTTGATCCGCAAAAATAGGGCTTAGTCGCAAAGATTCCACCATCAGAAAACAAGGCCATACCATAAACATTCGGTCCCATGACCCAATCCGAAGAATCAATAAACATTTCCATAAACCAACGATGGGCCTCATGGGGATGTATTTCCAGAATCAGCATCAGACTTCCGATCACCATCAGTCTTTCGATATGATGAGTATAACCAAAACGAATGGCTTTGTGGATACTTCGATCCAAAGGAGCAATACCAGTCGTACCCTCATACCAGTGGGATGTCAGCTTGCGCTGATGTTTAAAAAAATTACTTTTATCCTGAGTTTCGGAATAGTTTTGATAAATTCCACGAATAAATTCACGCCATCCGATGATTTGTCGAACAAATCCTTCCACCGAAGCAATATTGACTTTATTTTCTTCGGCATACTCCAAACTGGCTTCAATGACTTCGGCAGGGGTTAATAGTCCCACATTTAAAAACGGAGTCAGCACCGAGTGATACACAAAATCACTATGTTCGGGAATGGCATCCTCATAAGGGCCAAAATAGGCAAATCGATCTTCTAAAAATTTTTGCAACCATTTTTTTGCACCCTTGCGGTCTGTCGGCAGCCAAAATTGATCACCTTGCCCTGGGTGAGATCCAAAATTTTTTTCCGTCAACTGAATGACTTCCTCGGTAATAGTGCTGTTTTTAATCAGTGGAACATCCGGAGGATTATTTTTTTGTGGCAAAGCTAAACGATTTTCGGCATCAAAGCTCCACTGACCGCCGATAGGATTTAAGTTTTTATCCACCAGAATATTTAAACGTTGACGTTGTTTTTCGTAGAAATTTTTCATGAACGGCTTTTTAGTTCCGCTTAAATAGGTTTTAAATTCTGAACGAGTTGTCAAAAACATAGGACTTGGAATAACTGTTGTTTCTAGTCCTAATCGTTCTACAAGGATTTGAATTCGTTTTTCAAAAAATTTATCTTCGATTTCAAAGAAACTGATTTTTTTAATTTTGTGCTTACGAACATATTTTTCCAAGGATTCTTCGTATTTGAGCTGATCTTTATTTAATTCTTCGTAATGAACTTGAAAAGATTTTTTCTCGAGTTCTTCTTTGTAA
>DALYIB010000200.1:0-4441 GCA_031970595.1 Pseudobdellovibrio sp.
GGTGATCGCAAAAAATCCCGAAGCTGTTTACGATTACACTTCCAAAGGAAATTTAGTCGCAGTCATCTCTGATGGAACAGCCGTTTTAGGCTTGGGAAATATCGGCCCGTTGGCATCCAAACCTGTCATGGAAGGAAAAGGCATTTTATTTAAAAACTTCGCCGGAATTGACGTTTTTGATATCGAAGTCAAATCTTCTTCGGCCCAAGAATTTATCAATGCGGTTCGCACGTTAGAACCGACATTTGGCGGAATTAATCTAGAAGACATCAAAGCACCTGAATGTTTTGAAATCGAAGAAACTCTTAAAAAAGAAATGAACATCCCCGTGTTTCATGATGACCAACACGGAACGGCCATCGTCAGCGGTGCTGCCATGCTGAATGCTCTGCAAATCATTGGTAAAAAAATTAATGAAATCAAACTTGTCGTCAATGGGGCTGGCGCTAGCGCCATTTCTTGTACAAAAATTTTCGTCAGTCTAGGTGTCAAAAAAGAAAATGTTCTTATGTGCGACTCTGGTGGCGTGATCTACAAAGGCCGTACTCAGGGCATGAACAAATACAAAGAAGAATTTGCTAACGAAACATCTAAAAGAACTCTTGAAGAAGCCCTTGACGGTGCCGATGTTTTCGTAGGACTTTCTGTCGCGGGAGCTGTCACTGGAGATATGATCAAAAAAATGGCCAAAGACCCCATCATTTTTGCTATGGCCAATCCGGATCCAGAAATCACTCCTGCTGTTGCGCGCGCCGCTCGTCCAGATGCGATCGTGGCTACGGGTCGTTCAGATTATCCAAACCAAGTGAATAACGTACTCGGTTTCCCGTCCATTTTCCGCGGCGCTCTTGATACGCGTTCGACACAAATTAACGAGGCTATGAAATTAGCTGCTGTTCAGGCTTTGGCCAAACTGGCTCGTGAAGAAGTCCCTGACAACGTTTCAGCCAGCTACGGTGGCCAACAATTTAAATTCGGTCGTGATTATTTAATTCCAAAACCTTTTGATACGCGTGTTTTGATGTGGGTGGCTCCTGCTGTTGCCAAAGCCGCCATGGATTCTGGCGTTGCCACAAAACCGATCGTTGACTGGCAAAAATACCATGACCAATTAGAAGCCATTCAAGGACCACAAAAAGTTTTCATTCGTTCTTGCGTCCACCGTGTTCATGAAAACGCCCACCGTCACGGACGTTTGCCAAAAATTGTTTTCCCTGAAGGCACGAGCTCTAAAATTTTAAAATCGATTCGTTCTTTGATTGATGAAAAAATCTGCCAACCGATCGTGCTGGGCCATCCTGAATCTATTTTGGAAAAAGCCAAAGCTCATAACATTGATATGACAGGCATCGAAATCCAAAACCCTGCAGGACATGCGAAATTTCATCAGTACAGCGAGGAACTTTTTAAGCGTCGTCAACGCAAAGGTGTCAACATCAAAGAAGCTGAGCGCTTGATGATGGACCCCAATTATTTTTCTTCGATGATGATCGATCAAGGTGATGCCGATGGCATGGTAAACGGGGCTACAACAAATTATGCCGAAGCCGTTCGTCCGATTTTGCATTCTGTTGGATTGGCCAAAGATCACGTCCCAGCCGGCATGAATATTTTAATTTCTGAAAATAAACTTTTATTTTTATCAGATACAACTGTGAATATTAATCCGACGGCTGAACAACTGGCTCAGATTGCTATTCAAACAGCGTTTGTGGCCGAACATTTCGGTCAAAAAGCACGAATTGCGATGCTGAGCTATTCTAACTTCTCGGGCAGCGACGGAACTCCGGCAAAAATGAAAAAAGCCGCAGACATCGTACGCAAACTGCGTCCAGATCTGATTGTTGAAGGCGATATGCAGGCCGATACCGCGATCAATTCCGAAATTCAAAATCGAATTTTTCCGTTCTCGCAATTAGGTGGCGAAGCAAATATTTTGATTTTTCCGAATTTGGAAAGTGCTAATATTTCTTATAAGCTTTTACAGCAACTAGGAAAAGTCGAAGTCGTAGGTCCTTTTCTATTGGGCGTGCGCCGTGCAGCCAACGTCCTACAAAGAACAACAACTGAAGACACAATTTTTAGTTCGGTGGTATTGACAGCGTTAGAAGCCCAGGTCATCCTAGATAAAAGGATGGCTGCACAAAAGCACATCTAAAATTGGATAAAACCAGAGGATGCAAAAAATTTGACCGAACTCAGAATTAAGGACAAAGACAAAGTCATCGTCGTAGGGGTCGGCCTTAAAACCGAACCTCTTACAGAGATCAAAGAAAATCTTTGCGAGCTCGAAGAACTTGTATCCGCTGCCGGCGGCGAAGTCATTGGTTCTACGGTTCAAGTACTTCCCTCATTTAACCCTGGCACATTGATAGGCTCGGGCAAAGTCCAAGAAGTCAAAGAAATGGTGATCGAATCTGGAGCCCAAGTTGTCGTCATCGATCATCAGCTTTCAGGGATTCAAACCAGAAATCTTCAAGAAGAAATCAAAGCCCGTATTATTGATCGATCGCAATTAATATTAGATATCTTTGCGCAACGAGCTCGTACTTATGAAGGAAAACTTCAAGTGGAACTGGCTCAATTGTTGGATCAAATGCCACGCATGATCGGCGCGTGGAACGATTCCTTATCGCGACTCGGTGGCGGTATCGGAACACGCGGCCCGGGCGAATCCGCACTTGAAAACGATCGCAGACGCGCCAAAGAAAAGGTCGCTTTAATCAAAAAAAAACTCGAAGAAGTTTCTCAACATCGCGCTCAACATCGCCAGTCACGTAAACGCAACGAAATCCCCAGTTTTGCTTTGATCGGATATACAAACTCTGGAAAAAGTTCCATCCTGAACAGACTGACAGGGGCTCAGGTTTTGGCCAAAAATATGGTGTTTGCGACACTCGACCCCACGACTCGTAAAGTTTTCTTAGATGATGGCCCTCCGGCTGTTGTCACTGACACGGTTGGTTTTATTCGAAAATTACCGACACAATTAATCGAAGCTTTTAAGGCCACTCTGGAAGAATCTGCTGAAGCTGATATTTTATTACATGTCGTTGATCTTTCTTCACCGAATATGGAACGCCAAATCGAAGTTGTTGAACAACTGATCAAAGAATTCAAATGGGAAGAGAAAAAAATTATTCATATTTTTAACAAAGTCGACGCGGCACCTATCGAAAGACAATTTCGCGTCAAGCATTTCCCCCGAGTTTTCGTCAGCGCCCTCACAGGTCAAGGCCTTGATCAGCTCAAAAAAATTATGAGTGATTCCATTAATGAAATGCAATCCGAAGTAGAATTGTACTTTTCCAGAGTCGATGAATACAAAATTTACGACCTTGGTCGAGAAGCCAAAATAACTCGTAAAGAAGCGGCCACCGAAGGAACGATTTGTTCTGCCTTAATGACCCCGACCCTCATCAATAAATGGAAGGAATTTTTAGTTAAATAGGCTACAATAAACCTATGAAACTCAAATTCTATTTTCAGATAGCCGTCGTTACAGCCCTTTTGTCACAACAAACTTTTGCTGATCAACAATGTATCAGCGGAACCGAAAGCAGCAAAGGTTTAATTGAAAACCTTTCTGCCGCCGAAAAAAACAGCCCTATCACTTCTTTGATCAGTCGCAGATATGGCTTAGAGAAAAAAACAGAAGCAGACTGTATCGATTGCGAAAAATCCAACAAAGCTCTGCTTCCTAAGCTGGAACCCAATAAAACTTATTTCAAAGAAGAATGCCTGGAAGCGGCCGGTCAGATTAAGGCCGCATCGAATGAAGTTATTTGTCCTTCTGGTAAAAACGGACAATTTCGTCAATGCTATACACGTTCTTTTTTTAACTATCAAAATGCCGTGATCAGCGATTTTTATAAATGTCTTCGTCGTACTCAAAATTTGCCTATAACGCCAGAAGCACTTTTTGAAATGTATTCGCTAGAGTCAGGATTTAAACCGTACTACAGCAACAGTGGCGGAACAGGTATGGGGCAACTGACGAGCATTTTTATCAAAGATCTTCACCAAAAACATCGGGGCCGTCCGATCATTGAATCGATTGCAAACTCAACCCACGATGATTGCGAGGCTGCTAAAATCATCGCCCAAAAAGATCTGAGCAAAGAACCTTCCTTGTCCAATAAATGCAGTTTCATCCAAGCTGGCGAAGGCATGGAAAGAAATGTTTTATATTCATTGATGGGTCTTGCAAATTCTTGGAACAAGGATATCGAACCGTTGTTAACAAGCTACAACAAAAAATACGAACGCGATCCGCAGCTTTTAAAGGTTCAATACAAAGCCTTGATTAATTCCTATGGACCTGGCGGTCGCGCAGCGGCCCGCGCATCCATTCGCCGATTATCAAAACTAAAACCCAGCGATTACATCAAAGCCATGGATCGCCCACTCATGACCGAAGAAGGTGGCAATTTAAATGTCT
>DALYIB010000201.1:0-4359 GCA_031970595.1 Pseudobdellovibrio sp.
AAAAAGCCAAATAAACTCCTTTGGCTAAATCAATTCCGACGTTGCGATTGTTCGCAGCACCTAAGGCTTTGGGTGATTTGATACATTTCACACGGGGATCTTTGGCTGAAATTTCTTGAACTAATTTTTCAGTGCTGTCTTTGCTGTTGCAGTCAATGACAACAAGGTGTTCCCAGTTTTGATAAGTTTGGTCTTGGACGGATTGGATCGTTTTTACGATGAAACGTTCAGCATTATAAGCAGGTGTGATGACGGTGACTAATTCATTCATTTGGCAAGATTAGACTGATCATAGATTTACAGTCAATATTCTAATTTGTTTGATAAATAATGTGCGATCTTATACTATAATTACGTGAATAAAAATAGCCGTCTCGCCAATATTGATTTCCTTAGAGCTCTATCAATCATTTTTGTGGTATTTTATCATTACAGGCCATTTTATGGAGATATTATTTTTAGTATGGGCCACTATGGAGTTTTGTTATTTTTCATGGTCAGTGGATACTGTATTCAATTTAGCGCAGAGTCTTCATCAAGTGGCTTTGAATTTTTAAAAAAAAGATGGATTAGGTTGTTGCCATCACTAGCAGCAGTTTCAATTTTGATATATATTTTTAAAAATTTATTTACTGAATATAATCTTAAAGATCATTATTTGATCTCTTTTAGTGACGTATTAGGGACAATTGTAAATTTGCCATTAATTAATTTGCCAGAAAAAATAATTAATCGATTTGGTGCTGGATATGGATACTCTCTTCCAGATGGAGCCTACTGGAGTTTAATAATTGAATTTCAATTTTATTTTGTGATTTCATTTATAATGATTTTGCCTAAAAATATAAGAATAATATCACAAGTACTAGTTGTGTCCCTTTTTACTTATTTTAGAATTTCAAAAGTTAACTTTTTTTATGAACTTTCATATTTTTTTCCGTACTTTCTAATTGGGATATCTTTTGCCAACGAAGAATTACTTAAAAAGATTGCCCTGTTGTTAAGCAGCGTTATAAGGATTATTATTATGCGTTCATATGAAGTTTATAATAGCAGTATTCCTTTTGATCTGAATGCTACGCTTATTGCTTTATTTATTTTTACTTTTTGCGTTCTATTTCCAAAAGTTTTTAAAAAATTTGGTGGGTTCTATACTTTTGTGGGAATTGCTTCATATCCGCTATATTTAATTCATCAACATCTTGGACAAAAACTTCTCAATTATTTAGGTTTCTATAATGACGCTAATTTATTTAAATTATTTTTTGTTGTCGTTTTATTTACGTTTGTGTCTTTTTTAATTCATAAATTAGTTGAGACACCATTGCAAAAAAAACTTAAAAAGTGGATTGCTTAAGGAATGATTCTATTAACAGGTGCCACAGGGTTTTTAGGCCAATACATTTTGGATAAATTCAAATCACAAAATGTGATCACGTTGGGGCGTTCATCCAAAAATGACGTTATCTGCGATTTAGGTCTGCAAATTCCTGAATTGCCGAATGATATTTCGGCAGTGATCCACTGTGCCGGTCTGGCCCATGAAACGGGTGCCACCAGTTCGGATGTGGAATATCAAAAATCCCACGAACAGGGCATGATTCATTTACTGAAAGCACTTGAAAAAACGTCCGTACAAAAAATTATTTTTATCAGCACAGTCGCTGTTTATGGTTTGGAACGTGGAACTGGGATTGATGAAGGCACCCCTTTAAATCCGCAAACAGCTTATGGTCGTTATAAATTGGCAGCCGAAAATATTCTTGTGAATTGGGCGCAGGCGCGTTCGATCAGCTATTGTGTTTTGCGTCCTCCTTTGATTTTTGGTGAACAGCCCCCAGGAAATTTAGGACACTTGATTCGAGCGATTCAAAAAAATCGCTATTTATTGATTCAAGGAGTTAGTCCGCGAAAATCCATGGTGGATGTCAATGAACTGTCAGCTTTTATTGTGCAGCACTTGGAAACAATGACGATTCAAAAAAGTGGTGTGTACAATGTGACCGATGGTGTTTCGCCGGATTTGCATACACTAAGTAATTATTTAATAAAAAAATACAATCCTGGATTTATACGTCTGACTGTGCCGCGATTTCTGATTCAGTTGGCAGCCGGTATCGGTGATTGGATTCCTGGTTTTCCATTGACAACAAAGCGGCTGCAAAAATTGAGTGAGCCTTTGACGTTCTCAGATCAAAAAGCGCGTCAGCAGATTGGTTGGAACGGAACTACTGTTTTAAAAAACTAGTGTTGAATCCCTTCAGATTTAAAAACTTTGTATGCAGTTAAAAAAATAATTTTGATATCCAAAGCCAAGCTTTGGTTTTTTAAATACCATTCATCAAAATTCACTTTGACCGGGATCGGTAAATCATCGCGACCATTCACCTGGGCCCAGCCGGTGATTCCCGGTTTTAAAGTGTGAACTGACTTTTCAGTACGCAAAGCGACTAAGTCATCTTGGTTGAAAAGTGCAGGCCTAGGGCCGACAAAGCTCATGTCGCCAACCAGAACAGACCACAATTGGGGAAGTTCATCCAAACTGGTTTTTCGAATAAAACCACCGATCGGCGTCAAAAGTGCTGCCGGATCTTGAATTAGATGGGTTGCTAATTGAGGGGCATCAACTTTCATTGATCTGAATTTAGGCATTAGAAAAATTTTGTTATTGATGCCAATTCTTTTTGACCAGTGGATCGCAGGTCCCTTTGAAGTCAGGCGAACCAATGCTGCCACAATAAGCAGTGGGGCTGAAAATAGAACAATTAATATCAGGGCTAGGGTTAAATCAAATATTCTTTTCATATCGGTACAGATCATGTCATTATTAACTTGTTTGATCAATATTTTATGATCAGAGAGTTTAAATATGTATAATCAAATTGCGACGTTACCAAGAAAAGTTAAAATTTTAATGATGCTGTTGGCGGATGTCATTTTAATTCCGTTGGCATTTTGGTCAGCAATTGCGCTGCGATTAGGAACTGTTTATTTTCCTTTGAATCAGATCTGGTGGATTTTTATTGTTCTGCCCATTTTTACAGTTCCGGTTTTTATCAAACTGGGTTTGTACCGCGCAGTGATTCGTTATTTTGACGAGAAAATTTTATTCACTGTTGTTCTGGGTGTTTTATTTTCAGTATTTTTAATTACCGCTATTATTGTCATGACACAGACAACGGGTGTTCCTCGTTCTTCTTTGGTGATCTATGGTGTGATCAGTGTCAGCTACATTACTCTCAGTCGTTATTTAGCGCGTGGGATTATTCGTCAATTTGAACGCAAAGATCGTCGTCGTCAAAAGGTCGCCATTTACGGAGCAGGGCGCGCGGGATTGCAAACAGCCTTGTCGATGATGACTTCGCCTGAATATCAACCGGTTTTATTTTTTGATGATAACAAAGAATTACAAGGTACCAGCATTGCCGGTATTCGGGTTTACAAACCTGAACGGGCGATTGAGTTGATGGCCGAGCATGACTGTTTTCAGCTGTTATTCGCCATTCCATCAGCCAGTTTGAATCAAAGAAAAAAAATCATTCAACAGTTTCAGCAACCAGGTATTCAATTAAAAATCATTCCCGGAATGAACGCGATCGTTGATGGAAAATTTAAAATCGAAGACATCCGCGAAGTCGGTGTCGAGGATTTATTAGGTCGTGATCCGGTGCTACCGAACGAAGAATTAATCGCCAAAATGACAGCTGATAAAGTGATTCTGGTCACTGGAGGCGGTGGTTCGATTGGTTCAGAAATCTGTCGCCAAGTCCTAGCTCGTCATCCCAGACAATTGATCGTATTTGAAGCCAATGAATTTTCTTTGTATAAAATCGAAAAAGAGCTGCATGATTTAAATCCTAAAATTGAAATCATCCCCGTACTAGGCGATGTTTTAAATACCTCACTATTAAAAAACTTAATCCAAAAATACCATGTCCAAACGGTGTTTCATGCCGCTGCCTATAAACATGTTCCATTAGTAGAAAAAAACCTGATCGCAGGAGTCATGAATAATATTTTCGGAACACATTCAGTTTTAAATGCTGTGGTCGAGGGATCTGTCAAAAATTTTATTTTAATTTCGACCGACAAAGCGGTTCGCCCTACGAATGTCATGGGGGCTACGAAACGTGTTGCGGAAATGTGTGTACAAATGTTTGCGCGTAAATATCCCCAAACCATTTTTTCAATGGTTCGCTTTGGAAATGTATTAGGATCATCGGGATCTGTTGTGCCGTTGTTCAAAGAGCAAATCCGTTCAGGGGGCCCTGTGACGGTCACGCACCCGGAAATTACTCGTTATTTCATGACAATACCCGAAGCCTGCGAATTGGTTTTGCAATCGGCAGCAATGGCCAA
>DALYIB010000202.1:0-4322 GCA_031970595.1 Pseudobdellovibrio sp.
AAGTTTTCTCGACGGCTGCGGATAATCAACCAGGTGTTGATATCCATGTCCTTCAGGGTGAAAGAAAAATGGCCTCTGACAATAAATCATTAGGACGTTTCGAGTTAACTGGAATTCCAGCGGCTCCACGTGGTGTGCCGCAAATTGAGGTGGCTTTTGATATTGATGCTAATGGTATTTTAAATGTATCAGCCAAGGATTTATCTTCGGGTAAATCACAGCAAATCAAAATCACAGCTCAGTCGGGTTTGAACGAGGAAGAAATTAAAAAACTTGTTAAAGAAGCTGAAATGCAAGCTGAAGCTGATAAAGAAAAAGCAGAAGCTGCACAAACTCGTAACAATTTAGATAACTTGGTTTATCAAACTGAAAAAACGATGAATGAAGCAGGTTCTAAATTATCAGCAGCCGAAACAGACCCTGTGAAGGAAGCTTTGGCGGATGCTAAAAAAGTTTTAGAAAATAAAACAGCATCTACGCCAGATTTAAAAGCGGCTTTTGAAAAGTTACAGACAGTATCGCACAAGATGGCAGAAGCGGCTTATAAAGCCACTGGTGCCCAGCCAGGTGCACAACCGGGTGCTGATGCAGGTGCACAACCGGGTGCGACGGGCAAAGATGGCGATGATGTCATCGATGCTGACTTCAAAGACGTGAATTAATAGTTGTTTCCATATAGAGCCTCATTTATGATGGGGCTCTATGAAATCATTCAAGTCCTCTGATCTTTTTCTTTTCGTCTTTTTGATAATGATCGCTATTGCATCTCGTTTAGTTCCGCATCAATGGAACATGACCGCCGTCGGTGCTGTTTCTGTGGTCGCGGGTCTTTTAATTCAAAATCGAATCCTTAAAATTTTAGTTCCAGTGATCGCGTTGTTCGTGACAGATCTGGTTATTGGATTTCACAGCACAGTCCCTTTTGTTTATGGCGGATTTGCTTTGATGGTCTTGATGGGATCGTTGTTCTCTGAAGATTCGCAGTGGAAGAAAAATTTGTTGGCGCCTCTGGCTGGAAGTTTGATTTTTTTCTTGGTTTCTAATTTCGGTGTTTGGGCTGTGGAATCAGGAGTCGCTTATTCCAAAGATTTATCCGGTTTGTTTCAGTGTTACTTGATGGGCGTTCCGTTTTACAAAACGCAATTTGTAGCAGATCTGATTTTAACGCCGTTTCTTTTGAATGTTTTTGTTCATGTCTTGAACTTTGACTTTTTGGGCTTTCGCAAAAGAATTTAATTTTTTCAAAATAGCTGAATCACTTAAACCCAAGATACGTGCTGCCAACAATCCGCCATTGTAGGCATTATCGACAGCCATCGTAGCTACGGGAACGCCTTTGGGCATTTGGGCAATCGACAGCAGAGCGTCTAAGCCATTTAGCGAAGTCACATTCACGGGAATACCAATCACCGGAAGTGGGGTCAGGCTCGCAACCATTCCAGGTAAATGAGCCGCTCCGCCAGCACCTGCGATAATGACTTGAAAACCTTTTTCATGGGCCGTTTTTGCAAATTCGACCATTTTTTCAGGAGTCCGATGAGCGGATACAATTTCAATATGATAATTAATTTTGAATAACTTTAAAGCCTCGGTGGCTTGGTTCATAATTTTCAGATCGGATTCAGAACCCATAATAATGGCCACAGTGTTTTTTTTCATAGAATTATTTTCTTTAAATCTTTCTGAGCAAAAGTTTGTAAATTTTTAAGAGAATTTCCAATGTAATTAATATGTCCCATTTTTCGCAGAGGACGATTTCTATTTTTTTCATACCAGTACAGTCGGCCTTCTAGAGCTCCTAGGAATCGGACTTTGCGGTTTGTTTGGCCAGATAAATTCTGCATTAGGAAAACTTGGCTGCAATAAACTTGTTCGGGGAATTTCAGCCCCAGCAAGGCGCGCAGATGCAGTTCAAATTGATCAATATTAAAGGCGTCCAAAGTAATATGCCCCGAATTGTGAACCCGAGGAGCCACTTCGTTCACGATCAATTCATGTCCTGTATCAAATAATTCAAAAGCAATCACGCCTACGTAATGAATCGCATTCAAACACTGAGTGATTTTTTTTAACAAGGCTTTTTCCTGAGGGTGATAGCTGGGGCCAAAAACTTGATAACATTGATTGTTTTTTTGCACAGTTGTTACCAGCGGATATGTAAAAAAATCGCCTTTTGTATTACGAGCAATAATCAAAGATTTTTCGCTTTTAAAAGAAATAAATTTTTCGGCAATAAAATGGCTTTCAAGGCCTTTGTTTTTGAGTTTGAACTGATTTAAATCCTGAGGTGATTTGATAACAAAAGTCCCAAACCCATCATATCCGCCGAAGCGACTTTTTAAAACCATTTGACCTTTAAAAACTTCAAAAGCTAGGTCCAAGTCATCCTTAGATCCCAGTTTCATAAAAGGACTGGTTGGGATTTTATAATCCCAAAGCAATTCTTTTTGTGGCCATCGGTCCTGTAATTTTTTAAGCGCTGTCGTATTGGGTAAACATTTTTTTTTCAACGAAGGAATTTGATCCAATAAAGACCCTGGAATAAATTCACTTTCGAAGGTCACGATATCGACTTCGGCAGAAAACTTTTTCAGATCTTTTAAATTATGGGGATTGCCTTTATGCCATTTTGTACAAACTTGGCTGGCGGGGTCGTCTTTTTTGTCTGACAGAACATGGACTTGCAGACCCATTTCTCGGCCACGCAGACAAAGCATCCGAGCCAGTTGTCCTGAGCCGATAATCCCGATACTTTTATCAAAGGGCTTTGTAAATGCTGTCATATATAGATCTAATCCTGTTCTTTTTAAAAAAGAAAGTGTAAAAGATGTCTGTGCATAATGTTAACCAATCCGGTTTATTTGATCGTCATTTTCCTATCTGTCTAGCGCCGATGGTGGGGCTGACTCATGCCGTTCAAAGACAAGTTATTCAGGAATACATGCCTAAAAACACCTCAACCATGTGGCCCACTGAAATGTTGAACTCACGACGAATTCCATTCGAAGGGTTAGGTCATTCAACAGAGACATTTGTTTTAAAAAATGAACAAGGATTAGTACCACAAATTTTGGGGAATGATCAGCAAGCCATTCAGCTCAGTATTCAGCGCCTTAAAAAAGAATGGGACATTGCAGGTGTTGATATCAATATGGGGTGTCCCGTACAAAAGGCTTTGCGACACAATTACGGGGTCGCCTTGATGGGCGATGTGAATTATGCAGCGGATGTCGTTCGTTATGCCGTCCAGGCCAGTCAAAGCTTGGAAAAACCCATCCCGGTTTCAGTGAAACTGCGTGCAGTGGGCAGTGATAAATCCACAGACGAACTGATTCGATTTGTGGAACAATTGGTTCAAGCAGGTGCCAATTGGATTACTTTGCACCCCAGATCGCCGGAACAACAACGCCGAGGTTCTGCAGATTGGTCACAGATTACGGCCTTGAAAAAAAATATATCAGTTCCCGTGATCGGTAACGGGGATATTCAAATTATTCAAGATGTTCAAAAAATGCTTTCCGAAACAGGGGCTGATAAAGTCATGATTGGCCGGGCTTTGATTGCACGCCCATGGCTGGTGGCTCAGTGGGGACATTTACAAAATCTAGAGCCCAGCGATTGGGTTCAATTGCACGGTTTGCCGGATTCGGCCGAGGCCGAAGGCGCCGAATATGGGCGAATGTTTTGTCGTTATATCGAATTGTGTGAACAGCATTTTAAAAATGAATTGGGTCTCAGTGAAAATTTGATTTTGAGGAAAATATTATTTTTTGTGAAGACTTCTCATGTTTGGCTTGAATTTGGTCATACTTTGTATGGTCTTACTGACAAAGCTAAAACCATCGACGAATTAAAAACTTATGTGCACCGTTTTTTTCAGTCAGAACAACGAATGGTTCCCAAGACGGAATTACGTCAATAGTCAGAGCGAATTTTTTGATAAAGTATTAATTTAAATGATTGATTTGACGACGGTTCAACGATTTTGTTGTGCTGGCATCGGTTAAAGGACGTTGAAACTGCTTTAAAAACGGCGGCAGATCTCTTTTTTTAGCGCCTTCGCAATAATCGCTGATGATGAGCTCCCGCGCCTTTTCTTCGGAACATCCGGATTGGATTAAATATTTATAAAGCGATTCTGCTAATGAAATCAGGGAAATCGAATGAGTATCTGTGTATTTAGCCGATAAATAATCGACAATTTTCATAAAGTTCCAAAAAAAAGAACCTTCTTGTTTTTGCAAAAAAGCCATACTGTTTTTGAATTCGCCGCTGTTCGCATATAAATCCCAAAATTTGGCAAAGCGGTTCATACGTTGTAA
>DALYIB010000203.1:0-4274 GCA_031970595.1 Pseudobdellovibrio sp.
GGCGAACTGCTTTTTCTAACTTTTCAGTGCCGACGGTGCTTGTCCCGTAATCTTGCACAGTGATGCTTACTGGCTGAGCAACACCAATCGCATAAGCAACTTGAACTAAACATTTTTCAGCCAGACCCGCTGCTACGATATTTTTAGCCACGTGACGAGCTGCATACGCCGCAGAACGGTCCACTTTCGAAGGATCTTTCCCAGAGAAAGCACCACCGCCGTGAGCTCCATGACCACCATAAGTATCAACGATAATCTTACGGCCTGTTAAACCCGCATCACCCATTGGACCACCTGTCACAAAGCGACCTGTTGGATTAATATGAAATTTGGTATTTTTATCCATCCACTGAGCTGGAATCGATTTTTTGATTAATTCTTCCATGATAAAATCATGAATTTCTTTTTGCGAAGCTGAATCCGCATGCTGAGTCGAAAGAACAATCGTATCAATACGTTTTGGCTGTCCGTTTTCGTATTGAACAGAAACTTGTGACTTTGCATCTGGACGTAACCAGTTTACTTTGTTGGCTTTTCTTAACTGCGCAAGATCTTTCACAAGCTTATGAGACATTGAAAGTGTTAAAGGCATGAACTCAGGAGTTTCATTCGTCGCATAACCAAACATCAAACCTTGGTCACCAGCACCTTGATCATCAGATCCCGTTTCTTTGACACCCATAGAAATATCCGGAGATTGCTGACCCAAAGCCACCATTACTCCGCACGTTTTATAGTCAAAACCTTTATCAGAATCGTCATAGCCTATTTTTTGAACTGTTTGACGAGCGATTTCACTAAAGTTCACTTTTGCTGAAGTTGTGATTTCACCAGCAACAACAACCAAACCTGTTGTTAAAAGGGTTTCACAGGCAACGCGTCCTTTCGGATCTTGAGCTAAAATAGCATCCAATACCGCGTCACTGATTTGATCCGCCATTTTATCCGGATGGCCTTCAGAAACTGACTCACTTGTGAAGATATAATTTTTCATTTCTCGTGTTCCCTTTCAATAATTTCAAAACCAGAAAATTACTCTGTGTTTGCACAGGGGTCAACACTGGACTGAGACGTTTTTTACATTTTTAAACGCTCTGGTTTTAAGCTGTATTTTAGCACTCAAAAAGTCTTAATTATGGACTTTCAAAAGATCCTTCTTCATTCTGTCATAAAGGAAAAGAGGCCATTTATGAAATATTTTCTAGGACTTATTGGATGCCTTTATTTATTCGGGTGCAGCACCAGCGTTAAACAATACCAAAACGAAAAGCCGATCCTTCAACTGGATTCTTACTTGAATGGCGATTTGGTTGCTCAGGGCGTTTTTATGGACCGCTGGGGGACAGTTAAAAAAAGATTCGTCGTCGACATGAAAGCCAGTTGGACCCCAGATGGTGTGGGAACTCTCATCGAAGACTTTAAATGGTCGGACGGCACAAAAACACAACGAATTTGGACATTGAAAAAATTGGCCGATGGAAAATACGAAGGCACAGCTGCTGACGTCGACGGCAAAGCCTTAGGCGAAGCGGCTGGTAACGCATTTAATTGGGCCTATACTTTAAACTTAGACGTTGATGGTACAACTTGGAAAGTTCAATTTGATGATTGGATGTTTTTAGTCGACGAAAAAACTTTGCTGAACAAAGCCGTGATGTCAAAGTGGGGATTTCGTTTAGGTGAAGTTCTAATTAGTTTCCAAAAAAAATAAAGGCTTCTTTACGAAGCCCTTATTCCCAATATTATTTAAATAATAATTCACTACGCAGCTGATTTACGACCACGCGGGTTGTATTCAAACTGACTGTTCACTTCATGCAGCCTTCCCTCTTTGGATAAATCAAATTTCTTGTGATTCAAATAAATTTCTTTAACTTTTAAGAATTGTTTTTCTAATTTATCCGCCATCATATCTACGGCGACATAAATATCTGTTGCATTGGCTGAAGCTTTGAAAAATTTCTGCTTAGAATTAACACTGACTTCAACATAAAACTCGTGATGATCTTTCCAAAAATAGACATTGCAGCGTCCGTCCTTCAATAAGAACTTTCCAACTTCATCTAGCTTTTGATTTGTGTATTCTACCAAGGATTGTGAATGGTCTAGATGTTTGAACGTGAAGCTCGACTTCATATTATTTCCTTTCAAGGTGAATCTGGTCGTGGATTCGACCTGACTAAATTGATGTAATAATTTTATCGGCAAGACCTAGACCAAAGATAAGCTGAAAATCAAAATTTAGTTAAAGAATTTGATCCAAAATTCAGTCTCAAATTGGTCACCCGTACTTAAATATAATTTTATTAAATATCAGTTCCTGTTCGGTCTCGAAATGATACGATAATTTCGTGTTCAAATTGAAAAGGAAATGAAATGAAACAAAAATTTTTACTCAGCGCCCTTATTTTAACTGCCTCAACATCCTTTGCGGCGGAATCACTTAGCACTAAAGTTCATAATCAATATCAATCACTTCGTGCGATGGGTATGGGAAATGCTTTTACAACGATTTCGGATGATTACACTGCCTTGATGTACAACCCAGCGACATTGGCCAAGAAAAAACGCGGTGAAATCCAATTTACTTTGGCCGGCGCCGGTGTCGCCATGGACACAATGAAAATGATGACAGACATCAGCGATGCGGAAAAAGGTGCCGTCACTGATTCAGATAAAATTATCGCGATTTCAAATGTCTTGGATAAATATTATGGAAAACAATTAGGTGGCCGCATCCAAGCCGCTGAAATTTTTTGGGTGCGCCCTAGTTGGGGCTTTGCGATTTTACCAGTCGACTTATCATTTGATTTATCCGTGAATAAACAATTTGGACCAGCACTGGATATCAATTTGATCAAAGACACGACTGTTGCTTTTGGTTACGGCCAAGAAATTATGCCAAACATCTATGCCGGAGCCACTGTCAAAGGAATCCACAGAAATACTGTGGCACAAACAGTTCCCGTTGCCGAACTAGCCAATAATTCCAACGTTTTCAGTAAAGATCGTTTCAAAGAAGGTATGAATTTTGATGCAGATATTGGCTTTTTATGGACTCCTGAATTTGGAACACCAAAGGCCATCAAAAAGGAAATCGAAAAACCAGCTGATGACATGAACGTTGAGGTCAAAGCGAAAACTCCTGAATCAGTAGAGCCTGCTTCAGCGGACGCGACTCGTACAGTTCAGTCTGAAACTGCTTCTGGCGATACAACACCAGCTGTCGCAGCTGATACGGCTGCCACGAAAGAAAATCCAACACCGCTTCCTGAAGCTGTTAAAAAAGAAGCCGAAAAAGCAGAAAAAACAGAAACACCAGCTAGCGAAAAAACCGAAGTTGCTGCTGAACAAGAATCAGGTTCTTATCAACCTTTGGCCGTCAGTGCTGTTATCAGAAATTTAATTAGTTCAAGCTATTCAAAATCTACAATGATCAACAAAGACGCGACTGAGGCCCCTGACAAGAATTCACGCGTGATTGATTTAGGTGTTGGTTATGAAATCCTCAGCATGGGCGATTTAAAAATTCGTGCAACTGCCGAAGCAAAAAACTTAATGCATCCAAACACAACAACACGCAAATCCAGCCACGCTGGTTTCGAGTTTGATTATTCACCAGGAACTTGGTTTGAAACACAATTCCGCGTGGGTATGAATCAAATGTATTACACAGCGGGATTAACTTTGTTACTGGGTGTTGTCGAAATTGATGCTGTTACTTACGGCGAAGAAGTCGGAACAAGCTCTACGAATATTGAAAATCGCGTTTACGCTGCTAAAGTGGGTTTTAATTTTTAATAAGCTCACTCTAATAGAAAGTAAAATTTCTTATCAAAACTACAAATCATAATTTGATTTAAAAAATGTAACTTCAAAAGGCTTCTTCGGAAGCCTTTTTTATTAATTTCGATGTATTATTGAAATCTAATCTAACTCCAAAGTATTTGCCAATCGCTCTATTTGCTTTCTAGTTGCATATTCTTTTCCATTCAATCGAATGACTTTTTAACTCCACAACGTTTCCCACTCAGTTGACGACAATCCCTTCAGTCTTTGCGGTTTATACCGAATCAATCCAGCTGCTTCTTTGATATTTAACTGAATATAATTTCGCACGATTTGATAAGGTTTCCATCCCTGAATCACCCTGGTAAACGGCCGGTATTTCCATACTTTGTTCGGTCTGTTGCCCAGCTTGTTGTTGGGCTCTTTACGGGTATCGGTCACGCCCGATGGAATTAAAAAACCATTTTTCTGAAACTGCTGCGCAA
>DALYIB010000204.1:0-4268 GCA_031970595.1 Pseudobdellovibrio sp.
TTTTGATTCGATAGGTGCCCATATCAAGTCGCTCGCTGGCAGTCGGGCTGGAGCCGTGCCCCATGCTGGGCATCCATAAGACCAATTCAGGTGTTGAAATCATATCTGTTTCAACAGCTGTTTGATCCAAATAATTTAATCGATAGGTTTTTAAAATGATGGATGCCATCACAGTGGCAGAGGGTTCAGATTCCCATTTCCAAGTAAAACATAATTTTGAGTTTTGAAATTGCAAAGAACAATCCGCCTGTAATTCCTGGCCTGAAACATTCTGATTAGAACTATTGTTTTTTTGAATATATTTAGGCTCTGCACAGCTTGTTAAAATTCCAAATAAACAAACTAGCGTAACATAAAAGTTCTTAGTTTGATTTTTCATTTTTTTCTCCACGTGCAATCGAACAACCCAGTGTTCGTCCTTCCGGTGTGCGAATTTTTTGCCCGCTTTGTAAATCCACTATGGCCTCTCTTAAAAACAGTTTGTCGGCTTTGCTGCAGTCTTTGCTGTTAGAGACACCCCCCTGATAAATAATATCGCCTTGATTAGATAAAATAAAAGCGTGTGGCGTTTTGAATGCCTGCAGGCGGTCGGCTATTTCGGTGTTGTGATCTTGGATGACGGGAAAAGGCAAAGCCATTTTTTCAAAATAAGGTTTTGAAAATTCAACAGACTCGTCCGCGTTGGAATGAATCGCAACGAAAGAGACATCGGGGTATTCACTCGCTAAATTTTTAATTTCAGTAATGTGACTATTTGAACAAGGACACTTGGCCGAAAGAAATACAACGACGACACCTTTTTTTTGCTTAAGGTCGATTTCGATAGATTTGCTTGAAAATAAATCCTGTCCTTTCAGAGGTAATAACGACGTCGCTGAAAACACATATTGGGATTGAAACACAAAGGACAATAAAATAAATAATTTTTTCATAAATTGAATATAAGTCCCTCAAGCCCTTTTGTATGTGCAACATATTGTTGCGGTGACATGCTGTGGATCATTTGATTTAACGAATGGATCACAAAGAAGGAGCCTTATGTTTAAACGTTTTTGTATTCAAATTTCAGTTGCTATCGCTACAGTTTTAGTTTCACTTTCAACTTTTGCGCACGGTGATCATGGTGATCAGCCTTTGGCTGCACACTTCGTTTTCAAGCAAGGGGCTTTGCATATGCATGCGGGGTTTCAATCGCCACCTGTGGTTGGAAAAGAATCGATTCTGATTTTAGAAGCTAAAAATCCAGAAAATCATCAACCTGTTGACTTGAATGATTCCGTTGAAGTGGCTTTGTGGATGCCCAGTATGGGGCACGGTTCAGCACCGACACAAGTTCAAAGAACGCTGGATCAAAATGGCCAAGTATTGCCGGGTGTTTTTACGGTTCGCAATGTCCAATTTATAATGGGCGGCGAATGGGAAGTTCGTGTGCGATTGACTGACGATCAAGGCCAGTCCGAAATTCAAAGTTTTCGCCTGACATTAACTGGTGGCGGTCACGGTCACCACTAGAAATTAAAATTTTTGATTGCGAAGTATTTGCAATCTCATTTATGGTGATGACATGTCTTATTGTAAAGCTTTAAAAAACATGTCGTCGCCATCTCAGAAACTGCATCAGAAATATCATGATAAACAGTATGGTTTTCCGATCCATGACGATAATGAAATCTTTTGTCGTTTAATTCTTGAAATCAATCAGGCCGGTCTCAGTTGGGAAACTATTTTAAAAAAACAAGTTTCATTTCGTAAAGCCTACAGCCAATTTCAAATCAAAAAAATTGCGGCCTATTCGGTCAAGGATCGCCAGCGGTTAATGAACGATCCCGGAGTTATTCGCAATCGATTAAAAATTAATGCCGCCATTGAAAACGCCAAAACTGTTTTACAATTACAAAAAGAATTCGGTTCATTTAAAAAATGGATCGAATTCCATCATCCTTTAACCAAAGAGCAGTGGGTTCGATTATTTAAAAAGACCTTTAAATTTACTGGCGGGGAAATCGTCAACGAATTTTTAATGAGCATGGGGGTTTTGCCGAATGCTCACGACAAAGATTGTCCCATTTTTAAAAAAACTTTAAAAGAAAAACCACTTTGGAATCAAAAATAGTTATTTGAATATTTTTTTCCATTCATCGATTTTGAAACCAACAAAACCAAAATCATCACTTAATAAAAAAGGTCTTTTGATCAGCTTTCCGTTTTCAGATAGCAGCTGCAAAGCCGCCTTTTCAGTCCATCCTGATTTTAGCTTTTCAGAAATACCCAACTCGCGGTATTGGACACCTGAAGTATTAAATAAATTTTTAAAAGTCCCGCCATTTTTTTCAATGAATCCCAGCATTTTTTTAAGCTCAGTGATTGTCGGTGGTTGTTCGACGATGGGTTTATTTTCGAATGGAATATTTTGCTTTTCTAGGAATTGAATCGCTTTTCGGCAGGTATCACATTTATTGTATCCGTAAATCTTAATCATATATGAACGATATTTTTGATTTTATGAATTGTCTAGACTGAAGAAATAAAAAAACCAGATGTTTTCACATCTGGTTTCAAATGATTACATTTGTTTTTGGACTTTGTGTCGCAATAAAATCAGTCCGTGAGTTGGATCGTACGGGGAAATCCCAATATTCACACGATCACCGACAACTATTTTAATGCTAAACTTTTTCATCTTGCCGCAAAGTTTGCCATTAATTTCGGTTCCGTTATCCAACATAATTCGATAACTACCGCCGCCAGAAATGTTTGTGACTTTGCCGTCAATTTTGACGAGATCGTCTTTAGCCATAAAATATCTCCTTTTTTATGAAGGAAATATTTTAGTAACGAGAGCGACCACCGCCGAAACCACCACGTCCACCGCCACGGTTTTCACGTGGAGCCATAGGTTTAGCTTCGCTGACGTTTAAAGTACGGCCTGAAAAATCAGTTCCGTTTAATTTTTCGATAGCAGTAGTAGCTTCTGCATCTGTTGACATTTCAACAAAAGCGAAACCTTTGCTACGACCAGAATCACGATCAGTTACGATACGTGCTGATTCAACGTTACCGAATTGAGCGAATAAATCAGTTAATGCCTGATCGTCTGCGCCGAAAGAAAGATTACCGATGTATATTTTTTTTCCCATTTGTGCCTCCTGTAAGGTTATTGGGGCCATTAACAGAAGACAGTAGGACATCTAATGAATTACGAAAATGACAGTTGAGCGAGCAGTATATACGATTTTTTCTAAGAGAGCATCAAATTTCGATAATTTGTAAAATCAACCCTCTCAGAATCAATATATTGGCTTTAAACCTGTTTCGTATCTATGAAAAAGATGCCAGGTACAGATTTAGGGGTGATTGGGTGAATATTTATTTGAATTCGAACGCCTCCGGACTAGCATCAAATTGTGAATCCAGAAATAAAAAGAATTTTTTTTAAAATGTGGATGGGGCGATTTTTAGCTGTGATCGTTTTGAATTTACCCTTAATGCTGCTGTTGAATTTGCAGATTCAGCCTGTTGCTAAAAACAGTTTAATCGCAATTATTTTGTTGATCGATTTGGTTTGCTTAGGAGTCTTACTTCGTTTTCACAAAAAAATAATTCAAGCTTTGCAGCAGCCTTCTTTTTTGGCTCAGGTGAAATTACAAAACCGCTCGATACCCAGTTTAGATGGGGCCAATACATTTCAAATAGCAGAAATCAAATCCATCGACGGAAACCATTTGCCTGTGAAGGTGGATCTGAGTTTTTCTTCGGTGGCCTTACCCCAATTAGCAGATGATTTTAGCGCACAGGTTTTTACAAAAGATCAAACACCGCTTTTGATATTAAATACGGAACGTCAAATTTTAATCTTAGTTGCTGGTATCAGAACTGATTCGTAGCAATGGAATACTTGTGATTAAAGTTTTAAGCTTATGTTTTAAATTGAGTTTAGTTTTAAGTTTAGATGTTAATGAATTTCGCAGAATCCAAATGTTTAAGTAACATTTGGAGCGGGAGACGGGGCTCAAACCCGCGACCTTCGCCTTGGCAAGGCGACGCTCTATCAACTGAGCTACTCCCGCGATCGCATTAGAGAGACTAAACTAATGAAATTCAGTTTTGATGTCAAAGTTAATTATTCAGCACCTTAAAATTTATTTAATTGCATATATGTAAATAATATGTAAATATGAATGAGTGAGTAATGAATTAAAGTGGTTGTTAGTTGATTTGAATTCTTTTTTTGCATCTTGTGAACAACAAGATCATCCCCACCTGCGTGG
>DALYIB010000205.1:0-4259 GCA_031970595.1 Pseudobdellovibrio sp.
GTTTTTGGTTGTTCTGAACTTCCAAGGATTCTTTTTGCATTTTTTGTGAATCTTCTTGGGCTTTTAACACATCTTTTTCCAAACCCTTTACTTGGGCTTCAAGATCCTTAGTTGCTTTTTCTGCATTTTTTTTCTTTTCTAGAAATTCATTTTTTTGTTTCGTCAAAGCCTCCATTTTATCCTTGCTGGCTTTGATCTTCGCTTCATATTCAGCTGACAGCTTTTCCGAAGACTTTTGAGCTTTTTCAGCTTCGGCGATTTCTAATTTAGCTTGTGCTGTCTCTTTTTCTGATTGCGCCATTTCTTTTTTCGCATCAGCTTCTAATGAACGGGCTTTTTCTAAAGCTTTTTTAGCTTCGGATTTAGCTTGCTCTGCTTTTTTCTTTTCAGCTTCTAAGCGTTTTTTGGCTTCTGCTGATTCGGCTTTAGCCGCTTCAAAATCTGCTTGCGCTTCTTCGGCTTCGATTTGAGCCCCTTCGACATCCGCTGCTTTCACAGGGTGAACTGAAAAAAGAACCGCTGCCATAAGTACAATTAAAGAATTTTTTTTCATCATTATCCCCCTACTTTTTTCCAATAGTATTTTTCCATGTTTTTAAATAACTTTCTAAATCCTAAATCAATCATTTCACTGTATGCGTCTTGCGAATTCCATTTTTGCACCAAAACACGATACAAGGCCGACATCAAACCAGTGCGATCACGACCATGTTTACAATGAATAAACACTTTTTCTTTTTTGGCGCTGACCAAAATTTTCAAAATTTCATTCACGGCCTCGTCGTTCGGCGTTTCCCAGGCATTCATTGGAAAACTTATAAAACGAATTCCTTTTTGTTCCGCATATTTTTTCTCTGCGGCGACAGCTTTCGCATCATCTTCAAAGTTAATAATCAACTTGAAATTTTGTTCCGCTAATCGGTCTATGTCTGTCATTTCTGGACGGCCGCCACGATATAAATTTTCATGAATCATTTGTTCGTTAGGGATCGCTGCCAACAAATTCAACGAAAAAACGATAAACAGAAAAGAGATCGAAAACAAACGGACCATAAATCCCCCTTTGAGACAGCTTTATCATAAGCTGCTCCGTGCTCGGACGGCAGCCCGGATCCGTAATTCACAACTTTGGTCAGGCCTAAGTTGTCACTGTCCATCTTATAGACAGATTAAAATTCATATAGCGCAGATAAACTTGGCCAACGACTTGCTCTAGTAATAAGTACCCCCCATGGCGGTTAGGTGTCTCCCCCCCAAAACCTAGCCGTCTTTTTTTTTGTCTTTTATCTGAATGTCTTTCAAAATAAAGTTCAATGCTCAAAAAATCTGAATTGGTTTTTATATTTCTGTTCGCAATCAGCTTCCAGGCCCTTGGAAAAACTGTCGTTATTGATCCTGGACATGGCGGGAACGATCAAGGAGCTTCCTATTTCAACGTCAAAGAATCTGATTTAGTTTTGCGAATCGCCTTCAAAGTCAAACAGCGACTTCAGGATCAAAATCAATTAAAAGCGATTATCTTAACACGCGAAAAAAATAATTATGTCAGTCTTGAACAGCGTGTTCAAATTCCGCTAAAAGCCGAATCTCGACCGGATCTATTCGTCAGTTTGCATGCGAATTCGTCGAATTTAAAATCGATCCGCGGTATGGAAATTTATTTCAGAACAGATTCAAAAAAAACAGAGAGCGAAAATGCCGTCGATCAAATTTTGGCGGATTTAAAAAATACTGGCCTCACACGACAAAGCTTGAAGGCCAGTCAATTATTGCAAAAAAAATGGACGATGGGGCCCAGTGTGATCCGTCGATCGGCTTTTTACGTTTTGGAACACTCCGAAGTTCCTTCTATTTTAATTGAGATGGGTTTTTTATCAAACCCACAGGAATCACTTTTATTGCAATCGGATCGTTATCAAAACCAATTAGCTGAAAATATAGCGCAGTCTATTCTGGATTATTTAGAGTCTCCAGCCCATTCAGCTCAAAAGTAAATTCACATGACATTCCTGTCTAAAAAAGGGATGATGTGTCTATGAACAAAATCGAAAGACTTGAACAACGCGCCCACAATGAATTACGTGCTATTAAAATCACTCCGAATGTCTCTGAATACGCCGAAGGTTCTGCCTTGGTCGAATTTGGAAAAACAAAAGTTTTATGTGCAGTCACTTATGAACCCAAAGCCCCTTCTTGGTTATTAAATACAGGTTCTGGTTGGGTCACTGCCGAATATGGAATGCTACCACGATCGACACACACTCGTATTAAACGTGACAAGGCTTTAACCGGCGGACGTACTCAAGAAATTTCCAGACTGATCGGACGCAGTTTGCGTTCCTGTGTGGATCTGACAGTTTTGAATGAAAAACAATTGATTGTGGATTGTGATGTTTTAAATGCCGACGGCGGTACGCGTACAGCGGCTATCACCGGTGGTTTTGTCGCCCTGGCTTTGGCTCTTAAAAAATTGCATTTACTGGGCGAAATCAAAGCCCTGGGATTAAAACATTATGTCGCAGCTATTTCAGTCGGCTTACACGAAGGAGAAAATGGAATCAAAACTCCACTATTGGATTTAAATTACCAAGAAGATTCTGAAATCGGTACGGACATGAATTTTGTCATGACTCATTTGAATCAATTTATCGAAGTCCAAGGCACTGCCGAAGAGGGTACTTTTTCTCGCCAAGAATTATTTGATTTAATGACTGTCGCTGAAAACGGCTGCAAAGAACTTTTTAAACACCAAGAAAAAATTGTTGGTGAATTTTTTAAATTGTCATAAGGAAATTACAAAAATGGAACTTTGGATTGCGACTGGAAATAAAGGGAAACTCGAAGAATTCAAAATGGGTTTACGCGAATTTGCCGATTTAAAAATTTTTTCTCAGGCCGATTTAAAATCTTTTACCCCGATGCCCGAAAATGCAGAAACATTCGAAGGCAATGCCAGGATCAAAGCAAAATCACTCAAGGCCATGAAACCTGGTTGCTGGATTTTAGCTGACGATTCCGGACTAGAAGGTCATGGCCTGAATAATTTACCAGGTGTTCATTCGGCTCGCTATGCCGGCCCTCATGCACGCGATGGTGAAAATGTCGCTAAACTTTTAAAAATGCTTCTCATCCGTAATGTCTCTCCCCGAACTGCCCAATTTAAGTGCGTTTTAGTAGCTTATTCTCCCGAAGGTCAGGAATACGTTTTTGATGGCGAATTCAAAGGTGCGATTGCTTCAAAACCAACTGGAACGTTGGGGTTTGGTTACGATCCTGTATTTGTGCCCGAAGGTGAAACAAAATCCTTGGCAGAATTAGGCCCAGGATACAAAGTTCAAAAATCTCATCGAGCCATTGCTCTACAAAAATTCATTGAACATTTAAAAACGGTTTTATAATAAACCGTTTTTAAAATCCAATCTGTGTCACACCCTGACAAAAATTTAAATCTTTCCTCTGGATATGTCGTTTGCTAGTCTTCTGTAAACCCACTTACAACTGATCTTTTTACAGAGAGGATTTGCATGTCGTCGCAATACAAAAACTCTACTTCCGAAGCTAAAAATAATTTTAAAATTTTTGCCGGAAATTCCAGCCAGACTCTAGCCAAACAAGTCTGTGAAGTTTTGGGCGTTGGCCTTGGTCAAAGCCAAGTAAATTCTTTCTCGGATGGAGAAATCCAAGTTGAAATCAAAGAAAGCGTTCGTGGACAGCACGTGTTTGTAATCCAAAGCACTTGTCCTCCGGTGAATCAGAATTATATGGAGTTATTTATTATCCTGGATGCATTAAAGCGCGCATCTTCGGCTTCGGTCACGGCTGTGATTCCTTATTACGGTTATGCTCGCCAAGACCGCAAAGTCGCACCAAGAGCTCCGATTTCAGCCAAATGTATGGCCGATCTGTTAACTACAGCTGGTGCAGACCGAGTTGTTTCGGTTGATCTTCATGCTGCTCAAATTCAAGGCTTTTTTAACTGCCCTTTTGATCATTTATTTGGCGTACCTACATTAGCTCGCTCTTGGAAAGACCAATTTGGCGAAGGTGAACAGTTCGTAACTGTCAGCCCAGATGCCGGTGGCGTCGAAAGAGCCCGCGCATTTGCCAAAAGAATTAATTCTAGCTTAGCCATCATCGATAAACGCCGTTCAGGCCCCAACGAGGCCAAAGCCATGCATTTAATCGGCGATGTAACAGGTAAAATTGCCATTATCGTCGACGATATGATCGATACGGCTGGAACTCTTACACAAGCTGTT
>DALYIB010000206.1:0-4245 GCA_031970595.1 Pseudobdellovibrio sp.
AGTTTTGGGCGACGATTTGGCTTTGAACGCCCAACAAGTCGTGGGTGTAACACCGGATCGTGAACTTCCAATTGTTTGGGCTGTGTTCAAAGGCTCGCTTGTCAATAAATTGATTTTGGTTCCAACTGCCTTGTTACTCAGTGCCTTTTTACCAGTGGTCATTCAACCGCTGTTGATGTTAGGCGGCGCTTTTTTATGTTTTGAAGGCGCCGAAAAAGTTCTAGAAAAACTCTTTTCAAAAAAACACCCTGCCGAAAAAGCTGCTGAAGTCGTCGTTGTCGATGAAAAGAAAAAAATCCGCGGTGCCGTAACCACTGATTTTATTTTATCTGCTGAAATTATTGCGATTACCTTGGGAATTGTCCAAGGTCAGGCCTTATTGCAGCAAACATTGGTTTTATCTGTGACAGCAATTGCAATGACATTTTTTGTTTACGGAATTGTTGCGGGCATTGTTAAAATTGATGATTTTGGTTTGTATCTGGTTCGCACCAAACCGCATTTCAAAAATGTGGGAATGACCATTGTGAAAAGCGCTCCTTATCTGATGAAGCTATTGGGTATTTTGGGAACAGTGGCCATGTTTCTGGTCGGCGGTGGAATCTTGGCCCACGGACTGCATTTATTTGGACAATGGGGCGAGGCCGTTTGGTTTCAAGGTGTTGTGGGAATTGTGGCCGGAGTGATCATTGTTGCTGTTGTTGAAGTGATAAAAAAAATGGTGAAGGTTTTATGGCCGAAGTAAATCATCAAAAAATTTACAAAGACCTGGAAGACAAAAAGTTATCACCCTTGTATTTCTGTTTTGGGGACGAGCCCTATTTATTGAATCAAATTCCCGATCGTTTTAAATACGCTGTTTTGGACGAAAACAGTTTTGATTTTAATTATTCACTGTTTTATGCCGGCAGTTCGGATATCAACACCATCAAAGATGCTGTTGAAACTTTGCCGATTATGACGATGTCTCGGTTGGTGATTTTAAAAAATGCACAGGATTTAAAAGATTCAGAGTGGAATGAATTAGAATCTTTGTTTTCAAACCCGGTGCCGTCCACTGTTTTTGTTTTGATGGCCGATAAAGTCGATAAGCGTAAAAAGGGAATTAAGTTACTATTAGATAAGGCCGTATCTGCCGAATTTAAAAAACCCTACGATAATCAAGTTCCACAATGGATTAATTATTTAGCACAAAACTATGAATTGTCTTTTGCACCACCTGCGATTCATCGTTTGCACCGATTAGTAGGCAATAACTTAACTGAATTAGCTCATCAGATTGAAAAAATTAAAAACTATGTGGGTGCAAAAAAGCAAGTCGATTTAACCGACGTCAATGATGTGGTATCGCATTCCAAAGAAGAAAGTGTTTTTGATTTTACCCGTGCTGTCGGCATGAAAGATCGTGTGATGGCGTTAGAACAATTAGTTTCATTGTTCGATCAAGGTGAAAACGAAGTTGCCATCGTCGCCATGTTGGCCAGACACATGAGAATTTTATTAACAGTGCGATCAGGAATGGATCAAGGATTAGGCGGACCTAAATTAGCCAGCCTGGCTCAGGTTCCGGCCTATTTTATCGAAAGCTATTGTGATCAGGCCCGTGGCTGGTCTGTGAAAAAAATCGAAGAAGCGATTGTGATTTTATCAGATACAGATAAGGCTTTAAAATCATCACCGTTATCGTCCCATATTTGGTTGGAAAACTTAGTCTTAAAATCTTGTTCGTTATAAATGGGCGACAGATTTCTTTAAAAAATATTAATAATATTAATAAATATCGATTTTTAATTTGAATGGATTAAATGTTCCCGAACATTTTTGATTAAATAAACTTTCCCGATTGGTCTGGGCACAGTAATTGTTGGCGGCATTGTCTTGCAGAGTCCGGCAATAGGAATCCAAATCCGAGAAAGATTTTTTTCCTGTTGTACAGCCATTAACAGATAGTTCATAACCCAAGGATTCAGTATTCGCGGGCAGACTCAGGTTGCAACCCACTAAAAATCCCAACATCAAAAAAATGAATATTTTACGGTACGCCATTTAAAATATTATCCTGAATAAGGATCTTAAATTCATCTGTAAAAATGCCATCTAATTCGGGTGATTTAAAAATATTTTTCAAGACTTCGCCGGGATTCACACGTTGCGAGCCCAGATTAAAAGTAATCCGACTATCAAATTCTTTGGCAAAGCGAATGACCTGTGATTCCAAAGTGATTTTATGTAAATCAACGCCTAATGGATAACCTGTGCCGTCGGCGCGTTCATAGATCAAGGCCATAATGGATCTGATTTTTTCGTCAATCGCCAGCTTTCGATCCAGAACCAGATTTAAACTTTTTTGAGGGATCGCTTGAATGTCTTTGATTTCATCGCCGTTCAAACGTTCTTTGTTCATCAATTTAAATGAAATACTGGAATCCAGTTTTAATTGAGCTAAATCCACAATCAATGCCGAAACCATAATTTTAGAGACATGATCCAGGCCACTGTTTAAGGCAAACAATCCGGCAAACGCAGCGACTGCTGGTGAACGAGAGACAGAACCAAAATTTCCAATTTCTGACAAAGTAATAATGTCCCACGGAGTTCTGAATTCAGCTAAGTTCATAATAAATTCATCACATAAATTAAAACAACGCTCTAATAAAGCCGCTCCTTCTTTGAACGAGACTTTATTAGTTTCATTGGTCAATTCAATAACGAGGTTTTGAAATTCGACTTGCAGATTCAAAAAATTCACACGACAGCGTTTGGCAAGTCCCTTGGCTGATCGATCGGTGTTTTCAGTGATAAACTTATTGTAATCAGCTACATCGTCTTTTTTGATAAAGTATTCAGACTTGGCCGCTAATCGATCAATGCGGTCTTTGCTAAAGGTTTGTCCTTTTTCATTCAGTCGAACAAAATGTTTCTTGATATTCAAACAGTGATAAACTTCAAAAGGAATTTTTTTATCAGGAAATAAATCCGCTGTTTTAATCGAAACAAATTGAAATTGCAGGATTTGATTCAATAAAAATGGGAACTTTCCTGTTCCCATTTCTTTTTTTAGCATAATAATTTTGATGCCCAACTTTTCTAAAAATTCAAAGCGGGCATGAGTCAGTTCCTTTTGAACAAAGGCGATTAAAATCGCTGACTGATTTTGTTGAAAGGAAATCTGGGCCAGTTCGTCCAGGCTTTCTTGTTTGTTATCTGTATTTTCGGACAAGATAACGACACGGTGAGGAGTTGTCGAATTTAAAAGATCATCGGCTCCATTCAAAAATTCGATTTGATAACCGAATGTATCGGAAACCTTTTGAATGATCTTTTTTTCGTTCTCGTCGGCAGTGATGCAGACGATATCTCCAACACCGTTTTCGGACACTTTTATTTTCTTTCGCTGATAGGCATCACTTTGCGTTGGGCGCTGCCGATGTATTCTGAAAGTGGACGAATAATACGGTTATTCGCTGTTTGCTCCATGATATGAGCCGACCATCCCGTCGTGCGAGCCATTACGAAAATTGGAGTAAAGAAATCAATTTCAAAACCCATCATGTAGTAAGCAGGGCCTGCTGGAAAATCAAGATTTGGATAGATTTTCTTTTTCTCGACCATAACAGCTTCTAAAGCTTCGTACATTTTCATCCATTTTTGTTGGCCAGTTACATCGGCCATTACTTGCGCGTACTTTTTCATTGTTGGAACGCGCGAATCACCTGATTTGTAAACACGGTGACCAAAACCCATGACTTTTTTCTTTTGGGCTAAAGCATCTAACATCCATTGTGTCGCTTTGTTTTCATCAGCGATTTCGATCATCATGTGCATCACCATTTCGTTGGCGCCGCCATGTAAAGGTCCTTTTAAGGCGCCGATACCAGCTGTTGTCGCCGAATAAATATCTGACTGAGTCGATGTCACAACACGTGATGTGAATGTCGAAGCATTAAAGCTGTGTTCAGCGTAAAGAATCAAAGAAACATCGAAAGCTTTAACAACACGTTGTTCAGGAACTTTACCAAAACACATATGAAAAAAGTTTTCAGCGATCGACAAATTCGGATTCGGTGGAATAAAATCAAGACCCTTTTTGAAACGGAAATCAGCTGCCACCATTGTTGGAATTTTAGCTAACAAACGAATCGATTTATCCATGTTTGTAGCAGGGCTAGCATCCCAAATACGTTCGTCTTCGCAACCTAAAAAGCTGACACCGGTACGGATTGAATCCATTGGGTGACATTTTTT
>DALYIB010000207.1:0-4234 GCA_031970595.1 Pseudobdellovibrio sp.
ATTGTGGTAAGTTTTCAATCAGTGCACATGCATTGTGGTTATACTGATTGAACGATCTTTGTAAAGGCTCAATCAACAGTTTTTCAATACGAACATCTTTATCTTTGTGGGCAATAAAGGGCGTTGATAGTTTTTTAAACTGCCAATACATCAAAGCGTCATTCACAGTGAAATCCGCTTTGGGTAAGTAATCAGAAATCGAATCGCATTTAACACACTCAAAGGCAGAATCTTCGGTGTGAGCGTTGTAATCTAAAGCCACCAATGTCCGTAAATGAAATAGGACAGAGTAAAAGCACAGAATTTTTTCAGTTGTTTTTTCAGATAACTGAAATGAAAAATTGTAAATCAGTGGCGAACCAATTTCTTGTTCGAATTTTTTAATCGTATTTAAAAACTGGGGAACGACATTCAGATTCAATTCATTTTCAGACATTGCTGTATCTAATAAATCATTGATATTTTTTTCAAAGTTTTCAACAGTCAACGTGGAGGGGCGATGAGCCGATTGAAAAACTTCTTTCAGACGGTTATTTGAATTTTTATAAAGTTGAGAATAGGGATCAACAGCTTTGAAACACTGTTCTGCAAATGTACGTTCAGAAAATGGCAGATTTTTATATTGATTCATTTTCTGAAGACCAATACCAACCAAGGCATCATTCATATATTTGAAAGGGGCTTGTGGGGTAAACTCTGAAAAACGGGAAGTTTGATCCCAAATTTTAATCGCCGTGGGTTTAAAATACGAGCCCGCGTTCATTTTGATTTCATAACCCATAGTCAAAGACAAGTTTTTCATAGTACTTACTCCAATGTAAAAAACACTGATGACTTTATCGGTCGAATTGTTTATTTTTTGCGGTCTAGTTTTTTGAAAAGTGGTCGAGTTTAAAGCCAGTGATATCTGGGCTTTGATCCATTGATATCATTTTGAGTCTGCCGATACGTCATTGAATGGCAGCACATCAACGTATTAAAATTGAAAAGTTTTTAGAACTATCAGACAGCGAGCTGCTGCAGCTGCGCTTTAAAAATTTACCTATTTCAATTAAAGACAGTGAAATCGAGCCTTTGATAAAACAATTCTATTTAGAAATGGAGTGGAAAGGCTTGAAATTTAAGCCTCAGTTATTCTTGGGCGATGAGTGGTTCAGTCCCGAGGGCATGAACTGTATTGCTATTCCATTTTACCTCGCTCATCCAAAATTAAGAGCTTTGGAAAAATCTAAAATGCTCGAGGTTGAGGGTGGTGACGATAAAGAGTTCATGAAGCTTCTTCGTCACGAGGCGGGTCATTGTTTTGATCACTGCTACAAATTTTCGAAAAGAAAAAAATGGCAAAAAATATTTGGTTCTCCGGATCAAGATTACAAACCTGAGACCTATCGTCCACAGCCGTACAGTAAAAGTTTTGTGAAACATTTGGATCGTTGGTATGCGCAAGCTCATCCCGACGAAGATTTTGCGGAAACATTTGCCGTCTGGTTAGATCCGGATTCGAATTGGCGTGAAGTGTACGCCGATTGGCCGGTCGCCTTGGCTAAAATTCAATACGTTGATGATTTAGTCCAAGAAAGTTTCAAATTAAAAAATCACGCGGAAACCGGCCGTCCCCCTAGTGCAGTGGCACATTTATCATCGACTTTAGAAAAGTATTATATCAAAAAGAAAAAGGAAAATGCGGACACCTATCCTGATTTTTATGACAGTGATTTAAAACGTATTTTTAACGGTGGCGAAATGCATGCGAAAAAAGAATTTTCAGCGGCGGCTTTTATGAATCGTCATCGGAAGGAAATTGTTTCGACTGTGACCTGGGCCACGCACGAGAAAAAAATTATTGTCGATGCTTTAGTTAAAAGGTTAGCGACTCGATGTAAAGAGTTGGATTTGCGTTTAGGTAAATCGGATTTACAAACGACGATGGAAGTGTCCAGTTTTTTAACAAGTTTAGTGAAAAATTATTTATTTACAGGTCAATTTAAAAGGGCGGCTTAAGATGAACAAAACAAAATCTTTAAAAATTGTTTTACTTTTTGATGTTTCAGTTCAACTGCCTCAGGAACAATATCATTCGTATTGGTCTGATAAGGATTGGAAAAACGAACGTGATGTGAAAAATGCTCTGACTAAATTAGGACACGAAGTGATTCCATTTGGGTTGTTCGATGATATTGAAGGATTTATTCAGTTAGTTAAAAAAGAAAAGCCGGATTTGGTTTTTAATATGAGCGAGGCCTTCAGTGGACATCGTTCTTTTGAAGCCAACGTGCCGGCTTTGATGCAAATGGTGGGTGTTCCATTCACCGGAACAGGCCCCATGAGTTTACAACTATGTAAAGACAAAGGGCTTACAAAAGTGATTTTAAATTATCATCAGATTTTGACGCCGCTTTTTTTAGTCTGTAAAAAAGGTCAATCGATGAAATCATTGAAAACGATGACTTATCCCGCTTTTGTCAAACCGTTAGAACTTGAGTCTTCGGAAGGTATTTCACAAAGTTCTTATGTCGAAAATGAAAAGCAAGCCAAAGAACGAGTGCAGTTTATTCATCAAAAGTATGGCGTAGATGCGATCGTCGAAGAATTTATTGATGGTCGTGAAGTATACGTCAGCGTTTTAGGAAATGAGAAATTAGTCACTTTCCCGCCGCGAGAATTATTTTTTAAACAAGTTCCAGAAAATGAACCTAAATTTGCGACCTTTAACAGTAAGTGGAATCAGGCCTATCGTAAAAAATGGGGCATTGATTCGGGCTGGGCGAAGTCGATGCCAGAACATTTGCAGAAGAAAATCGATTTAACTTGTAAAAAAATCTACCGTGTTCTGGGAATGCAAGGATTTGGTCGTATTGATTTGCGTATTCGTGGCGAAGATATTTACTTTATTGAAGCCAATCCAAATCCATCGATTGCCAAGTCAGAGGACTATGCTTTGTCGGCTTCCAAAGCGGGTGTCGATTACGATGAATTAATTTCAAAAATTGTGACCCTGTCTTTAAATGCAGCTTAATATTTGTTGAATATCTATGCGTCCATTTGAAATATGATTTCAATCATATTTATCTTTTGTTAATTCGGGCAGATTATCCTTTTATTTTATTAAAGGATTCAAGATGCATCAAAATTATCCCCACGGATTTCGCAAGCGACGGGCTCAAAATTGGCTCACATTAGGTTTGATGTACAGTGCGTATTACATCGCCCGCTATAATTTTCGTGCAGCGACTCCGTTTTTGGTCGATGAATTTCATTTTTCAAAGTCTGATATTTCTAGTTTATGGGCGGCTTTTAGTTTTGCCTACGGAACAGGGCAATTGATCAATGGATTATTTACGGACCGTATTGGTGGTAAAAATGCGATGTTGATTGGTGGCTTTGGGACCATCATCGTGAACCTGATTTGTGGATTTAGTCCGATGATTTCTTCGTTTTCGACTTTTAGTAGTATCTTGTTATTGAACGGATATTTTCAGTCTTGGGGAGCTCCTGGGATGGTCAAAATCAACGCGGCTTGGTTTAAGCGTTCTGAACGTGGAACTTTTGCAGGAGTGTTTGGTTTCATGGTCCAATTAGGTCAAATTATTTCGGCTCATTTGTCACCTTTGTTGCTGGCAGGATTTGCAATTGGGGCTTTTGTTGTGGCTGAAAATCATTGGCAATGGCTTTTTCGTGTACCACCGATGATCGTGGCTGTGATGATGTTATTAACAGCCTTATTGGTCAAAGAATCACCGGAGCTAGCAGGATACGATGCGAAAGTCATTGTGGATGAGATAGATGACACCAACGGAGTTCGTGTTTCTTTGCGCGAAAGTTTCAAAACAATATTCAATCATCCCTTAATTTGGTTTTATGCTTTAGCCTATGCGTGCACTGGGGCAGCACGACACAGTATAGATCAATTGGCGACTTTGTTTTTTGTCGAAAAACTTTCGGTCGATCCACAAGGTGATGGAACATTGAAATGGATTTTTACACTCATGCCTTTTGTCAGCGTCATTGGATCTTTTGTGGCGGGCTGGGTTTCTGATAAAGTGTTTTCAGGTCATCGTGGTCCGGTGGCTTCTAAATTGTATTTTTTAGCAGGATTCACCATGGTTCTGGGCGCGGGGGTGATTCACTGGTTTTCTCAGTCAATATGGATCAGTGGTGCTATTTTATTAACAGTGGCTTTGCCGATTAATGCGACCCATTCTATTATTGGTTCGGCTGCTCCGATGGATATCGG
>DALYIB010000208.1:0-4222 GCA_031970595.1 Pseudobdellovibrio sp.
AAAAAAATTAAACGGAGTTTACAATGGGAATGAGAGTTACTACAAACATGTCAGCGATCAATGCACAAAGAAATTTAGTGAACAGCCAAAGAATGGTTGAAAAATCTTCTGCGCAGTTAGCCAGCGGTAGCAGAATCAACAGATCTGCAGACGACGCAGCCGGCCTCGCGATTTCAGAAACAATGAAATCACAAATCAGATCATCAGTTCAAGCACGTCGTAATGCGAATGACGGTGTTTCTTTAGTTCAAACAGCTGAGGGTGGTTTATCAGAAACTACAAATATTATTACACGTATCAGAGAATTAGCGATCCAATCTGCTTCTGATACTGTCGGAGTTAAAGAGCGTGATATGATCGATAAAGAAGCTCAGCAGTTAAAGGCCGAATTACAGCGTATCGCACAAACAACGGCTTGGAACTCGACAAAGCTTTTAGATGGATCAACACCACTTTTTGATTTCCAAATTGGTTTGAATGCCACAGAAGATGATAAAATCGAATTCGATTCTTCATCGAACATTGCCACATTAGATGCTTTGGCTTTAACAGATGTTGACTTGTTATCAAAAGAAACATCAAAAATGGCGTTAAACGCCCTTGATGATGCTCAAACGCAAATCAACGGAATGCGCGCCAATTTAGGTGCCTTGCAAAACAGACTTCTTTCTACTTCAGATACTTTAGCAGTGACAGAAGAAAACTTAGCTGCAGCTAACTCTCGTATCCGCGATACGGACGTAGCACAATCAACTTCTGAAATGGCAAGAAATCAAGTTTTATTGCAAGCAGGGACTGCTACATTAGCGCAAGCTAACCAAAATGGACAATTGGCTTTAAAACTGATCGGTTAATTCAAATTTTAAAATGCGAATTAAAAAAGGCTTTCGAAAGAGAGCCTTTTTTTTTGCCTAAAGTGTCGATTTTTTTTTCATTATTATCCTGATTAAAGTGACCTCGACGATCGTCCGAAAGTCTGTATGTAGAAATTTTAAAGAGGTTTATATGAAACAAACTCACTTTCAAAAAACAATCTTAACGGCAACATTGATCTTGGCTTTTGCCAGTTGCGCTCCCAAAGGATTTCAAACGCAATCATCCACATCGGGGTCTTCGTCAGATCAAGCACAATCTGGTCAAGGCACTGATAATACGACAACTCCGGGCGCATCGATTGAACAAGTTCAAATGAAGAGCACCGTCGAAGACAGCAACAATCAGTCTGGCTTGGGCGGAACATTGGCTTTTGACTTTGATAAAATTCGTGGTGAATTTATCATCATGGTCCCACTTCCATCTGGCATGATGTTTACACCGAGTGGCTCTTTTGCGAAATATCCAGATATTACTTTTGGACCCATTTTCGATGCGACTGGAAAAATGAAAATTGCCGTTCGTGTGCCTGTTAAATATGTGATCAAAGGTTTAGCTTTCGGCGATCCAGCGCGCTTACCTAATGGCGATCCACTTCCGGCTATGCCTGCGGGCCAAGGCGAACTACCCGGTTTGTCTTTAAATTTTCCTGCCAACAACACACAGATTCATCTTTATATTGGGATCAATGCATTGGGCCTTTTTGCAACCTTGCCTTCAAATTCAGCACTACCCATCCCATTTAACTTCACTTTACCTTTGAAGAACCAAGACAAAACTCGCACTTTTGGATACTTAACATACGTCACTGCTAAAAATGGATTCCCTCCTGGAATATTCATTTCAACCGGAGTCCCTGCCGCATTTGCTCGGATCTTAGAAGATTACTTTCACCTGTAATTAAAATTTAAATTCAAAGACATGGCGCAAGAGTTTTCTAGACTCTTGCGCTTGTATTTTTTTGTCGATATCCTCGGTCTATCAGTTATTTTTATAAAGAGGTAAATCATGGCTAAGAAAAAGAAAGCTCCAGCAAAAAAAGCATCTAAAAAAACTACCAAAAAAGCAGCCCCTAAAAAAGCGGCGAAAAAACCAGCTAAAAAAGTAACTTCTAAAGCAGCTCCTAAGAAAGCAGCGAAAAAAGTTACTAAAAAAGCAGCTCCTAAAAAAACGGCGAAAAAAACCGCTAAAAAAGTAACTCCTAAAGCGGCTCCTAAGAAAGCGGCGAAAAAACCCGCTGCCAAAGCGGCCTCTAAAAAAGAAAAAGTAATCAAAGCAGCGACTGCAGCCGCAGCTATCATTCCAACTCAAACATCATTTGATGATTTAACTTCTGAATTCGATGACGAAACAGATGGTCTGATCGAAGTCGATGGCGAAGACGCTATGTCACACACAGAGCCACTTGACGAAGAAGACATGGAAGATGGCGATGATTCATTTGAAAGTCTTGAAGCTGAATCTGATGAAGAAGATATGGAAGACGACATGGAAGATGACGACGACTTTGAAACTTCGAAGGATTCTGACGAAGAAGATGAGGACGACGAAGGTTACTTCTAATTGACTTTATTTTTAAGTGAATACTTATAAAAAAAGCCTAGATTGAATCTAGGCTTTTTTTATTGGCTGATTTTAAGTTTATTCCGGAACACTTGTTCTAAAATCAAAATCTTGAACAATTTGATAATTAATTAATTTCGGTGCCGCAATAATTAAATCCTGAGTTCGAGTAAAATTACCATCTTGAAACCAAGTTTTAGACTCTGGAAGAGAACGATAGTATTTGATAAAATCAGGATTCATTCCATAAGAAATCATCTTTGAAAAAAACTTTTCAGTTTCTTCCTGAACTTCTTGAATTTGACGAGCTACGAAATCAGTTCCCTTTTGCCGTCCAAATTCATAACGATAATCGAGCCAGTTTGGAAACCAATCCGAAGACAGACGAGCTCCGTGATATAAAAAACGCACCGATGGATGTGCCGAACGATGAACTCCTGCTTGGTAAATCAAAGTACAGGCGCTGGCACAACGTGCGTCTTTGCGGACATTTGTTGAAATACCCCGCTCACGAACGAGTTCTGCGATTTTGTAACCCGCCTCAACCAAACCACCATAGGAATTCAATTCGATCGTTTTAACATTCGGATAAAAATCACGCAGCTCATAAAACAAATCTTCTGTCACCGCTCCATCAAAATAAAAAACATCACCCACCACACGGCAGCGCGGACCCATTGCAGGTTCTTGTGTCGGATTCAAGACAACATATTTGTGACAAATTGTTTCTTGGCTGTAAGCAAAAGTGATTGGTACTAAAAAAGTAAATAAGATTAAAAAGAATAAATGCTTCAAGCAGTGCCTTTCAAAAAAAAAAAAAAAAAACTCTTCTGATCCATCAACGTGTCCGCATTCAGAAGAGCCAATGACCTCACTTTTTCTACCAACGTACTGCTTTCAGTGATGAATTGATTATTTAATTTCAGGTTTAGAATGAACGGCGTACTTTTCAAATTCACCGTATTCGTGCAATTTGTTATACAATGTTTTAATTGTAATACCCAAACCTTGCGCTGCCTGTGTTTTGTTACCACCGTAATGAGCTAAAGCCTTTACAATGTATCTTTTTTCTAACTCATACAATGTAACAGATGGATCAAAAGCTAAAGTTTCATCCTTGTTTTCTGGATGACGAATTGAATCTGGTAAATCGTTCACCATAATCGTGTGGCCTTCCGATAAAACCTGCAAACGCTCACAAGCATTTTGCAATTCACGAATATTTCCTGGCCAGTCGTATTTCATCATGACATTCAACGCTTCTTCGTCGATCGATTTCACACGAGCCATGAAACCTTGGCCTTGTGAAAGAAAATACTGAACCAACAAAGGAATATCTTCCTTACGACGTCTCAGTGGCGGAGCGCTGATAACGATTGTGTTAATACGATAAAATAAATCTTCACGGAAATTTCCACGTGCGACTTCTTGGTCTAATTCGCGATTGGTTGCGCAGATAATACGAATATCCACCTTGATCGGATCTTTACCACCAACGCGATAAATTTCACCCTCTTGAATAAATCTTAAAAGCTTAGCCTGAATAGCTAATGGCAACTCTCCGATTTCATCCAGGAATAATGTTCCGCCGTTAGCTGCTTCGGCTAAACCGATTTTCTTGTTGTAAGCGCCAGTAAAAGAACCCTTTTCGTGACCAAACAATTCTGATTCAAGCAATGTTTCTCTTAAGGCTCCGCAGTTGATCGCTACGAAAGGTTTGTTCTTGCGATTAGATTTGTCATGAATAGAGCGGGCAACGAGCTCTTTACCCGTTCCTGACTCTCCA
>DALYIB010000209.1:0-4208 GCA_031970595.1 Pseudobdellovibrio sp.
GAAACCCAATTATTTTTGCTCTGGATGTGGATTCAAAGTCCGAAGCCTTACAGCACTTTAATAAGGTTTCTGATGTTATAGGCGCCGTTAAATTAGGCCCTCGTTTAATTTACAAATACGGTGCGGATCTGATCAAAGAAATGTCTGAAAAAGCACCCGTATTTGTTGATAACAAATATTTTGATATTCCATCCACGATGGTTTCAGCGGTAAAGGCTTCGTTCGACGCCGGGGCGACTTTGGTGACAGTTCACGCCATGGCGGGCTCCGAAGCTTTGACAGAGCTCGCTCAATTGGAATCAGAATTAAATAAAATTCGTCCGTTTCGAATCTTGGCCGTGACGATTTTGACCAGTTGGACAGAATCATCGATGCCGCATAATTTGCAATCTTGGCCTGTGGATCAGCATGTCCGCAGTTTAGCTGAATTAACCTATCAGTCGGGTTTACGTGGATTAGTTTGTTCAGGTCATGAATTGAAAAATTTAAAAGATCTGGATTTTTTCAAAGTGACTCCGGGAATTCGTTTGGCCACGGATGTGTTGGGCGATCAAAAGCGCGCGATGAATCCCAAGCAGGCCTTACAAGAGGGCGCTAGCGCCCTTGTCATCGGCCGTCCCATCTTGCAATCCTCTGACCCCCAAGCCTTCGTTCAAAATATTTTAGACGGGGTATAGGTATTTTAAAATTGTATTCTGTTAATTATTTGTCATCATAATTATTATGAATAAAACAGTATTTTCATTTTTATTGATGTCGTTTTTAGTTTTTTCAGCTTTTGCAGAAAAAGCGGATGTTAAAAAAACAGAACGCAATTTTCCAACACCACCAGCTGTGAAAAAAGGCGAGTACGCTTTATTTTTGGATGATAAATACATCACGTTTAAAACTCAAAAGTGGAATAAATACGAATTTGATACCAGCTGCTTTAAGGCAAATAAAAAGAAACCTGAATGTATGGCTTATGAATACACTCAGGTTAAAAATAAGAACTATCAATTGCCAGATCCATCGATGAATAATGCGGCTGCCTTTATCTGCGGTAAAAGAAACGGCAAAAATTTAATTGCGTTGGATTTCAAAAAAAATGAAATCGATTTCTGCCGTTTCCCAGATGGTTCCATGGTGAATTCCTGGAACCTAGCACTGTAGTTTATTTCCAATTAACGTTGATACTGTAAATCAAACTGACGATCATCTAGGTTGATGGGCTCTAATTGGCGGGCTCCGAATACTTCTTTGAGCGCCCATTTCGAAGCATTATAAGCAACGGCTCCTGCGACGGCTTGTCCTACGACCGGAGTCAACGCCACGGGATCGATTTGGCGAGGTTGTAAATCAAAATAGGATTCATCCACATTTTGAATGGTATGAGTTTCTTTGCCGACATAACGTCCCCAAACATAATCCACAACAGCCACTGCAGCCCCTGCCGCCGCCGCAGCGACATAAGCATTCGCGTATATTTGATTTTTATCCAGTTTAGAATAATTTTTTAAACTTTGAAAATCCTCGGGACTTAAAATAGTTTTTAATTGTTCATCGGGGATTTGTTTTTGAATATCCTGCAGCATCAGATCCACTTTTTCAGGCGTGATCCATTTCGGTGGCAGTGGACAGGGCTGTTGAACTTCACCGAAAACCACATTATGGGTTCCGCAAAATTCAAATTGTGCGAACGCGGGCGCAGTCGCCAAAGCGATGATAAGGGTTAATATTTTTTTCATTTTTTCTCCTTTGTAGGGTTGTTGTTATTTGTTTTTGTGTTTTCGTTTTTATAAAACGATTCGAAGGGTCCTAGGCAACTCTGCAGGAATTCGAACGGCTTTAAATGATTTGTTAACAAAGTGAATTGCAAATTTTCTTTTGTATGAATATTCAAGCTGTAAAATCCCAGGACGGCACCATTGTGCCAAAACATCTGACCTAAATTGTTTTCAGTATGAATTAATCCTAAGTCATAATGGTCGACATTTTTTGCGGCGAATTTGTGGACGTTTTCTGAATTTAAAAAACGAAACCATTTTTGCAAATCCAATGCGGTCGAGATAATCCCACCGGCACCAAATGAATGAGCCGCTTGATTGATAAAAGGCACTTTAAATTCAATAGTTGTCCATGGAATAAGTAAAACCGTCTTTGGTGAATTTGTGGAATTTGCGACTGTGGTTTGATTTAATCCGGCCTTATTGAAAATGGCTTGCATCGCATCCGCAAAAGATTTTTTTTCTTGGATTTCAATAATCCGTGATAAAAATAAATATCCCAAATTCGAATATCGAAAGCGTGGATTTTTAGGATGTCTATTTTCCGCGGATATTTGTACAGAATCTAATTTTGACAATTCCGTTTGAAGAGCAAATGAATACATCAACATCTGAGACAGTTCACTTTTTTTTGAAATATTTGATCGATGTTTTAATAAATCGCCGACAGTGACGTGATTCAGGTGGTCCTGACAAAAGGTTTGAAAATAATGACAGACTGTTCTGTCTTTCAGATCTGGATGAGTATAAAAATAATATCCAACAAACGATTTTGACAGACTGCCGATGGAATATTGTTGATCTGATTTGTCATCTGAAAATATTATTTGATTTTTTTGTGTTATCAACAGCGTTCCTTGAATCAAATTGTTTTTTCTCAGTAATTGCCATCTGGTGATCGAATTTTCAATCCAGTCTTTTGTTGATATAGTTGGGATTGGATTTGGTGAATAGGGCGTGAAAAATCCAATAAGTAAAATCAGCCAAATCCAAGAAAGTATTTTTTTAGTATTCATATAAATCCTGATCTGTTTTAAAGAAAAAATAGCTCATGCACATAGCGGCACCGAACATAAATAGCCCCATCACAAACGAAATTGAAAAGTGCAGTGATGTTCCAATTAAGATCATCAGCGGTCGCAGGTGTTTGTTCCAAATCAAATAGGGAAATGAAATTTGAAAAAGGACTGTTCCAAAGGTAAAAAGCACTACGATGATGGGAAATTGACTGAAAATTTTAAATAAATGTTCGTTCCCATATTCAGGAACACCCATCGTATAATAAAGTGCAACACCCTTGTTCCACAATGGTCCCATGACTTTCAGCAATCCGGCTGTCGCATAGACCAAGCAGATTTGTATTTGAATCATCAAGGCGGCTAAATTTGTGACTAGTATCGATGTTTTATTTTTATTTTCTTGGGTGTTAATGAAAACAAGATAAAATCCAATCAAGTGAACTAAGTTATTACCACCGTCTAATGTGACATAGGCTCTGTTGTCTAAATTAATCATTAAAATAAAGGTGATCAGGGAAGTGATTCTTTGGAAATGTCCACTGATTCCTACGATGGCTGCTATTAAAACGGCAAACAAGAAATAAGAATATAAAAAATTATATTCCGGAATATTCAGAAAATTGATCCCTTTTTCCAGAACAGACACGTTTTTTAAATCCTTAAGAGCAATATAATTATGGGCGCTGTAAAAGAAATCGGCTTTAGTAGCCAAAATCGAGTAATTAACAAAGACCCACAAAAAATAAATCTTTCGCGCCAAGCTGATTGATTTTTGATTGAATATTTTCTGATCTAAGGATTGGTACCATTTATTTATTTTTCGAATAAGATCCATATATTTCCTCTTTATGTTGAGTGGGTAAATGAATAATGTGTGGTGGATGGTCGTGACTGAATTGCGGGTTGTTTCTTTCTGAAAAATTCACGGTAAATTCGCGAACGATTTGAAATTCGCTTTGATTTGCTATTTGATTTTTGCATTGATCTGTAATGACTTTGCTGAGCACGACATAATCAGGGCTGTTTAAAATATTTTCTTTACGACTGTCTTGGTTGTAAATTTGCCTGGCCAGGTGTTGATAGACGTAGGTTTCTTTGCCGACGGCTGTGATGAGAGTGCTTTTGTGTTTTTCAAAAAGCGGGGTTATTAAATCAGTCCATTCATCATCGGGGCGGCATCTGTAATTAATTTTCAAACTGGCAATAGCTGGTTCGGGTGCAAATAAATGCCAGTTTTGAGTAAACAGAGGATCCATATATTTTTCGATTTTGGATTGGTAGTTTTTGGTGAGGGGATTGATCGGTGCTAAATACAACAAGTGAATGGCCAAATGAATGGCCAGTGTTGAGAGAGCCAAAATTTTAATTATGTGTCGTTTGATATTTTCCATAATTATGGATATAGCAAGACCAAGGCACAGCT
>DALYIB010000210.1:0-4194 GCA_031970595.1 Pseudobdellovibrio sp.
CGTATTTTCATAATAACTCAGCTCCAACATTGTGTGCGGTTCTAACGCCAGCAGATCAGCGTCCTCAGGCGTATTACGCCGTCGAAGCTACAGATCGTAATATTGACTTTGATTTTGACTGCAATGGATATCCAGAACCGCAAAAAGTTCGTAAAGAATATCGAACAGCGACTTATTTATATCAATCAAATCGACCTGGTTTAATGAATACGGGACATGATCAAGGAATTTTTATTCGCCAAGGTCAAAACGTTCTGAGTCCGCAAGATAAGAAGGATTTAATTCAGTTTTTACAGACTTTATAGAACTGGTTTCATTTTGTTTAAATAAGTCGGCCCTGGCTTTGCAAACGCCTCTTTTGTACTTTTTAAGAGGAGTTAAAATGAAACCAAGAATGTCTTTGCCTGTAATTATTTCTTTGTCGTTGATGTCTTCGACGGTCCTTGCACAACACCTGGTTCCAGGTCCTAGCACAGGTCCGCTTGTTCCAGGCCAACCTGGTCAGCCAGGCCCAGGTCAACCTCCTCCCGTGGTGGCTCCTGCTAAAAAAGTTTTAAATCCTCAGGAACTAGAAATGGTCGTACGAAACGCCGCTCGTGAATATTTACGTCAAGTCGTCGAAGTTGTTGGCGAAGCTTATCAGGTTCGTTTCAATCTGCGTGAAGGTATTTTGGGCGGTAAAGTTCGTATCGGAGATTATGATCAAGTTAATTATGTTCGTACGACAAGTGATTATCAATCAGGTCGTCAGCGTGGATTAGAGGACGGTCGTGTCCAAGGTTACCAAGCCGGATTGTCAGCTGCGAACAATCGTTCATACAGTCTAGCCGACAGTGATATCAGTGCAGCTGTTGATAAAGCTATAGAAACTGAAAAGCCTATTCAATTTAAACCTAATCCACGTATGATCGAATTTTCGGGTGTAGATTCCAATTTGTCAGCACCTGAAACTATCGAATCGGCTTTGGTCAATGACCGTTACAACATCGAATCTCAAATCCGCGGTGTGATGTACAACCGAGTCAGTTCCGAGTTGTTTCGTGCTTTATTTGATTTACGTGGTGTTTATCGTGAACATTTAATGTCGTTACCTGATTCTTTACGCGGTGAAAATGCATTTAGAAGTTGGATTTCAAATTCACTGTCTTTATCGGACTATAGCTCAGAAGATGCTCGTCGATTTTATCGCGAAATTTCAAATTCACAAATTTATGAAAACGCTTCTGAAAATGAACGTGCTTTTGTTCGCGCATTTACAATTCATTTTGGGAAAGATATTGAATCGATGTGGATGAACCGAGTGCGATCGATGAATTCTGGAGCACGCGTATTAGGCGAAAATATTTATTCGGATAAGGCCCGTCGTTTTGCTGATGGTTTAGGTGTTTATGATGGTTATGCTCAATCGTATCGACCGGCATCGATCGATTCATTTAAGAAAGAATTTATCAATTATTACTCTAAAAACTACGAGCGTATTCAGTACCAAGTGCAAAATTCTTCGTATGTCACAGGAATCAAAGCGGTCGTTCAAAGCGAAGAAGGTAAAACAACTTTTACTGCGGGTGATACATTTAATATCGTTCTGTTGCAAGTAGCCAACCGCGGAATGAAGGAAGGCTCTATCGAAGTCGAAATGCCACGTGAAGGTTTAGTGACACCACTCAGTTCTAAGCAGACAATGTCGATAGCAGGTTTAACAAAATTAAAATCCGCAAAAACATTTGTTCGTATGGGGTATATTTCAGATATCACTTCGCCTGACCAAGACATTACAATCAGAGCAATTGTCAATGGGCAATCATTTTCAACAACTGTTAAATCCACATTCGAAGAACTTTTAAAGCGCGGTGCTACCTCTGCAGATCCACAAATGGTGACCTACGTAATGACTAAAGCAGCGCAGTTTATGAAAGTTCAATACGATGATTTATCAGGCTTTGGTGATCAATATAAAAACCGTAGACCTGATATGCTTTTAGTTCGTATGCGAGCTATGTTTGATCAGTTGACTGATGCACAAAAAAATCAATTGCGCGCTCAGGGGCAGATTATTCGCGATGCTTTTGGTGGAAAACCTTCCAAGTTTTTAAATCCCAAAAGAAATGAATGGGATTCGGTTCAAGCGATGATTAATGAAATGGGTTTATCTGGTCAAGTTCCAGAAAAAGTAACTCCACCGCCAACAACGGATCCTGGTTATGGTGGCGGCGGGTAAACTAGCCGATCGTTTCGGCCATTTTTAGAGCGGCGGCGTATATTTTTTTGACGTCGCCGTGATTGTAATAGGATTCTTTTGAAATCAAATAGTCTTTTAAGTTTTCTTCGGGATGATAAATTTTACGATAAATCATATCTTCACAAATAATAAACACAGCGGCTAACGGATAGATGTTTAAAAAATTAAGCTTGTGTGGAAATCCAGTGCCATCAAATTTTTCGTGATGCTGTACGATGATTTTATCCACATCAGACGGACATCCTGACCAACGGTGAACAAATTCGGCGGCTTGTAACGTGTGGTTATAGATCAAGTAATTAGCTTGTTGGTTTATTTCTGAGCTCAGTTTGTTTTTTTCAATTAAATCAAGTTTATTTGAAAACATCACTTCAGTCAGATCCATATCATGCAGCAAGCAGGCAAAAGTCATTTTTTGCACAGTGGACGGGGAATTCCAGGCCAGTTCTTTGAGTAAAGAAGTTGTGAAAAAAACTAAAGTATAGCAGTGGGGCGGCAGTTCATTTTTCATGTTGTCCATTTTTAATTTCTGGACAACTTTTTTAAGCTGTGCGTTTTGATTCATAACGGCTAGCGTTTTAGATATATTTTCTTTGGCTAATTGTGAAAGTGATTCTGACCACCCAAAGTGTTTATTAGCTTCAACAATCATTTTCCAATCAGTTTCCAAGTGTCCTAGTGCTTCGTTAATGTCAATTTTATCCCACTCTGCTTTACTGAAAACATTTTTTCGAAACTGAGAAATAAATATTTTGAAATCTAAAAGCTCAATGTACAAATGACTGACTTTTTTGTTTTTGAATCGAACGAGTTCCATATCGTTAAAGGCCACGTTTTCACGCAGCACTTTAATGTACTGAGAATTATTAAGTCTGATATATAAGGAGACCCCTGCGTATTCCACGCGGCGTAAAATATCAATACTGACAGGAATGTAACTTTCTTTTTGAGTGGGAATTTGTTTCTTAGAAAAAACAAGTTCAATGGTTTTAGTTAAATCGTCTTCAGTGAAAGGTTTGTCTATGAATTCGTAAAATGTAGGCTGTGGGATGTGAGTCTTAAACACTTTATCTTCGGTTGTGATTAAAATAAATGGAGTCTGCGGCGAAACTTGTCGAAGTTCTTTATAAACTTCAACACCATTTTTTTTCGGCATATTTAGATCTGAAAAAACTAAATCAAATGGCCCTTCTGTTTGTAACATCTCAATCGCATGTTCACCATTTACGGCTTGTAAAATTTGAACATCATAATTCGATTGAATCATCATGGACAGAACTTCGCGGATATCTTCTTCATCATCAACAATAAGAAATTTCATACTCCAATAATCTAGCTTAATTTCGTTCGCGGCGAAACAACTTCACAAACACAATCTAGACCAAAGAATAGCTTTATTGAATTTGGTCGAAGGGCGGACGGTTTTTTAAAATATATGATCGTGGATTGTTTTTTAATTTGTTAATATAACTCATGAGCCATCTAGTTTCTAGCCCCTCTTTAGAAGCATAATTTTCGCCAGTAAACCCAAACCAGTCCCAGCATCCTTTGGGATTATAGGGATAGTTTTTTTCAGTAATCCATGTCTGTGGAAATAAAATCATTAAGTTGTTTTTATCAGCCCATTCGGCATATCCAGATAAAGTAGCAAACTTCAAATTACCCCATTTAATCTTTTTTTGTTCAATAGTGGGTAGTTTAGTAAAATCAAACAAATTGCGGTCTTGTGCTGAACGCATAGTTACGATTTGTGTTTTTTGAACTTGTTTTTGATAAATAACATCAAAGTCTGCATCATAGCTATCACTCATTTCACATCCATGCAGAGCGATATGCAGTCGGCAACTTTCTGGTTTATCCAGGCACTCATCAGGAGAATAAAGATAACCATACGCGCCAATACTGTAAGTGGGTTGATGTCCTTGTGTGTAAATGTCCTCAGTAAGATTTGCATT
>DALYIB010000211.1:0-4172 GCA_031970595.1 Pseudobdellovibrio sp.
TTATTTCAAAATTTTTTAATTCTTTCCGCGAGCTTGCCAATAACCCAGAAAGCGCTGTACCCAGAACTCAAGTTCGTGAATCAGCACAAGCTTTGATTTCTACTTTGCAATCAGCTAAACGCCAAATTGATTCAGCGGCTCAGGGTGTGTATAAAAATGTTGAAAACAAAATTGGCGAAGTGAACGCGATGGCCAAAGAGATCGCTAATCTGAATGAAAAAATTCTGAATATTGAAATCACCGAAGGCCAAGCCAATGACGAGCGTGATCGTCGTGATTTATTGTTAAAAAAATTATCTGAAACAATGAATATTTCATATGCCGAAGATCCTAAAACAGGAATGATCAACGTGATGGCGGGGAATACTGCTTCTTTAGTAGCGGGTACGACTGCGACATCACTCAGAACCGATATGTCGGAAAACGAAGGCCAAAGAATTATTTATGATTTAACAGGTGGTACGCCTTTTGATGTGACCGAACAATTTAAAGGCGGCGCTGTCGGAGCCTCTTTATCGGTTGCAGGTCCAGATGGTATTATTAATCAATTAGGTCAAAGCATTGATGAGCTTGCGTACAATATCGCAAATGAAGTCAATCGTGCCCACGTCGAAGGATTTGATCGTTACAATCAGCAAGGTCAAACATTTTTTGATATCCCACAGGATGGAACATTCAGCATTGATAAAATGTCTTTGAATAAAGAAATTTTAAAAGATGTAGGTTTGATTGCGGCGGCTTCAAAGCCAAATTCTCCGGGTGATAATAATGTGGCGCATGTTATTCAAAATTTACAATTTCGTAATATTTTGGGTGATGGACAATACTCTTTTGATAATTTCTATAATTCGAAGGTTGGCGAAATTGGTTTAATGACTCAGCGAAACCAAAGCGCTTTAGAATCGCAAAAAAATACTTTGGATCAGTTGAAAAACACACGCGAAACAATCAGCGGTGTCAACTTGGACGAAGAAGCGGCCAAGATGATTGAATTTCAAAAATCGTACGAGGCATCGGCCCGTATGATTCGTGTCGCAGATGAGTTATTTGATACAGTACTGAATTTAAAACGTTTATAGGGTGGGCTTTTTAAATGAGAATTTCTGATAAATTAAATCAGACACAGCTTATGAATAACGTGCAAAAAACACGTTCGAATCTGCAATCTTTGCAGAATCAAGCTGCGACTATGAAAAAAGTCACCAAGCCTTCGGATGATCCGATTGGTGCGGCCAAGGTTTTGGAAAACCGCACCGAGCTTAAAAATTTAAATCAATTTGAAAAAGATATTCAGCAAGCAAGACTTTTTTTAGATACGACTGAATCTACTTTGGCGCAAATGACTGAAACCTTAGTTCGTGCCAAAGAATTAGCCCTACAAGCTGCTTCGGATACGAATGGCGGTGTTCCGCGCGAAATGATTGCCGAGGAAATTTCGCAAATTTATTCGGGAATCGTAGAAATGTCGAACCGCAGTTCGGGTGATCGCTATCTGTTTGGTGGATACAAAACAACGGCTGCTCCATTTTCAAAAGACGGCCAGTTCAAAGGCGACCATTACGAGGTTCAGATCCAAAATGGTAAGGATCAATTTATTCCGATGAATTTATCGGGTGAACAAGTTTTTTTAGGAAAAGATTTGGGTTATCAAGGGACAGTGAAGCGCGACTGGGATATTCCAAAAACAGTCGAAGAGTTGCAAGCCTTTAAATTGAACAACGTTGAAAATGAATTCCAAAAAGAAGAGTCCGAAAGAAATTACATTGAAACGCGCGGGCCTGCGACTGTCGGTCGTGCTGAACGTTTGGGTGATACAGATCCTATTACAGGCCAAAAAGGTGTCAATATCTTTATGACGATGATGGGGCTTGAGGCAGCGCTTAGAACGAACGACAAGTTGGCGATTCAAGATGCCTTAGATCCTTTGGATCAAGCGATTAATCAAATTAACATGGCTCGAGCAGAGGTCGGCGGTCGTTCGGCTCAGTTAGCGGCCACATCCGATAATATTCAAAAACAAGTCGTTGAAAATAAATCACAAAACTCGCAAATCGAAGATGCCGACATTTTTGAAACGATGTCGAATTTAAATAAACAAGATACGGCTCTGAAAAGTATTTTAGAGACTTCAGGTAAAATCAGCCAATTGAGTTTGCTCGATTTTCTTCGCTAAATTTAAGATTGTGACAGATTTTTAAGATTCTGAAGTCCCTTGTTCCGCAAGGGATTCATTGAATTTTTCTTAAACTAACTTGACTTTAGTCTCGATAACAAATAACTAAACTTCCGCATCAACACTGCCGATATAAGAGTTAGAACAAGGAGTTCCACGTTATGCTCGTACTTACAAGGAAGTTAGGAGAAAGCATCGCTATCGATGACCACATCAAGATCAGAGTGGTTCAAATCAAAGGAAAGCAAGTCCGTATAGGGATTGAAGCGCCTAAAGATACGAAGATTCACCGCGAAGAAGTCTATATGGCGATCCAAGATCAAAACCAGCAATCAGTTCAAGTCAGTCAGGACAAGGTTAAGAATATATCTAAGCTTTTGAAGCCCGATTAATTTGAAGTCTAGTTGCGTTAATTGAACAAAAAAATTGATGTAACCCCGATTTAAGTCCAGTATGAAATTAACCATTTAGGATTTAAAATTGTCTTAAATGCAAGCATTATTCATGATTTTCTGTGGATTGTTCTGTGGAAAGAAAGTGGATAAAGTTTGAATAACGCTTCTACTGAGGGGTAAGACGTGGTTATAAATACAACGCGATTTGGACAGATTCAGTTAAACACAGAAGACATTATTACTTTTCCGGAAGGTCTATTGGGCTTTCAGGATCTAAGACAATTTGTTCTTCTGGATGATCCAAATGATGATATCTTTGCTTGGTTACAAAGCTGTGAGCTTCCCTCAGTTGCTTTTCCAGTTCTTGAGCCAGAGATTTTCGGTCAATATTACAATGTGAATTTAACAAAAAATGAATCAGAACTTTTAAAGCTTTCCGCTGAACAAAAGCCAACATTCATGAATATTATTACAATCCCTGATGATCCAACACAAATGACTGCCAATGTGAAGGCTCCTATTGCTTTCAATATGCAGCACAGAATCGCTCGTCAGTGCGTCCTTCAGGATAACAACTTAGCCATCAGAGAGCCTATCTTTGTAAAGCTTCAAAGCCGAGTCGTTCAAAGCCCGAACACTTCAATTAAGTCTTTATCGACCGGCCTTACTTACGCAGTTAAAATCAGCGACAAGTCAGAAGTTGACCAATCTTTATAAGATCTGACATCCTCTTTGGATGTCGATTTTTAAAAGGCTCAATCAATCTGTTCTATTCAGTGATGCTTATGAGCTGATCAAGCTCTCTCGGCACAAGGTTATTCAATCGACCGATAAAATTCAATTACCCAAAGAACTCAGTGCCAAATCTGAAAAATCGACCTTTATCGACGAATCCGTTATCGACTGGTCAAATGGTCGTTCCATTTTTAAAACCATGGCCAAGGCGACACGTCCTTTGATCGTAGCGTGTATTTCTTATCAAATTTTAGCTAGTTTGTTTGCTTTTGCGACGCCTATTTTGATGAATCAATTTATGGTTCATTTGCAAAATCTGCAAAGTGGATCTGATGAAGTTTGGTATTTAGTCGCGTTGTCATTGGGGTTTGGTATTTCAGGAATCGGAAATGGAGTTTTGATTCAACATTATTTCTATCGGACTCTGAATTATTTCCAGGTTTCGACAAACGCTGTGAATCGAAAAATTTTTAATCACTCGTTGAAGCTGTCTCAGTCAGGAAAAAATAAATATCAAATCGGCGATATTGTGAATTTTATGAGTTCAGATGCGGATGCGATTGGTGATGCCGCTATCACAACCATTGATTTAGCCAATGCAGTCGTTCTTTTGTTGGGGTGTGCTGGGTTATTATTTTATTATATCGGATTATCCGCATTGCCAGCCTTGCTAGTTATGGCGGTTCTTGTGCCGATGACTCAGAAGTTAGCGAAAAAATTTATGCATCTCGAAGACGAGATGATGGCTCACAGAGATGCTCGTTTAACGTTAATGTCACAAATTTTGAATGCCGTTCGCGTGATCAAATATTTCAGTTGGGAACGCAGTATTGAAAAAGAAGTTTTAGAAGCACGTCACAAAGAAATTT
>DALYIB010000212.1:0-4144 GCA_031970595.1 Pseudobdellovibrio sp.
GGAAGCTGAAAGAGAATGTAAGCTTGTCATTAACGAAGCTCACCAAAAAGCAGAGATGATTACTCACGACGCAAAAGAATCTTTGAAAAAGATTTATGCTGAAATTTCTGAATTGAAAAAAAGTCGTATGCAATTCCAAGCCAATTTAAAAGCGATGGCTCAAGCGCACTTGTCGTTGATTGATCAGGGCGAACATTTTATGCCGAAACTGTCGATGAATCATATTGATCTTGAATAAGCACTGACTATTCAAATAGCCAGTGCCGCTCCGGCAGAGAGACCTCTTCACGATAATAAGGACTCTCTGTCTTCATCAAAGACGGTTTTACCATCAATAAAATCCATAATTTTTTAACTATCCAGCAAGCTAAATAGATCAATAAATTACTGTATTTTACAAACCGCTTAAGGCCTCGCCTTAGGCGAAAATAAAATTCTAACAACTCAGCTTCATTACGAAGCTCCCAATTTAAATACACTCGTTCTATGTTTTTCATAAATAACCCTTTAATTTTTTTAAAATAAAATAATAGTTTCCGACATTTTAAATATCAGAAAGATTTGAATACTGATAATTTTGTGATTTTATCTAGAATTGCGTCGCCGCAGAAAGAGAGGCAGAAGAATCCACTGACAGAATCATCATTGTTTGTTTTTGAATTTGAATCATAGTGTTCTCCTTTCCTGTTTCTTTTAAGAGATAAACTAGGTATCTCAGATAAAAATAAAATTGTCTAATGATTTTTATTTATAGACAGCCTTGGCAAATTTTATAGGTTCCAAGTTGGAACCTATTTTTTATTTTTCTTTTTCTTCTTTTGTTTCAATTGAATCGTATATTCCATTTCGTTCAATTGATTTTTAATCGCTTCGCTTTGATTGTCTTTTTTAATTTTTGCAGGCGGCTGTGCTGCTGGCTGCTGATCCAGTTGCTGAATATAATTTTTCTGCTGTGGTTGAACGGGCTTAAAGTACTCTTGATTGACTCCATCATTCGTATCTTCTTTGAAATCCTGAGGAGTGACATCACGAGACACATCCGAAGACTGATAAGTAGGTTCAGAATGCACGGATGAAGAACCTCCACCAATGGCTCCCATGTTAAAATTAAAATTAACAGCGGCTCCCACCGAATATCCCACAGCTGAATTTGAACCGATCAGTGTGTAATCTCCGAAAAATTTCATTTGTAAGTGACGGTTCACAGAAAAAATAAAATAAGCTTCCAAGTCTGTTGAATTAGGATTCACTGAAAAATATTTTTTACTGCCCCCATTCACACGAGCATTCACAGCATCTCGAACCATCGGATTTCCCGTTTGGCTGTCATCACTGATTGAAGCACGGCCTTTAATCAAAGTTCCCAATCCTAATTGACTAAATCGGGCTTCAAAACCCGCCGCATATGTCAAAAGCGTCGAAAGACCTTCGGATCTGAAATTCGCACCGATCTGGCCAAACGGATACCAACTGCCGAAATTGAAACGAAAGACAGCCTCAGGCTTGATTTCAGAAACACCATCGGAATTAAAAACACTGTCTGTTGTCATGTCTGCTTTTTCCAGAGGGTGCGTATAAATCATTCTGAAAAAAGCTTCATGTATGTCCGAATTCCAAAATAAAAAATCGGCTCCGATATCTAATTTATTAAAAGTTGAATTACGGCGAGTCGTCAGAACATCACTGGATTCCGCATTCGCAATATTGCCACCGATGATAACACCCAAGTCCTCGATCAGCTCCCAACGGGCATCTCCTTTGACTTCGATATTTTGCAAATAATTACTGCCAAATAGATTTTGCTTGGAACCATCTGAACCAAAATTGGCATCGGTTTTAAAGTAAGATCCCGATAAATTCAGATCGACACGTCCTTTTTGAAAGACTTGGTACGGGTTATATTCGAGCGCATACCCCTTTTGAGTTAATAGAACGAACGTGAACATCAGAAAGGCCGCGGGTTTTTTAAAAAATAATTGTCTCATAGCCTTTTTAGTCTATATTGGTTCTAAACCAGTTTGCAGAGGACTAAAGTCTTGAAAAACCCAAAAGTTGTCATATTTTTAACAGTCTTTATTTACTTACTTGGATTCGGAATGATTATTCCAGTCATTCCCCTTCTGAGCACCCATTATGGCGCCAGTCCGTTTCAAGCAGGGCTTTTGATGTCGATTTATTCTTTGATGCAATTTATATTTTCACCTTTTTGGGGAAAGCTCAGCGATAAATTCGGTCGACGCCCGATCCTGATGTACTGCCTTTTAGGTGAAATGATTTCTTATCTGGTTTTGGCTTGGGCTCGCTCTTTAGAATTGATTTTCTTTGCGCGCTTTTTAACAGGTTTTTTTGGAGCCTCCATTTCAACAGCATCCGCATATATTTCTGATATCACCACCAAAGAAGAACGCTCGAAAGGCATGGCTTTGATCGGAGCCGCGTTTGGTTTAGGATTTTTATTTGGCCCTGCTTTAGGTGGCGGATTAACGGCCTATGCCGAAACTTTATCTTCTGATATTAATTTTATTTCCGGCTTTTCTAGTTATGGTGTAGCGTTTTTATGTTTATTGACCTTTATTTTTGCTTTTTTCAACTTAAAAGAAACACTCGATACTTCTAAGCCGATCGAAGTGAAAAAACAAAGTCGCTTTAATCTGATTGCACAATATTTAAAAACTCCTGTCGTTGGCCCAGTGATTTTAACTTTCGGAATGAGCTCGTTATCTATGTCATTGATGGAAGCCACTCTTGTGTTGTTTATGAAAGAAAAATTTGGCTGGGGTATCAAGGAAGTCAGCTTTGGATTTGCCTATATCGGAATTTGCATTGTGCTAACTCAAGGTTTTTTAGTCCGAAGATTGATACCTAAAATTGGCGAAAGAAATATGCTTCGCATCGGTCTGGCCTGTATGATCATTGGCATGGCGGGAATTGCATTCGCGGAACATTTGTGGATGATGGCCATTGTCCAAACATTCCTGGCAGTCGGAAACGGTTTTACAAATCCTTCCATTTTAGGCAGTGTTTCACTTCTTATTCCGGCCGAAGAACAAGGGGCTGCTTTAGGAACCACTCAAAGTCTTTCAGCCTTGGGAAGAGTCATTGGCCCCGCCTTGGGTGGCTTGGTTTTCACCAGTTTATCGATCAGCTCTCCGTTTATCATTTCTGCACTTTTGCTGACATCGGCTTTTGCTGTTATTTTATCCATTTTCCAACAGCTTCCGAACTCAGGCCAATCTAAAACAGAGGTCGCCAATGCTGAATAAGATTGGTTTTTATCAATTTAACAACTTGGTCGAAAACAGAATCCCTTTTATGTTCATCAACCTGGGTGAAGACCTGTCGACTTGGTATCAATCTATTTACAAAATGCATATTCAAACCTACCAAGTTTTAACAACGCTGGATCAGGCTGAAGCCGCGTTGAAAGAACGCCAAATCCCCAAAGACTTTGCTATTTTGCTGGTTTGCCAAAACGGCTTGCAATCCGAGAACTTTGCAAACTATTTACAAAAAAATGGTTATACAAACGTCTATGTAATTGATGGCGGTATTCAGCAAATGATGACCGACAAAGCCCAAATGTGATAGCCTTTTGGGATGACAAATCCAAATACATTATCAGACCGCTACAATCCCGCAGATGTTGAATCCAGAACCTATCAATGGTGGGAAAAATCAGGCCATTTCAAAGCCCAAGATCAATCGACGAAACCTCCGTTTTCGATCATCTTGCCACCGCCGAACGTCACTGGTTTTTTACATTTAGGTCATGCCTTGGATCACACGATTCAAGATTTGTTGATTCGTTGGAAAAGAATGAGCGGCTTCAATGCGATGTGGTTACCAGGAACTGATCATGCAGGTATCGCCACACAAACTGTTGTCGAAAAAGAACTTAAAAAAGACGGTATCACTCGCCAACAATTAGGTCGTGAAAAATTTGTTGAAAAAGTTTGGGACTGGAAACATCAGTACGGCAATCGCATTTATACACAAATGCGCGGCTTGGGTGATTCATGTGATTGGGATCGCGCCACATTCACTTTAGACGAAGGTGTTTCTAAAGCGGTTCGTAAAGTTTTTGTTTCTTTGTACAAAAAAAATATTATTTATAAGGGACAAAAACTGGTGAACTGGAGTGGGC
>DALYIB010000213.1:0-4127 GCA_031970595.1 Pseudobdellovibrio sp.
GTCCTCAAACGATTAAGTCATTGGTTGTCCAAAAAAATTGGGCTTCGTCTTCGGATCTCCGAGATCTTGTAGATGAGGTCAGAGGACTTAAGATTAATTTAAACGAAGTTTCTGAAAGTGATTTGCAAAAAATGTGTCCGTCACACCAAGGCGCTGTAGCTTTTTCTGATTTTAACCCCCATTTCGACGTGCTCGAGGCGGGTTGGGAACAAAACAGTATGATCGTTGCTTTGGACGGCGTCGAAGACCCCCATAATTTAGGGGCTGTGCTGCGAACCAGCTGGTTAATGGGTGTCCAGGGAGTCATCGTTCCCGAAGATCGCGCTGTAGGTCTGACAGCGACCGTCCACAAAGTGGCCTGTGGTGGTGTTGAACACGTTCCGTTGGCGAAAACCAATAATTTTGCGGATCCGTTTAAAACACTCAAAGAAGCCGGTTTTTGGGTATTTGGGATGTCTCATAAAGCCAAAAAGACGATTCATGATTTAAAAGTCCCTGAAAAAGTCATTTGGGTCATGGGAGCAGAGGATAAAGGTTTGCGCATACCTACTGAACGAGCTTGCGATGAGCTGATCAGTATTCCGCAAATTGCTGCCGATGCCAGTTATAATGTTTCTGTGGCGACTGCGATTGTGTTGTCTGAAACGCGTCGCCAATGGGCTGCGCACAAGTCTAAATAAAAATCTATACTAACCTCGATTTGTATAATATAAAATTATACAAGCGTTTGCTGAAAGTTCGAGGTTAGTTATGTGGATTAATTATCACCATTTATTTTATTTCAAAGTGATCGCCGAAGAACAAAGTGTTTCTAAGGCGGCTGAAAAATTACGTCTCGGACAGCCGACTCTTAGTGCGCAGCTAAAACAATTCGAAGATTATTTGGGTGTGAAGTTATTTGATCGCTATCACAAAAAGCTGGTTTTAACTGAGCAAGGTAAAATTGCACTCAGTTACGCCCAAAATATTTTTAAACTCGGCTCTGAAATGGTGGATACTTTGCAGGACCGCATTGTGCCTGAAAAAATAAAACTTCAAATTGGCAGTCTAGACAGTATTCCCAAGGGTTTTGTGGCAGAGCTCTCGCAGGCCTGTTATCAAAAATTCAACGTCCAGATTGGTTTTGTCGAAGGATCATTGGATTATTTGTTGCGTGAATTAGACGCGCATAAAATTGATCTCTTAATTTCTAATTATTTGCCTCACCAAAAAGAAACTAAAACGACGACGCATCGATTGATTTCTCGCCAAGAGGTCAAAGTTTTTGGTGCTGGATCATACAAGAATTTAAAGAAAAAATTTCCCGAAGGATTGAATCAGCAAAAAATGATTTTACCATCGTTTGAAAGCAAAGTGCGTGCGGATTTAGACCATTGGTTTCGAATTAATCAGTTGCAAATGGATATCGTGGCGGAAAGCCAGGATCTTTCTTTGAAAAAACATCTGGCTTTGGCTGATTTAGGTTTAATTGCATGTACCGAGGCCGCAGTAGCAGATTTGCTGCAAACCAATCAATTATTCGAGTTGGGCACAGTCAAAGGCGTATTTGAAGAAATTTATTTAATTTCACAAGATCGAAAAATGAAAAATCCTGTGGCGCAGTTTCTGATGAGCGAAGGTTTTCAGATTAAAGGCACTTAAAAATCATATCCACGACGTATTTTTTTTCGTCAGGAATGCTTTGAACTTGACCGTCGGGGCTGACTTCTTTTGTATCTGTCGGAGTCGTATTAGCTCCTGTTTTAGTGGCGCCCTTCATTTTGCTTTCGTCGTTATAAAAGAAAGCGGATTTGTTGATTTCGTTACAGTAGATATCAGCTTGTTGAACAGCTTCGCGATTTCCTTCGGTGACATCGTTCGTTCTGACTGTCACACGATGAAGTCCATCGATACCGGGGCGAACATCTAAGCGGTGATTGGTCGCGCACGAAAAAAATGAAGTGATTAGTCCAGTTGATAGAATGAGTTTTGAAACGGCTTTCATTTTTAGAACCTCGGTTTTTATCTGATGCCTTTATTTTAGTATAAAATATTTGCTTTTTCATCGCGGCCTAGACTAATTTGACGGATAATTGATGTTTTTGTGCAAACCAAAGGCATTTTGAATAAAAAAAGTTTAAAAATGAGTTTGACCTCAAATCACAAATCCAGTAGAAATTTCAAGTTACTAAAAATTTCGGCCTTTTTTAAAGGTTTTTTTATTTTTAGGCTATGCTGGTTTAGCTCAATTGGTAGAGCAGCTGATTTGTAATCAGCAGGTTGCGGGTTCGAGTCCCATAACCAGCTCCAAATTTTTGCGAGTGTGTATCTAAGACGGTTTACTTTCTTTAGATCACTTGTTGGACAGGTGCCCGAGTGGCTAAAGGGGGCAGACTGTAAATCTGCTGGCTTCGGTCTACGAAGGTTCGAATCCTTCCCTGTCCACCATTTTTGTTCTAAAAATTGAAATCAAGATAGTCAGTCGCAAAGATTTGGCGGGAGTAGCTCAATTGGCTAGAGTATCTGCCTTCCAAGCAGAGGGTTGCGGGTTCGAGACCCGTCTCCCGCTCCAAATTTTTCGGGTTGGAACATAAGCCCGTGTAGCTCAGTGGTAGAGCACACCCTTGGTAAGGGTGAGGTCGGCGGTTCGGCTCCGCTCACGGGCTCCAAAAAAATGTTCATGACTTAACTGGTATTTGTGTTATTAAAAAGTAAACAAAATCTCTGCAGGAGGACAAATGTCTAAAGAGAAATTTAACAGATCGAAGCCGCATGTTAACATCGGCACAATTGGTCACGTTGACCATGGAAAAACAACTTTAACAGCAGCAATCACTACAACTCTTGCTACTTTAGGTAAAGCGCAAGCGATGGCTTACGATCAAATCGATAAGTCTCCTGAAGAAAAAGAACGTGGTATTACTATTTCTACTACTCACGTTGAGTATGAAACTGATGCTCGTCACTACGCGCACGTTGACTGTCCAGGTCACGCTGACTACGTAAAAAACATGATCACTGGTGCCGCTCAAATGGATGGCGCTATTTTAGTTGTTTCTGCAGCTGACGGTCCTATGCCACAAACTCGTGAGCATATCCTTCTTGCTCGTCAAGTTGGTGTTCCAGCCCTTGTTGTATTCATGAATAAATGTGACATGGTTGACGATAAAGAATTACTTGAACTTGTTGAAATGGAAATTCGTGAATTATTATCTAAGTATGAATTCCCTGGCGATAAAATTCCTATCGTTAAAGGTTCTGCTAAATTAGGTTTAGAAGGTGATCAATCTGAATTAGGTCGTCCATCTATCCTAGCTCTTATGAAAGCTTGTGATGATTATATCCCACAACCTGCTCGCGCAGTTGATAAGACTTTCTTAATGCCAGTAGAAGACGTTTTCTCTATCTCTGGTCGTGGTACAGTTGTTACTGGCCGTGTTGAGCGTGGTATCGTTAAGGTGAATGACGAGGTCGAGATCATCGGTATCCGTCCAACTCAAAAAACAACAGTTACTGGTATCGAAATGTTCCGTAAGCTTCTTGATGAAGGTCAAGCTGGCGATAACTGTGGTGTTTTATTGCGTGGTACTAAAAAAGAAGATGTTGAGCGTGGTCAAGTTCTTGCTAAACCAGGTTCTGTTAAACCTCATAAGAAATTCAAAGGTGAGGCGTATATCCTTACTAAAGAAGAAGGTGGACGTCATACTCCATTCTTTACAAACTACCGTCCTCAGTTCTACTTCCGTACAACTGACGTTACTGGTGTTGTAACTTTGAGTGCTGGTACTGAAATGGTTATGCCAGGTGATAAAGTTGAGATTAACGTTGAGTTGATCACTCCAATCGCTATGGAACAACAATTACGTTTTGCTATCCGTGAGGGTGGTCGTACTGTAGGTGCGGGCGTTGTTGTTGAGATCCTTGAGTAGTTGCTTAATTTAAAAGCAACGTCTTAGGACTTAAAAAAATATTCAAAAACTAAGCCAAGGGACAATATTTATGTTGTCCCTTTTGGCTTTTTAGGGGTATATTTTGCGTCTTGTGTGAAGAGAAATCACAAATGTAGGACAGTAGCTCCAGCGGTAGAGCGAACGACTCCAAATCGTTAGGTCGTGGGTTCGAATCCCTCCTGTCCTGCCAATTTTTTT
>DALYIB010000214.1:0-4077 GCA_031970595.1 Pseudobdellovibrio sp.
TGAGTTCTAGAGGCACGTAAAAAATCCCCCAGGGACAACCTAGGGGATCAGTTTCATAATTTTTAGATATCATCTAAGTTAAAGTTCTTTGTTGCAAAATCGATAAAGGACTTTACTTGAACAGATGTAAATTTCTGACTTGGGTACACAAAAATTAAATCAATTTCATTCGTTCGCAAATCGGGAAAAATCTTAACAAGCTCTCCGCTTTTTTGTTCGTGACGACAAATAAAATCTGGCAGAATACCAAAGCCTTCTGATTCAAGAACAAATTTCTTTAAAGTTAGAAAATCATCTGTTTCGATCCGATGCTGTAAATTGAGCGGAATTTTTTCTTTGTTTTTATTCAATAAAAAATTTTTTACAGGCTGACGTTTAAATTTGATAAATGGCAATTCTTGCAGATCTGATATATTTTTTATATGACGGTGTTTTTTTCTGAAAGCAGACGACATCCACAAAGACGCATGCGTCCGAATAAAATGACGTGATTTCATCGTCGAATCCGACAGGGGCCCCACCCGCAGCGCCAGATCAATCCCCTCTTTGATTAAATCCACTTTTTCATTGGTGACAACAATTTCAATTTTCATTTCCGGGTAATGATGCAAATATTGCCTAACCAGTGTCGATATGATTGTCTGCGCCACATCGACAGCTGTCGTAATGCGGATTAATCCTTTCGGGTTATCGGCATTTTGGACTAATTCTTCTGAAAATTCCTGAAACTGGGTGGCTGCGGATAAACAGGTCTGATAAAATTTTTGACCGATCGGAGTTAAATTCAATTTCCGAGTTGTTCGATGAATCAGCGTCACACCTAATCGCTGTTCTAATTGAGCAATTTTATCACTGACTGTGGTTACGGGCTTACCCAGCAGCTGGGCGGCCTTGGTAAAACTGCCCGCCTGAATCACCTTAATAAAGACGTCTATGCCTTCTAAATTCATCATAATGCTTATTATACGATATATCGGAAAGTATTTCAAGTTTATACGGTCTAATCAAAGGGCTCTTTTATTGCGATACTAAACAAGTTGAACAAATCATAAATACAATAAAATAAGGAGAATTTATGAAAATGATTAAAACGACCCTCATCGCACTGGCGATTTCAGCAACGGCTTCAGCAAAAACAATTCCTGCTGGCGATTATTCAATCGACGGAATGCACTCAAAAATTGGCTTTGAAATTTCACACTTAGTGATTTCAAGCGTTGAAGGTACATTCCAAAAATACGAAGGCACGATCAAGGTGGATAAAAAAGCCAACTTATCAAAAGCCGAAGTAACAATCGATGTTGATTCAATCAACACAGGCGTTACAAAACGTGATGATCACTTGAAAAGTGCTGATTTTTTTGATGTTCAAAAATTTCCTAAAATGACTTTCACAAGTTCGGATGTTAAAATTACGGGCGACACTTTAAAAATTAAAGGTCTGTTAAAAATCAAAGATCAATCCAAAGAAGTGACTTTAGCAGGTAAATACTTGGGCGAAGTGAAAGATGGTTATGGTCAAAATAAAATTGCTTTCAAAGCTTCTACAAAAATTAATCGTAAAGACTTTGGTTTAACATGGAGCCAAGCCGTAGAGGCAGGACCTGTTGTGGGCGATCAAGTGGAAATCACTTTGAACATCCAAGCCACTCTTAAAAAATAATTAGGATTTATATGAATTCCTCAGTTCAAAAAAAACAACCCACATTTTTCATATCCCATGGAGGTGGCCCTTGTTTTTGGATGAACTGGGGAACTCCGGATCCCTTCGCAGGCCTGGCTGATTTTTTAAAAAATTTTTCAAGCCTGTTACCTCAAAAACCTTCTTCGATCTTAGTCATCTCGGCGCACTGGGAAGAAAGCGAATACACGCTGCAAACCCATCCCTCGCCTCCGATGCTTTACGACTATTACGGTTTTCCTGAACACACCTATCGATTGCAATATCCGGGAAAAACCAGCCCCGAATTAATCCAGCGGGTTCAAGATTTATTTTCTAAAGCCCAAGTCCCCTTAAACACGAATCCTCACCGTGGCTATGATCATGGTTTGTTTGTGCCTTTTTTATTAATGTTTCCACAGGCCGATATTCCCATTGTACAACTTTCTATTAAAAAAAATTTAGATCCAGCTGATCATATTCGCATGGGTCAAATTCTGGAACCACTGCGTGACGAAAATGTTTTAATTGTTGGCAGCGGGCTTTCGTATCACAACCTACGCCAATTAATGGATGTTCAAAATAATTCACAGCCCTTTAATGAATGGTTGAATGAAGCGACTCGACAACCTGCTGAATTGCGAAACGCACAATTACAAAATTGGCTTTCTGCACCCAGAGCACGGCAATGTCATCCTCGCGAAGATCATTTGGTTCCCCTTTTTGTTGTGTCCGGTGCCGCTTCAACAGATGTTGGCCATCGCGTTTACAATGAACAAATGTCTAATTGGAAATTTTGGACATCCTCATTTCAGTTTGGATAAATGAGCTCTTTCTTGTTGCGTGTCTCAAATTGAAACTTTTTTGAAGAATTCTGACTTTATAAAAATAAAATAGAACAAACAGCTGGGTTCCGAATCGATCTTCATTTATACTGATTATCGGGGGAATTCATGAGTTATTTCATCAAGCTCAGCGGCATTGCATTGGCAGCGTTGGCTTTACTAATCGGTTATCAGAATTGTGGCAAACCTTTATCAAGCACTAGCGAGCAAAACAGTTTGTTTTCGAATTCAAATAATGAACAAAAATCAAATCTTCCGATTTATTTTTCACCCCTGATTAAAGGGGATGATATTTCTTGTTCGAATACAGCGACCACAGGAGAATTCAGTTTATCCGCAGAACAAAAATTGAAAATTCAAAAAGCCGAACAGAATTTTGCCAACAATCGCCACTTGATTATTCATCCGCAACCTCTGACTTTTGCGGGTGGCGGAAAGACTTGGTCTGATATTTACAAAGAAAATTTTAGTGAAATCAAAAACACTTTTAAAAATTCAGAATCGTCTTTTAAAATTGGAACCGGGCTAAGTTTGTTTGCCTTAGAGGGCGGAACAACTTGTGATTTGGAACAGCAACTCAATGATGCTTTCTTGCAGGCTGAAACGTACGACATTCCTCTTCTTATTCATTTGGATTTTGAATGGATGATTGAATGGCGATCTGATATTTGGGATTTAAACAATCCTTTACAACCCAATAACAAATACAAAGTTGAATGGTCAAACTGGAACACTCCTATCAATAAATTTGCAATTTTTTGGGATGAGGCTGGCTTTGCTCGCAAATCCAGAATTTGCTATCCAAATCCTGATATCAGAAAAGAAGTCATCCAAAAAGGACGACTTTTGGCGGCTGTTATCAACAAATGGCGATTGCGTTTAGCGGAAAACAATAAAAGCCATTTGTTTATCGGAGTCGATCCAGGATGGGAAACTGGAATTCAAGATTATAGCCAATTGGACAAAGCCAAAAACTATGGCGTTAATTACGAACTGGGATACTGCGCTCTTCATCACGAAGGTTATTCGCAGACAAATCCGCCTGCTAACAAAAAATCAGTTCTCATCGAAGTCGTTCGCAAATATGCGGAAATGGAAGCTCAAATATTTTTTGATGCGGGCATTCCCAAAGAAAAAATTTTCACACATATTGTCGGTACTGACGGCGACAAAAACACGCCTCCCCACCCAGGACGACTTTTTTATCAACATTCTCCACTTGAAGTGGCCTTTAATGCTTACAGCACTCCAGGATTTAGCTTGTATCCGAATGCCTACTATCCCGAGCTGATTAAAAAACACACCCAAGGAAAGGCCTGGGCGATTACTGAAACTGCGTTCAATAATTTTAATCACTTAAAATACTTTGCCGGCGATCCTCTTTTAAGAAATATCAATATCTATTCTTGGGATTTAATTAAATGAAACTCAAGCTCGATCCATGAAATTATCAGCTTGATGAAATATCCTTTGGATTCAACTAGCACACCCAATCCTGCACCGAGTCCTACGCCAAGCCCACTACCTGCACCCACTCCAACGCCAACTGCTCCAACCAGTCAGTTGACTGGT
>DALYIB010000215.1:0-4054 GCA_031970595.1 Pseudobdellovibrio sp.
GGTGATTAACAAAAATAAAAGTCCAAACTTTTTTGTGCCAACTAAGCATGACCTGCGACTGGGCGAAAAATACTTTCTAGACCTTTAGACGGCGACTGCTCAGAAATAACTGAAGAAGTTTCCGATATAATTTCTTTGCTCATTTGTCTAAAGATTTCACAACTTGGAGAATGGGGCGACTGTCTCAAAATAAGACGCTGCATTTGTTGAATTTTAGTTAAATTCGTATCCAGTGGAATCGTGGCCATATAAGTTAAACGAACAGACAAAAACTTTTCAACCACTTCACTCAGTTTAACAAATAAATTCTGGCCCGTTTTTTCATCCATTTGGTTACAAACAATTTTGAATTCACTGAGCTTGTGCTTTTTATTTAAAACTTTAATCAAGGCATAAGCATCTGTGAAGCTAGATGGATCCTGAGTTAAAATAATAATATTTTCATCGGCCACGGCATTAAAATGCAAAACGAATTCATGTAATCCTGGCGCTGTATCGATTAATACAAAATCATATTTAAACTGCAGTTCATGAACTTGATTAATGAGTTCACGTCTTTGAAAGGCATTGATCTGAGTCATTTCCAACAAGCCACTGCCACCTGATAAAATATCAATGCGCTCGACAGCCGTTGTGATACATGACTGAATCGATTTTCCCTGCAATAAATCATAGGCCGTAGCCTGTGAACGAACCCCAAAGAAAATGTCTACATTGGACATCCCTAAATCACCATCTAAAATCAGAACTCGGCGACCTTGATCTGCTAAGGCAGTAGCCAGATTGCATGTTAAAGTCGTTTTACCAACCCCACCTTTTCCGGAACTTATTGAAATCAGCTTCATACTAAAACTTCCTGTGCTTGCTGTGTTTGCGTAATTCTTAAAATTAAATCTACGACTCGCTCGGCAGTCGCTCGTTCGAAATCCTCAGGAACCTTGGCTCCAATTCCAAAACCAAAAAGCGGCTTGTTCGTTTGACGAACAAAATTATAAATTGAACCAAACTGCATCGCTTCATCAAGAGCCGTGAAAATCACATCATCTACATGTAATTGTTCATATTTACGTGCCATTTCAGACAATTCAGCATCTTTGGATTTTGCAGACAGAACCAAATGCGTACGCAAACTGTCATAAACAGGTGGCATCATTTTTTGTAAATAATGAATCTCTTCTTTGTTACGTAGTGAAAAACTGGCGAAATCCACCAACACATGATCGACTTGGGATAAATAAGGAATCACTTTATTCCAATCCTGAGGATTGCGAATTGAAATAAATGGCAAATTTAAAATTTCAGAAAATATTTTCATTTGCTGATCAGCTCCGACTTTGATGGTATCCGTTGAAATCAAAGCCACACGACGTTTATGTTGAATCAACAACTGACTGGCTAATTTAACCATCGAAGTTGTTTTTCCAGAACCCGATGGCCCCATAAATAAATGAAACTGTTCAAATCCACCCGAAACAACAGGAACAGAATTTAAAATATATTTACCAATCCAAGTTTGAATCACTGATGCTTCTTTTAATTTATTTGGCTCTAGTTGATTTTGCGCTTGGACTAAAATATCACTAGCGACTTCAGGAATAAGTCCTTTATCGATTAATTCAGTGTAATACGGGCTGAGTTGATAGTGAACACCTAATTCAGCACCAGGATGTCCTTGGACAAAGCTTTGAGGTACAGGTTTGAACTGAGTCATCAATTTTTTTAGCTCTGAAATTTCATTTTTTAATTGATCCACTTCCATGTTACTCCAGGCCTTTTGAACCTGCTCAGTCATTTGAACGCGATTTTGTTGATATGATGTACGACGTATATCAACTGCCGGAGCTGCCGTTACGGGTAATGTTTCTTCGTCAATTTCAATATATTTTTTCTGTGTGACAGGAGCATTAAAAGTTTGTGTTTTTTGTGCTTGCTGTGTCTGCGCAATTTTTGTTTCAATAGTCTTTTTAATGACTTCTTTTTGCAGTTTTGCGGCTACTTGGTCGAACTGTGATTTTAAATGATCGGGCATTTTTGATTGCACATATTGCTTTTGTTTTAAAACGTTTTCAGAATACGCAGCTGTGATTTCAACACTTTTAACTCCGCCTAAACCAAAGCCTTTTGTCACTTCTTTGGCAGATAAAATAACAGCATCCGGTCCTAATTGAGTTTTCACCATTTCTAAAGCTTCTTTGATGGATCTGGCTTCAAATTTCTTAATATTCATAGACCGCTACTCCTAAATGTTCACTGTCGCGACTGATTGTACTTTCGCATCAGTGGATACTTCACTGTGCGATAAAATAATTAATTGTGGGATAAATCGACTGATCAATTTAAATAAATGTCGTCGAATCGTCGGGCTGGTCAATAAAATCGGCTGACCTGCAATTTCTGGATGACGTTCAATTTCATCAGCAATGCTGGAAATCATTTTCGAAGCGGCTTGTGGATCCATCACTAATTGCACACCTTGCTCTGTTTGTAATAATGAACTGGAAACCAATTCCTCTAGATTTGGGTTCAATGTCATAACAGTCATTTCACCTGTTTCTGATAAATACTTTGAAGTAATTCCGCGTGCTAGTTGTTTACGAACTGATTCCGTTAACACATCTAAATCTTTGGTACGACCACCCTCGTCAGCCAGAGTTTCAAAAATCGTTAACAAATCACGGACAGAAACTTGTTCTTTTAAAAGATTTTGTAAAACTTTAACGACTCCACCCAAAGAAAGTGTTTCTGGAATTAAATCTTCGACCACTTTTGGATAAGTTTTCTTGAAATTTTCAATTAATTGCGAAGCTTCTTGGCGACCTAACAATTCAAATGCATGAGTTCGAATCATTTCAGTAATATGTGTCGCCATAACTGTTGGTAAATCCACAACAGTATAACCTGCCAGTTCGGCTTTTTCTTTTTGTGAAGGGGCCACCCACAAAGCATCTAATCCAAACGCCGGCTCTTTGGTCGGAACACCCTCAATACGTTCAGCGACATTGCCCGGATCCATAGCCATGTACATATCAGGTTTTAATAAACCACCGCCGACTTTGTTGCCTTTGATCATAAAACGATATTCACCGGCGCCTAAGGACAAGTTGTCGCGAATATGAATACTTGGAACTAATATACCCAAATCCTGAGCGAATTGTTTTCGGATCGAAGAAATTCTTTCCAATAAATCACCGGCCTTAGAAGAATCCACCACTTTGATGAGGCCATAACCCACTTCAAGTTCCAGCATATCAACAGGCTGAACTGAATCCAGATTTTCTTTTTTCGGAGTTGAAGCCTCGAGTTCTACCCGCCGCTTTTCATTGTCTTCTTTTTCTTTTTTGTATTGATCAATTGTCCAAGCAATCGCCGCTAAAACACCGGCCATCATAAAAAATGGAATCGTTGGTAAGCCTGGAATCAATCCTAAAATGGCTAACACGGAACCCGAAATATAAATCGCACGAGTATTGGCCAATAACTGACCCGTGACTTCTGTACCCATATTATCGCCGCTTCCACTACGAGTCACGATTGTACCAGCCGCTGTTGAAATGATCAGCGCAGGAATTTGCGCAAGTAATCCATCCCCGATTGTTAACATCGTATAATATTTTGCTGCCGTTGCGACATCTAGATCTTTTTGTAAAACACCAATCAAAAGACCACCTACGATATTAATCACAGTGATGATAATACCTGCAATCGCATCACCACGAACAAACTTACTGGCACCATCCATCGCTCCGTAAAAATCAGCTTCTTGTTCGATTTCTTTACGGCGACGACGTGCTTCTGTTTCATTGATCACACCGGCATTCAATTCGGCATCAATGGACATTTGCTTACCTGGCATCGCATCTAATGTGAAACGTGCTGCGACTTCAGCCACACGACCCGAACCTTTGGTAATAACGATAAAGTTAATCACAACTAAGATCACAAATACGATAAAACCGATGACGTAATTATTTCCAACAACAAAGTTACCAAACGACTGAATCACTGAACCCGCTGCCGCTGGGCCTTCGTGACCATGCGATAAAATCAAACGAGT
>DALYIB010000216.1:0-4052 GCA_031970595.1 Pseudobdellovibrio sp.
GTATTGCCTTCTTGGAAACGTTTTTTCATCGTTCCTAGAATATTCGAATCACAAAAATCGTAATTCAAAGTTTCACCTTGTTTACCGATTTGGTAAGCAGTATCCGGCTGACAGTATCTGGCCATTCCAGCTTTAAATCCGGTATCAATTTGTGATTCCGACATTTCAGCTTCAGCGCTGCGACAACGCATGATTTTTGCGTCATTCGACGCGCGTTCCCCGCGCATCGCTGCATCGTAACCCAATTGATACCAGTTATAATCTTTGCATTCTTGGCGAATCCAAAAATTTGTACATGAACTTAAACCCAATGATACTGCCAACAAGATGATTTTTTTCATAACTATTTAGACTTTCTTTTCAAAGTCGCTCGCGCTGCTGCCAGTCTGGCAATCGGTACACGGAAAGGCGAACAACTGACGTAATCTAAATTTACCATTTCAAAAAATTCGATCGAATCAGGATCACCACCGTGTTCTCCGCAAACGCCGACCTTTAGATTGCCTTTCGTTTGACGACCTAAATCAACACCTGTCTTAACCAATGTCCCCACACCCACTTGATCAATACTGACAAAGGGATCTTTGGCGAAAATTCCTTGGCTGACATAGCTTCCTAAAAACCGACCCGCATCATCCCGCGACAATCCCAAAGTTGTTTGTGTTAAATCATTCGTTCCGAAACTGAAAAAATCTGCGTGACGTGCAATTTCATGCGCTGTGACCGCCGCACGTGGTAATTCGATCATTGTTCCCACTAAATAATCAAACTGCGTGTTTGTTTCTTTTTTTACTTTTTCAACGACTTCAATCGTTTGAGCACGCAAAGTATTTAATTCTTTTTCAGTCGCGACCAGCGGAATCATAATTTCAGGGACTAATTTCATGCCTTCTTTGGTTAACTGGGCTGCCGCTTCTGCAATCGCACGCGACTGCATCTGGTAAATTTCAGGGAAAGTAATCGCCAAACGGCAACCACGATGACCTAACATCGGATTGAATTCATGCAACGATTGAACTTTGTTACGCAAACGATTCACATCATATTTAATACGGACTGCTAATTCTTGAATTTCTTCTTCGGTGTGCGGAACAAATTCATGTAAAGGCGGATCCAACAAACGAATTGTCACTGGAAAACCTTCCATGATTTTAAATAATTGATAAAAATCATCCCGCTGCATCGGTAAAATTTTAGCAAGAGCTTTTTCGCGCTCTTGCTTCGTTTCAGAAATAATCATTTCACGAACGGCATCAATCCGATCCGCACCGAAAAACATGTGCTCCGTACGGCATAAACCGATGCCTTCAGCGCCAAACGTTCGGGCTGTCTGGGCATCTTTGGGTGTATCCGCATTGGTACGTACTTTCATACGGCGAACTGAATCGGCCATTTTCATCAAACGATCAAATGTTCCATCCAATTTAGGTTCAATTGTTTTTACTTCACCCAAGAAAACTTCACCCGTGCTGCCATCTAAAGTAATCACATCCCCTTTTTTAAGGACATAACCTTTCACGCGCATTTGCTCTTGGTGATAGTCGACATCAATTTCAGCACAACCAGCAACGCAGCATTTACCCATACCACGCGCTACAACGGCCGCATGCGAAGTCATGCCTCCACGCGAAGTTAAAATCCCCACAGAAGCCACCATTCCCGCAATGTCTTCGGGAGATGTTTCCACACGGACTAAAATTGTTTTGTGACCTTTTTCTTTGTACTCAACAGCATCCTCTGGCGTAAATACAATTTGTCCGCAAACGCCACCGGGGCTGGCTGGAAGACCTTTAGCCAAAGTTGTTTTTTGCGCCTTAGGATCCAGCGTAGGATGTAATAATTGATCCAAAGATCCTGGCTCAATTCGCAGCAAAGCTTCTTCTGGAGTAATTAATTTTTCATCAATCATATCACATGCAATTTGTAACGCGGCTTTAGCTGTTCGTTTTCCATTGCGTGTTTGCAACATCCACAATTTATTTTTTTCAATTGTGAATTCAATGTCCTGCATGTCTTTGAAATAAGTTTCTAATTTTTTGTAAATCGTTTCTAAATCCTGATAAGCAGCAGGCATAATTTCACGTAAAATAGAAATAGGCTGTGGCGTACGAATTCCCGCAACAACGTCTTCACCCTGAGCATTGACTAAAAATTCGCCGTAAAATTTCTTTTCTCCCGTGCTGGGATCACGTGTAAAAGCAACACCCGTCGCTGAATCATCACCCAAGTTTCCAAACACCATCGATTGAACATTCACCGCTGTTCCCCATTCCGCAGGAATGTGATGCAATTCACGGTAAGTAATCGCACGCGGCGTATTCCAACTGCGGAACACGGCGCTGACCGCGCCCCATAATTGTTCGTACGGATCCGCCGGAAAAACTTGCCCCGTCATTTGTTTGACCATGTCTTTGAATTTGGTAACTAATTTTTTTAAATCTTCGGTTGTCAATTCCGTATCGTTATGAATTCCTTTTTCGGCCTTTAAGTCCTCGAGAGTGACTTCCAGTAAAGAGGAATTCATCCCCATAACGACGTCCGAATACATTTGAATAAAGCGACGATAAGAATCCCAAGCAAAGCGCGGGTTATTCGAAGTTTTTGCTAACCCTTCGACCGTTTTATCATTCAAACCTAAGTTTAAAATGGTATCCATCATTCCGGGCATCGACGCACGAGCTCCCGAACGAACACTGACTAAAAGTGGATTTTGATCGTCACCAAATTTTTTACCGATTTTATTTTCAACACGGCTCAGGGCTTTGTTGACATCAGCCTTGACCCATTCAGGTAATTTTCCGCCTTCATTGTAAAAATGCGCGCAAATTTCTGTTGAAATTGTAAACCCCGGAGGAACTGGCAAACCCAAAGCTGTCATTTCAGCCAAGTTAGCGCCTTTTCCGCCCAAAGTATTTTTCATTTGTGCATTTCCCTCAGCTTCACCTGCTGCAAAGAAGTAAACAAATTTTTCTGGTTGAGTTAATTTTTGATTCACACGAGTCTCCCTTGTGTTAAATATTAAAATCTTTTAAGCGCTCCTGCGATGTAAGCATTCAATTCAGAAATCTTGACGCGTTCTTGGGTCATTTGATCACGGTGACGAACCGTCACGGCCTGATCGTTGATCGAATCAAAATCATAAGTAATACAAAACGGAGTTCCGATTTCATCTTGGCGACGGTAACGTTTACCAATCGAAGCTGTTTCATCATAAGAAACATCAAAATCTTCGGCCAATTGATCCCGTAATTTCATCGCAGGAATCGAAAGTTCATCTTTTTTCGATAATGGTAAAACACAGGCTTTAATCGGAGCAATATCCGGATGTAATCCTAAGACCACGCGAACATCTTCACTGGTTTTACCCGATTCATCTTTACTGTAAGTCACTTCTTCGCGATAAGCATCACACATAAATGCTAAAAACAAACGATCACAGCCCACAGCTGTTTCAATCACGTAAGGAATAAATTTATCTTTTGAAGCTTCATCAAAATATTCCAAATTTTTACCAGAAAATTTCGAATGCTGAGTCAAATCGAAATCCGAACGATTATGAATTCCTTCTAATTCTGAAAAACCCATTGGAAATTTGTATTCAATATCAAATGCCGCGCGCGCATAGTGAGCTAATTTATCGTGTTCTTTGAATTTGATGTTTTCTTCGCGGATACCGTATTTCAAATAGAATTTTTTACGAGCTTCTTTCCATTCTTCGAAATATTTTTCATCCGTTCCTGGTTTAACAAAATATTGCATTTCCATTTGTTCGAATTCGCGCGTTCGGAAAATAAAATTTCCTGGCGTAATTTCATTACGGAATGATTTTCCGATCGCGGCAATACCGAATGGAATTTTATAACGGCTGGATTGCTGACAATTCTGAAAATTCACAAAATGTCCTTGGGCTGTTTCAGGACGCAAATAAACCACACTGCCCGTGTCCTCAAGCGGACCCATATGAGTTTTAAACATCAGGTTGAATTGACGTTCTTCGGAAAGATTTTTCCCGCCACACGTGGGACATTGTTTTTTAGTTAAATAAGATTCCG
>DALYIB010000217.1:0-4022 GCA_031970595.1 Pseudobdellovibrio sp.
GCTAATGCCAGCGGAATTCAAAGTTTTGGCGTGAATGTCCAACAAGTTACAACTCCGACGCCTCCATTTATTGTCAACCATGAATTCACGGGCGTTTCGATCAGCACAGAGGTGGCCGCTTTACCATTTGCAGCTCAGATGCGATTTAATTTTAAAAATTATTTCAAGACTGGTATTTGCATTCCTCTGAATTTAGAATTCATAGACCAAAAAGGGAATTCTATGAATCATCCTTTAACTGGAAATATTAATATCGACCTAGGTCAGTCTCTGTTAACCAATGTGAATGTATATGCGAATACAGCCGGTGATTGCAGCAGTGGACAAATCTCTTCGACAACGCCTGTGCGGATATCATTGCAACCTACAAAACTGGCTGTGAAAGTCATTTCTACTGCAGTATACGGAGAACGAAATATCGTTTTGAATTTCAACGGAGGATTCGTCAGAAATTTAAAATTTTTCGTTCAAAATCCAGCTAACTAAAAATTGTATTGATTGCTAAATACAAATGAAACTGTTAAGTCCTGGTATGAATTAATATCGCTTGATGAGTTGTTCACCGTTTTTCCCAAACTCATTGAAATAGATTTATCATCCGTCATCATTTTGGTGACATCAAAGCTGAAATTTGTATTGCGGTCGTGTCTGGCCGTCGTTCTGTCATAGTAATCGGTTTCAACATATTTCAAACCAGGTCCAAATAAAATGCTTTCTATAAAGGATAGTTGAACCGATAAAGACGAACCATACTTACTGTAGCTGGCATTTTTTCCATCTGCTTTATTTAATTCGCCTAAAACCGAGAAATGAATTCGATGCTTTAATTCAGTTGTTATGAACTGATTCGCAATTTGCATTTCAATTCTGCTAGCAGACTGATCGTCGTCACTGCTGGTATAAGTAATCAATGACTGATCTTTATAAAAAGCAACTTGTGGTATCAAACTGTAAAATTCGGACACCCCCAGAACGGCTTTAAGACCAATCGAAGTTGTTGTAATCGCCGAAGACCTTTTGGCATCATCTATCGGAAGCATGATATTTTTATAGCCAATTGTAGTAACTAGCTGATCAAAATTTGAAAACCAATTGACGTTTAAACTGACAGGTAAATTAACACCCCATTGCAAAGCATCACTGGATTGAATCGTGGTTGTCGCTTTGAAGGTTGTATCCAGTGAATAGTTATCAGTTAAATACAATTCAGGCACAAAACTGTAATCCATATTCTGAATCAATTTATGAGAATAATTTAAACCATAGATAGCTGTAATGGATGATAGTTCAACATCTGAAAAATTATCTTTGTTCAAGTTCAGAATATTCGAATCATATCCTGCACCTAGAAAATATGAAAAGCGATTTTTGATTTTTGCAGCTTCATAAAAAGTCTGTGCCTTAATTGTCTTTTCAATGTATTCATCAATTTTATTATCCAGCTTTGGATCCGTAGAAATATCTAAAGCATTTTCTAGGTTAGATAAGGCACTGGCATAATTTTCATTTTCATACTGTGCGAGTCCAATTAAGTAATAAATCGGAGCTTGAGTTTTGATTTCTTGATTTTTCAAAACCGACTCTAACAAAGAAACAGCTTCGTCAAATTTACGATCATTGATCAGATTGATCGCTCTTTTAAGGACTGTCGGACGTGTTTCCACCGTCGCCTGCAATTGCAAACTAAAAAATACGATTAATAACGGTAAAATTTTAAAAAATTTCATAATTATGGACCTGTAGGCGGTTTTGGCTCGACTTTGACTTTTGTTTTTTCAAATTGATTTTGAATTGTGCCCTCTACGATGGGTGGTTTTGTATCATTCAAGTTGGCCGTTGGTGGCGGAGGAGGTGGTGGTGGACGCTGTTCGCTTCTGCGATTTCCTTCTTCACGCTGGCGGACGTTGCTATCACGCTCTATTTCACGAAGCTGATTTTTAGGAACCTTCACCGGAGGTTCTGGTGCGGCTGCTTCTGAACTAGCCGAAGATTTTTCGCCTTGTGAAACGATGACTGCTGGCGCAGATCCTTCATTGTTTGCTTGAGATCCAGTATTTGTTTGTGATCCTAGCAATCTGAATTCAACTTGTCCGTGTAACGTGATTACTTCTGTGGCTTTTGTTTGTGGACTGTAACTTGTAATAAATTGTGTTCCGCGTACGCCAGCAACAGCTGTGGGAGTTCTGACTTCAAATTTATTTTTGTCATTATCATATTTTTGTTCGACGTTATTGCGAATTTTACCTTCTAACAAACTGAGCTTCACATTTTTAGATTTTGAGTCCGAAGAGTATTCTTCGATTTTCATTTTTGTATTCGGTGATAAATTAATGACATTTCTATCTACCATGACAATTTTTGCACGAGAGTCTGTTCCGGTTTCGACAACATCTCCTACGTTGACTTTCGTGCCCACTTTAGCGCTGACTGCAGATTGGCTTGCGGACATAACTTTGACTTCGCCTTTGACAACCATAAATAATCCCTGGTTAGCGAAAACAAAAAAACCGATTGCAGAACTAAATAAAAAAACTAATAGCTGATTCATATGATATTTCCTCAGTTAGATATTGTGTCACACTTTATAACAGCAATGAAACACTCTGATGACTGGACTAGACATTCAGCTTGTGTATTTAAATTACTGCGCAGATCGACCTTTGCCAGAAGGATTCACTTTAACGGGGCTGGCCTTCATCAATCCACCAAAATTCAATTTAGAATAACTGACTTCTTGTCCTTCGCAGGCTGTTAAATTCATTTCATCACAGTCTGCTTGTGACTTTGGACTTTGGTGGCATCTCAGATAATATGTTCCCGAATCCAGCTTGGCTTCGCCAAATTTAAAATCACTTCGGCAATTGAATTTTTTAGTACAAGTAGCAGTTCCTTCAACGCTGGCATAAAGAAATGGTTTTCTATTTTCGGCATCAAAGCAGCTGACGCTAGCCGAAGGCAAAATCACCTCGGGTGTTATTTCCTTACCACCATTTTCTAAATATTCAGCATAGGCTGGATTATTTTTGCAATCATATGTCGATGGTTTTTTCGACATATTTTGCAGCGCAATTTCTAATGTTTTGTCTAAGCTTTTAAAACATTCAAATGTCTTTTTATTTTTAATATTTTTTAAATCCACACCTTCGCAAATACCCGACAGATGTTTATTTAAAGACATCGTGTTTCTGAGTGCCAATTCTGTATAAAATATTCCGTCACAACCTTTATAGCGATTTTCGCCCCAAAAAGTGACTAGCTCTTCGGGCGTCATAGCCATTGCCAACTGGGACGAGAACCCCACAATGACCAGAAAATATTTAAATAGATTCATATTCACCTCTGGGTTTTGCATAAAGTTCCATATATCCATTAAGCCGCCAAATGCCCGAGGGGACAAGTGATTAAAACCTCGCCTAGACTAACCTCGGAGCCCTTATTTGATTCTAGAAATCGTTTCCTAAACCCTTGAACTTATGATAATTTGCCCCCATGCAACACAATCAAAATTCAACAAGAAAAAACCCCTATCAACCCGTTTCTCCTGATGTTCAAATTGCACAACAGGAAACTGAACTTTTGGCTTTTTGGGACAAACAAGAAATTTTCAAAAAATCTTTAAACCCCGTTGGCAAAAAAACTTACAGTTTTTATGATGGTCCTCCTTTCGCGACAGGACTTCCACATTACGGGCATTTGTTGGCAGGAACTTTAAAAGATATCGTTCCTCGTTATTGGACAATGAAGGGCTATACCGTTCCACGCCGCTTTGGTTGGGATTGTCACGGTTTACCCGTTGAATATGAAATCAACAAGGCTCACAAAATTGAAAGCCGCAAAGATGTTTTAAATATGGGTGTTGCTACCTACAATAATCATTGCCGTTCTATCGTAAAACGTTACTCCGAAGAATGGAAAACAACTGTTCGTCGTATCGGCCGCTGGGTCGATATGGATAAGCCTTACTTCACAATGGATGTTGAATTCATGCAAAGTGTTTGGTGGGTTTTCCAACAAATGTACAA
>DALYIB010000218.1:0-4015 GCA_031970595.1 Pseudobdellovibrio sp.
ATCCGGATTTTCAACATGAAATGATCGATGGTGGATACCGTGAATCGGATATTCAGCGTTTGGGAATTCAAGGTGTTCCCAGTGTTGTGATCAATGATAAAATGATTCATTCAGGTCGCATTACTTTTTTAGATTTACTAGTTAAACTGGAAGACGCTGTTGGCAAAAACGAATCTGCTGTGGCTGACAAAGAAGTTGACCTAGGAAATTTTGATGTCGTTGTGATCGGTGGCGGGCCAGCCGGAGTTTCTGCTGCGATTTACAGTGCCCGCAAAGGTTTATCAGTGGCGGTTATTGCAGAACGTATGGGTGGACAAGTTCAGGACACTAAAGGAATCGAAAACTTAATTTCAGTGGTTTATACGGAAGGCCCTGAATTAGCGGCAGCGATGCAAAAACATATGATGTCTTACCAAGTTAAGTGCTTTGAACAACGTCGTGTGAAAAGTATGACTGCGGATAAAAAAATATTTTTAGAAGGCGGAGAATTTTTAACGGGATCTTCGATTATCATTGCAACAGGTGCCAAGTGGCGTGAGTTGAATGTTCCTGGTGAAAAAGACTATATGGGACGCGGAGTGGCTTATTGCCCGCATTGTGATGGGCCTTTTTACAAAGGAAAATCAGTGGCCGTTATTGGTGGTGGAAACAGCGGAGTTGAAGCTGCGATTGATTTAGCAGGTATTGTCAAAGACGTTGTTCTATTAGAATACGGTGACAAGATAAAAGCAGATCAGGTTTTAGTTGATAAATTAAAATCGCTTCCAAATACTCGTATCTTAACGAATGCGAAAACTTTGCAGGTTTTAGGAAACGGTGAAAAGGTTGTGGGTCTGGAATACGAAGACCGCGTTTCTGCAGAAAAAAAGACAGTCAATCTGGATGGTATTTTTGTACAAATTGGATTGTTGCCAAATAGTTCTTTTGCCAAAGGCGTTGTGGAAACGACTCAGTATGGTGAAATTCAAATTGATATTAAGGGTCGCACCAACATCCCAGGAATTTATGCGGCAGGTGATGTGACGACGGTGCCTTACAAGCAAATCGTCATTGCCATGGGAGAAGGTTCAAAGGCTGCATTGACATCATTTGAAGATCGGATGAAAATGTAATCTATTGAAAAGGATTTCAATAGATGCAGAATAAAATTTTACTCGAAATGGAAACGGCGCGATGGACGGATGTGATTGCCCCTGACAAGGACACATTTGATTCCATCGCCAAACAATACAATTTACCACGTAAAGTTTTATATAATTGTTTAGATCCAGATTACTTACCTCACTTAGAAACCTATGGAACAACTCAGTTTATTATCGTTCGATTTCCCGAACCAGATTCTTCGATGACGGCGGATACCATTCAGGAATTAACGACAAAAGTGGCTCTCTTCATTAATCGTCAAAACATCACATCTATCCATCGATTGCCACTGCCATTAACAGAGAATATTAAACACCGGTTAACAAATTTTAAGCCTGAAGAGCAGACAAGTTGGCTTATATTGACTTTGTTCTTTGAACAAGTGGCTTTGCAATTAGATCGTCCTCTGAATGAGTTAGAGCAGAAAATGGAATCTTTTGAACAGAAAATTTTCTTAACTCAGAAAACCAAAGCGCTTTTACAAGAAGGATACTACATTAAAAGAAAAGCTTCTTCGTATAAAAAAATTATTAAATTTACTTTGGATGTGATTCAAAAATTATCTGCCAAATCAGAATGTTCGATGACAGTGATGCAGGAAGTGCGTGATCGTCTGGAGCGTTGTCAGTTTTATGCGGATGATGTATATGAAAATATCCAAGGACTTTTGAACTTGCATATGGCGATTGCTTCCCAAAAAACCAATGAAGCCAGTTTTCGAACCAATGAAATCGTGCGAGTACTAACGGTTTTGTCTATTTTCTTTTTACCATTGAATTTTTTAGCGGGTTTATATGGTATGAATTTCGAACATATTCCTTTATTGAAGGATGAAAATGGATTTTGGTATTCATTGGGTTTTATGTTCAGCCTGAGTAGTTTGCTATTGATTTATGTCCTTAAAAAAGGATGGATTGTTCCGCCTCCGAAAGATAAAACCTAGACCAAGGTCGTTCTTAAATAAGAAAAACTTTAATCCGATAGAGGGACGATGGAAAAAATATCACGTCCTCTGTTTTTATTGATTTTATTATTTATCAATATGGCTTTTGCGGCCAACAGTGGGTCTTATCGTCTGTGCAATAAAAAAACGGATGCACTTAAAAATATCGAAATTTTACAAGCGACTTGTATTGCGACTAAAGAATCCAAAGATTGCAAAGACCTGTATGCGCAAATTGACAAAGATTCGAAAACGAAAGAAGAAGCCGATTATCAAAAATTAAAATGCGATAAAAAAACAATCGAAGATAGGCAGAAATTATCTTTTGCGGGTGATATTTTGATGGCCTGTGCGGCCTCGTTGGTTGTAGATCCCGTCAAAGATTTAGGGGTTATGATTGGTGAAACAGCTGCGAAAGCCAGTATTAATTGGGACAAGGCACGCGATTGTGATAAAAGTTCGGATCAAAAAAAACAACTGATTACCGCGTATAATTTAGATATGCCAAAATTGATGCGTGTAGGTTTTCCAGCGAATGAAAAACTGGAAAAAATGACCTGCAATCAAATTCACGTATTGATTCTGAATCACAAGCAAACTCAGACGAATTCTTTGTCTCGCAGTCTGAGTGCAAAAGCGTTATCTCCATCGCAAAAAAATAATTTAACAGATGATGAAAAAGAATTTTTAAAATATGATCAACGTCGCTTAGGTGGAGTTCCTGGACAAGGCAGCTCTGGATTGGCTGAAATCGTCGAAGGTTTATATCAACAATTAGTAACCAAAGATAAATGTTATTCTGCGGAACAGACGGCTAAGCTTCGTTGTGAAATTGCTGGCACAGTCGCATCAATGGCCGTTCCCGGTTTATTGGCCTTGCGTGCTGCGCGTTTAGCTAAGTTGTCTGGTTTAAAAGTTGAAGAAGTTTTAGCAAAAATTCAAAATGCCGAACGCGCCACCGCAGGAGTTTCGGGCCGTATTGTCAATCAATCTCAGCGGGCTGAAATTTTAAGATTGTCCAGCGGACTTTCAAACGAAGAGCGAGTCGCTTTGTTTGAAAAAATGTTTAATAAAAAATTATCTAAATTGGAAGCTGATCAATTAGTTAAAATGCACGATGTCGGTTCCAGCGAGGGTCGAGGTTTTTTCGAATTGACGAAAGCAGACAAAGATCTGAAAAGACAATTGGCTGAGGCCATTAATCCCGAAACAGGGAAACCTTTTTTTACGAATGAAGAATTCAATGCGGTGATGCGAAATGGGATTACTGGTATCATGGGGAAAGAAGATTTGCGATTGCAATCGGCACGTACACTAGCGGATGCATTCGAACGACAAGATCCAGCTAAAATGGCTGAAGCCTTCAAAAAAGGAAATGACTATTATAAATCCTATTTAGATTTGTCGCCAGAGGCATTTAAAGGAGCCATCGGAGCTTCGTCGATGCCTTTTGAACAAAACGCGGGAATGCTCATAACTCAAGCCGCGACGGGTGGATTAAAGCCCGACGAGGTTTTAACTTTAGCGAATAAAATTTCAAAAATTGAGGGCGGCGATCATGCCGAGAATTTGGCGGCCTTGTCCGCGCGGTTAGGTCAAGAATCTGAGCGATTGACTGAGCTAAGTAAAAAAGGAACTCAGATTTTACAAAATGACTATCGTCAGTACATGATTGCCGAAAGCCGTTTCAAGCTAGAGCAAGAATATGCAGCTAAAAAGTTTGGCGATAAATACGGAGACATTGATTATGATAAGTTTGAAGCGGCGGATCCAGCCGGTTTTGCGCGCTATCAAAAAATTTCAGAGCAAGTGTCAGCAGCTCGTAAAGCTGCTGAAAAGAAAAAATGGCCTCATAAAGAGGCCGGTAGTTCCTATTAACTGATATGATTATAGAAAATTTATTTAAATGAAATTTTCTGAGAAAGCTGA
>DALYIB010000219.1:0-4005 GCA_031970595.1 Pseudobdellovibrio sp.
GTACCTTCACGACAAGGCGTACATTGTCCACAAGATTCGTGGTGATAAAAATGCATAAGATTCGCTAAACATTCAACCATACAATTCGAATCATCAATAACAATAATAGCGCCTGATCCCAACATTGTACCCATGCCCGCTAAACATTCGTAATCTAATGTGGCGCGCATCGCTTCTTCAGCTGTTAAAACTGGAGCTGATGAACCACCTGGAATAACGGCCTTTAATTGACGACCTGGTTTCATCCCGCCGCCTAAACCAAAAATCATATCTTTGAGTGGGTAAGCCAATGGAACTTCATAATTTCCTGGTTTGACGATGTTACCACTCAATGAAAATAATTTTGTTCCCGTTGATTTTTCTGTTCCAAATTTTTTGTAATGATCAGCACCGTCACGAATAATGTATTTAACAGCTGCTAACGTTTCAACGTTGTTCACAATTGTTGGCTTTTTTAAATAACCTTGAACCGCTGGAAACGGCGGTTTTAATTTAGGTTGGCCTTTTAATCCTTCAAGTGATGAAATCATTCCTGTTTCTTCACCACAGATATAAGCACCAGCACCACGATACACGTCCATATCATGATCAAAACCTGAACCTAAAATATTTTTTCCTAAAAAGCCGGCCTTATAAGCTTCTTGGATTGCATTTAATAATGAATTGATCGAAGTTTCATATTCACCACGAACATAGATATAAGATTTCTTAGAACCAATCGCGAATGCAGAAATAATCATACCCTCGATCAACTGATGAGGAGCTTTTTCCATCATCATACGATCTTTGAATGTTCCTGGTTCACCTTCATCGGCATTACACAACAAATAACGAGGTTCATTATTTTTTGGTAAGAATCCCCATTTCATTCCTGTCGAGAAACCCGCACCACCACGACCGCGTAACCCCGAAGCCTTGACTGTGTCGATGATTTCTTGAGGTTGCATTTTCAATGCTTTTTCAAGTTCTTTATAGCCACCATTTTTTTTATAGCCATCCAAAGTTTTAAATTCAGGTAAATGGTAAAACTCTGTTAGATATTTTGTCTCTTGAGTTTGCATTATTTAAGTCCTCTTAAAATATTCATTGCTGATTCTTTAGAAAGATTTTCATGATACTGAGAAGTTCCATCGGCATGAGTAATTTGTATCATCGGAGCTGTCCCACAAGAACCCAAGCATTCGACTTCAGATACAGAAAATTTTCCGTCCTTTGTCACTTCGCCTAAATTCACATGCAATTCATTACAAAGATGCTCTGTCAATTCAGGGGCGCCATTAATCATACAAGAAATTGTACGACAAACTTGGATATGGTGTTCGCCCACAGTTTTTTTGTTGTACATTGTATAAAACGTAAAAACTTCATTAATTTGTGATTCAGGAATTTCCATCACTTTGGATAACTCTTTGATCACAGCTGCATTCACATAACCTTTATTATCTTTTTGTGCGATATAAAGTGCTGGCAATACAGCTGACTGTTTAGATTCATATCTTTTAAGTTCATTCAGAACTTGCTCTTTCGCTTCGTTCGATAATTGAAACATAGTCTTCCTTATCTCTTATCCTCAGTCGCAGTAACGACTCGACCTTCAACTTTATTGAATTTATCTATCTAATTCACCTGCAATAACGTTCATACTAGCCACAGTTGCAATCGCATCAGCCAACATAGAACCTTTTACGACTTCTGGGAAAGATTGATAAATTGCAAAACATGGTGGACGTACTTTCAAACGGTATGGATTCGCAGAGCCATCACTGACTAAGTAAAAACCCAGCTCTCCGTTCGCCGCTTCAGTAGCATCATAAATTTCACCCACTGGAGGACGTAAACCTTTGATGACCAACATAAAGTGATTCATCAAGCCTTCGATATTTCCGTAAACGTCTTTTTTCTCTGGCAAAACAATTCCTTTATCACGAACTGTGTAGTCACCTGATGGAACGTTTTTACAAACTTGACGAATGATGCGGATACTTTGACGCATTTCTTCGATACGAACTAAATAACGATCATAGATATCGCCGTTTGTTCCTACTGGAACATCAAAGTCTAATTTGTCGTATCCATAATAAGGATCCGCACGGCGCAAATCTAAATTCACACCCGAAGCTCTTAATAAAGGACCTGTATAACCCCATTCAATCGCATTTTGAGCGCTGACTGGACAAACATCTTTTGTTCTTTGGATAAAGATTTTATTTCCAATCATTAATTTAGAAATTTCTTCGATGCCATCGCTCATTTCATCACAGAAACGAAGAACATCATTGAACCAACCTTCAGGAGCATCATAAGCCATACCACCGACGCGAGTCATAGATACCGTCAAACGAGCCCCGCAAAGTTTTTCAAATAAGTTGTAAACTTTTTCACGATAAGTAAATAAATGGAAAAAGGCCGTCAAGGCACCCAAGTCAACTCCACCCGTACCGACAGCAATAATATGATCGATCACGCGTGAAAGTTCGCACAAAATCACACGCATCGCTTGCGCACGAGCTGGGATTTCAATTCCCATCAATCTTTCAACTGTTTTACAATAACCCACGTTGTTCATAGGAGCCGAACAATAGTTCAAACGATCTGTATAAGGGATCACTTGATTGTAAGGATGAGTTTCAGCCATTTTTTCAAAACAACGGTGCAAGTAACCGATTTCGCAATTGGCACGAACGATTGTTTCCCCATCTAATTCAGCCATCACACGGAGTGTTCCATGCATCGCTGGATGCGAAGGTCCGATATTAATAGGAACAAATTTTGGATCTAGAACATCACCTGCTTTTTCAGGAGTATTATTAAAATGAATTGGAATCACGGAATTACAATGTTGTTGTTTATCGGCTTCGTAATCTTTACGTAAAGGATGTCCAACAAATTGATGATGCGTTAAAATTTTACGAAGATTTGCGTGACCTTGAAAAACAATGCCAAACATGTCGTAGGCTTCGCGCTCGAACCAATCAGCACCTTTCCAAATTGTTGTCGCCGTTTGAACCGATTCACCCTCTGCGACTTGTGTTTTTACGCGCAAACGACGTGAGTCGGCAGAAGAAAATAAGTGATAAACAACATCAAAACGTTTTGCACGTGTAGGATAATCCACACCGCAAACATCCATTAAAAAATTGAAACCAGCGTATTCCTTTAAATATTTCAATAGTGCTGGAATATTTTCCTTGGCCGCTTCCACAACATGATCGCCTGCCGAAGTTGTTGAAAACTTAAAAACATCCGCACCAAATTTTGTCGTCAAATCTGATTTTAAGATCTCTAGTTGACTCATGGACGAACTCCCTTAGCAAATGTATTTGATGACGTCAGCGAAGACGGAACTGTTTGCCCGTTAATTTCGAACGGAGACTGCCACTGATCTTTCCAAGGGCGCGGCGTACGATCTTTGATCATTTTTTGCAATGACATCACGCCATCCAAAACGGCTTCGGGTGTCGGAGGACAACCAGGAACATAAACATCCACAGGGATGACTTTGTCACAACCTTGTAAAACATGATAAGCGCGATAAAATCCGCCCGAGCTGGCACAGGCGCCCATTGAAATCACAAATTTAGGTTCTAACATTTGTTGATAAATACGAACCAAAATCGGAGCCATTTTTTCAGTGATCGTTCCTGCCACTAAAAGCAAGTCTGCTTGACGAGGAGAAAAACGAACAACTTCGGCACCGAAACGAGCCAAGTCATATTTAGGTCCCATCACCGACATTAATTCAATCCCGCAACAAGCGGTTCCATACGGAAGAGGCCACAAAGCATTTCTTTGTCCCCAAGCCGCAATTGCATCCAATTTTGTTGTGAATGCAAACGAACGAGCCAGTTCGTCAGCGGATTGATCAAGAGCATTGTTTTGCGCGTTGTTTTGTGCATCTGGCATAATAATCCCTATTTTGTTTCAAATATCTTTAAAAAAGATTTTCATTTTGTTTTCAAAATCACATCATTGCAAAAATCATTTGTTGTGACAACGACTTAGAGC
>DALYIB010000220.1:0-3998 GCA_031970595.1 Pseudobdellovibrio sp.
TGATAATTAAATCACCTTTTCCAGGAACAAGCGCTGTTTCAATGAATAAAATATCACCACCTACAGGTGTCCATGCAAGTCCAGTGACGACTCCAGGGCTGGCCACAGTTTCTGTCACTTCGCTTTGAAATCTTTCTGAACCTAGAATTTCTTCTAAATCGATGGGATCAATTCGAATATTTTGCTCTCCGCGGATAATTTTTTCCGCAGCATAACGACAAAGCTGGGCCATTTTTCTTTGTAATTCTCGTACGCCGGCTTCGCGCGTGTAGTGCGTGATCGTTTTTAATAAAGTTTCCTCAGAAACAATTAACTGTTCTGCAGTCAGGCCATGTTCGGAAATTTGTTTTGGCAGTAAATGGTTTTTAGCAATATGTAATTTCTCGGCTGTTGTGTAACCATTCAAGTCGATGACTTCCATGCGGTCCAATAGTGGCCCTGGAATTCCTTCTAAACTGTTGGCTGTTGCAATAAAGAAAATATTTGATAGATCAAAAGGTGTATCTAAATAGTGATCTGAAAATGTTGAATTTTGTTCAGGATCTAAAACTTCCAACATAGCTGCAGCAGGATCTCCGGAAAAACTGCGCGACATTTTGTCGATTTCATCTAATAAAAATACGGGATCATTTTCGCCCGCTTTTTTTAACGAATTAATAATTCGACCAGGTAAAGCGCCGATATAAGTACGACGATGGCCGCGAATTTCAGATTCATCTCTCACTCCTCCTAAGCTGACGCGTTGATATTTTTTCCCGAGGGCTTTTGCAATACTTTGTCCTAGTGAAGTTTTGCCAACACCCGGCGGCCCAATAAAGAGCAGTATTGAGCCTTTTTTGTCTTTTTTCATTTTCAGTACGGATAAGTGCTGAAGAATTCTTTTTTTAATTTTATCAAGACCAAAATGATCTTGGTTCAGAATTTTTTCAGCTTCAAGAATATCAAAATCATTTTTATTCGATGACTTACTCCACGGTAAGGCCACCATTAAATCCAAATGAGATCGAATCATTTGGTGTTCGGGTGATTGACTGCTCGAGTTTTCCAATTTTTTAATTTGTTGCAAAGCTAAATCATTGGCTTCCTTTGGCAGATTCGCTTCTTTGATTTTTTTGCGATAATCTTCAATAATCGAAGAGTCTTGGCCTTCACCTAATTCTTCTTTGATGGTTTTCATTTGTTCGCGCAAAATATGTTCGCGCTGATTTTGACCTATTTTAGAATTTAATTTTTGTCGAATGTCTTGTTGTATTTGCAGACTTTCTTTGTAAGTTTGCAGCAAATTCAAAACATGCATGGTTCTATCTTTGACACTGCGGATTTCTAAAATATTTTGTTTTTCTGCAAGTGCTATTTCTGAATTAGCCGCTGCCAAGTGAGTCAGCAAAGAAAGATCTTCGATTCCTACAACCAATTCTTGGGCTTGCTCTGTATTTCCAGGAATTAACTTTAAAGTTTCTAATGAAATTTGTCGTAAACTATTCAGCAAGGCTGTTTGTGTTGTTGCATCGATATCTGTATTGTCAGGAATCTGTTCTGCATAGGCCTCAAAAATGTCGCTTTCAGCTTTAAAGCTAGAAACCTTCATGCGATAATATCCGCGCACAACGACAAAGTATCCCGAATCAGGATGTCCTTTGACGGATTCAATTTTACAAAGAGTCCCGATTTCGTTTAAGTCATCGACATTTTCTACGTTATTTTCCGGCTGAACCTGCGCTAAAGTTAATATCCAATTATTATTTTGAACGGCGCGATCAACGGCGCGGACGCTTTTATCACGTCCAACTCGAAGAGCTTGGGTGACGCCTGGGTAAAGGACAGTGTTTTTCAACGGCAGAACTGGTATGGCGCCAATAGGCATTGACATGGTATCTCCTTCAAGAGCGGATGAGCTCTTTTAATAAACATGAGTTCGGTTTTGATTCCGTCAAGGTAACAATGTTAGTTACATTTAATGACTGTATTAAATTGAAGAAGTGCTTGATACGCCTAGACTTTAGACATATAAATTTGAAATGAAATTAATTCCATCATTGCTATTGGCTTATTCGATGTTCTTTTTGTCAGCTTGCATAAAGTCAGATGAAATCGGCAGCAAAAAAAATCCGCTTAAATTTTACTTGGTTCCTGCGCAAGACATTTTAACTTTGACGGAAACGGGAAAAAAGCTGCAAGCGTATCTTGAAAAAGAAATGGGCATTTCAGTCGTAGTTGAAATTCCTGCCAATTACATCGCTGTTGTCGAAGCCTTTGGATCCAAGCGAGCTGATGCCGCTGTGTTAAATACTTTTGGATATATTTTAGCGAATCAAAAATATGGAGCCATGGCTAAATTAAAATTAATTAATCGCGGTCGTGATGAATACTACGGTCAAATCATTGCTCACAAAAATGGACCTAAATCGATTAAAGAACTAGATGGTAAAAAATTTGCTTTTGTCGATCCGGCATCGACTTCGGGATATTTATTACCAGTTCGTTTATTTCAACAAGAAAAAGTTAAAATCAAAGAACATATTTTTTCTGGTCGTCATGATACTGTCGTCGCGGCAGTTTACCAACGTAAAGTGGATGGTGGGGCGACCTTTTATACTCCTCCCGATGAGGATGGTACGCCTAAAGACGCGCGTTGGATTTTGCGAACACAGTATCCTGATGTTTATGACAAAGTTAGAATTTTGCAGCTAACAGGTCCTATTCCAAATGATCCTTTAACCATCCGTAAAGATTTACCAGAAGAATTAAAAAACAAACTGGCAAATGCTTTAAAGAAGTACATTCAAACCGAAGAAGGCAAGCATGTGATGTATGAAATGTATCACATAACCGGATTCAAAGATGCTTCGGACAAAGATTATGATGTTGTTCGTGGATATCTAAAAGATCTAGGAAAAACGGCTGAAGAATTTATTAAATAATTAATATTTTCTAAAAAGAGCTTTTACTAGTCCTTTGATTTCAACCTGTTGAGGATGATACCACATCGAAGTTAACCGTGGATTCGCTGGACGCAATTCAACCATTTTTTGATCGGCGCTAATTTCCAAATTTTTCTTTTGAAAAAATCTTTTCACAGTCGCTTCTTGTTCAATGCTAGCTACAACCAGATCGCCGTCTTTGGCGGCCTTCTGAGATAATACAATGAGATAGTCGCCGTCAAAAATGCCTTCATCGATCATAGAATCGCCTTCGACTTTTAATGCGAAGTAATCACCGACGGCTTTGATCATGTCCGCAGGCACTTGTAGGAACTCGTGCTCGTGTACACGTTCGATAGGAGAGCCGGCAGCTACGCGACCAAGAAAAGGAATAGAAAGAACCTTCGAATCATTTCCAGAGTTCGTGCTTGGGTTAAAAGACGACTGGAGGTCCTGCTCCGAAGGGTTCTTTGAGAGACTGAGTCTTTGGGAGAGATCTTTTGCAAAGTCCTTAGCGGAATGCAAAATGACGATGGCTCTTTTTTGGTTCTGAGGGAGCAAAACATAGCCTTTTTGGGAGAGCTGTTTCAGGTAGTTTTGAACTGAGTTAAAAGAAGCAAAGCCAAAATGATTGCAAATTTCCTGATAGGAAGGAGAGATTCCTTTTGTGACGAGTTCTTGTTCGATGAATTCGAGGACAAGTTTTTCTTTGGCCGTCAGAGGAACCAACACGGTTGAGTTGGTCTCTGGTGATTGTTCGTTTTTGTTAGGGAGGAGCTTTTTCATACATATAAATTACAGTGTAATTTATATGTAAGTCAATGCTTTATTTTTAGGTCTAGTATCTTTTCTGAGGAACGTCTGCCTTGGCTTCGCTGGCAGGATATTTGGCCTGTTTAATCGGGGGTTGCTGCTTATATTGGTCGTCCTGGTAAGCATGCGAGTTAGGCGCAATCGAACAGTTCTGATAAAACAGTAACATGAATGGATTTGCGATTAATAATACGGCTAGAAAAAAACTGCTTCTTTTTGCCATGAACGTCCTCCCTTAGGCTTTGGTCTAGTCAATTAGTATGT
>DALYIB010000221.1:0-3979 GCA_031970595.1 Pseudobdellovibrio sp.
CGGCTAAGGGGAATGCGATTATTCCTCAAGAAGGTAAAAATTATTCTTTTATCGGTGTTGATGATTTAATCGTGGTGGATACTCAAGATGCACTTTTGATCTGTAAAAAAGGTGAATCGCAAAAACTGAAAGAACTCGTCCAAAAAATTAATGTCAAGAACGATAAACTGACAAAAGAGCATGTTTTTGAAAACCGTCCTTGGGGTCGTTTCGAAGTTTTAAAAGATCAAGGCCATTTTAAATCAAAAATTATTCGTGTCGATGCCGGTCAGAAATTATCCTATCAATCACACGCAAAACGTGCTGAGCACTGGATTTTAGTCAAAGGTCAAGCGATCGTTGTATTAAACGATCAGGAAATTTCAATCAAAGCCGGTGAGCATATTTTTATTCCTCAAGGTGCTAAGCACCGTATTATGAATCCAACTCAGTCCGTTGTTGAATTTATCGAAGTTCAAGTGGGCTCGTATTTTGGAGAAGATGATATTGTTCGTTACCAAGATGATTACGGTCGAAAGCAAGATTAATTATGTCAGCGTTGTTGCAAACTAAGACAACTCGTAAAATCAAAGAAAAACTAATCGAGTTTTTATTTTTCCTGTGCGCCCTCAGTTCGGTGGCGGTGACTTTTTCAATTGTGTACACATTGGTGTCTGAAGCCTTTCCTTTTTTTAAAGTGGTTTCAATCAGAGAATTTTTGACCTCGACTGAATGGACGCCATTATTTGAAAATCCTCGCTATGGAATTTGGCCTTTGTTATCAGGTACCTTGATGACTACAGTGATCGCGCTTTCGATTGCGATTCCTTTTGGCTTAATTACATCCATTTTTTTAAGTGAATATGCCTCTTCTCGTGTTCGTGAAATTTTTAAACCTTTATTAGAACTTTTGGCAGCAGTTCCGACAGTCGTTTACGGTTATTTTGCGATGTTATTTGTGACGCCCTTATTGCAAAGTATTTTACCAGAGCTGGGTGCTTTCAATGCCTTGTCAGCAGGTTTAGTTATGGGGTTAATGATCGTGCCTTATGTCAGTAGTTTGTCGGAGGACGCCATGCGAGCCGTCCCTCAAAGTTTGCGAGAAGGAAGTTTAGCCTTAGGAGCCTCTAAACTCCAGACTTCATTCAAAGTCGTTTTGCCAAGTGCTTTTTCGGGAATTGCTTCCAGCTATGTTTTGGCTATTTCCAGAGCCATAGGGGAAACGATGGTCGTAGCGATTGCGGCTGGTTTACAGCCACAGTTTACTTTTAATCCACTCAATTCGACGGCGACTTTAACAGCCTATATTGTCCAAGTTTCATTAGGAGATTTGCCACATGGATCTATTGGTTATCAAACAATTTACGTGGCAGGACTGACGTTATTTATTTTTACCTTTGCATTGAATATCGTCGGTCAACTGATTCGCCGTAGTCTGCAGAAGCGAGTTAAATAATGGATCAAGTTAAAAAAATAAAAATTCAAGATTTTGTTTTTTATGTTACTGGGATGATCGTTTTGATTTTTTCATTTTCTGTTTTGATGGCCCTCATTATTGATATGTTTTCAACAGGTTGGCCTCGAATTAACCAAAGCTTTTTCTTTTCCTTTCCGTCACGTTTCGCTGAAAAAGCAGGTATTTTTTCAGCTTGGGTCGGCAGTATTGCTGTTGTCGTTGTTACGGCCTTGATGGCGATCCCATTGGGAGTCGCTACCGGTGTTTATCTGGAAGAATATGCCAAGAAAAACTGGGTTTCGCAGATTATTGAATTGAATATTTTAAATTTAGCGGGAATTCCATCTATTATTTATGGAATAATGGCTTTGTCGATGTTTGTTTATCAATTTAAATTAGGACAAAGTATTTTAACGGCTGGGATGACTTTAGGATTGCTGATTCTGCCAATTATTATTGTCACAACACGTGAGGCGATTCGAACGATTCCGTCACACATTCGCGAAGCATCTTATGCGGTGGGAGCCACGAAGTGGCAAACCATCCGATACCATATTTTACCTTACAGCTCGGGTGGAATTATGACAGGAGTCGTGATTGCTTTGTCGCGTGCAATTGGTGAAACGGCTCCACTTGTCACTGTTGGAGCTCTGACATTTATAGCTTTCTTGCCGACATCACCGATTATGGATCATTCACCTTACATCAGTTTGCAATGGTTACTAGATCCTTACACGGTGATGCCGATCCAAATGTTTAATTGGATTTCCAGACCGCAGGAAGAGTTCCATGTGAATGCGGCTGCTGCTGGGATGGTTTTGTTGTCTATGACACTCACATTGAATTTAGGTGCGATTTTAATTCGATATTATTTTCGTAAGAAATATAAATGGTAATAGAATCTGTTTGAAAAATTTAAAGGAAGCTTATGAAAATTAAAGCGGAAGTTAAAAATTTAAATTTTAGTTATACTTCAGAAAAAACGATTCTGAAAAACGTTTCATTGCCGATTCATGAAAATGCAGTGACTGCGCTGATTGGGCCATCGGGATGTGGTAAAACGACTTTGCTTCGTTGTTTTAATCGTATGCATGATTTATACGGCGAAGTAAAGTATTCAGGGCAAATCATTTTGCAACCGTCTGGGTTTGATATTTTATCAAAATCAGTGGATCCGCTGGAAGTTCGTTTGAAAATTGGAATGGTTTTTCAAAAGCCCAATCCGTTCCCAAAGTCGATTTATGAAAACGTGGCTTATGGTTTAAAAGTACGGGGCATTCGTAAAAAATCTTTTATCGATGACAAAGTGGAAGACTCTTTAAAAAAAGCGGGCTTATGGTCTGAAGTCAGTGATCGATTAAATACAGCGGCTTCCTCGTTATCGGGTGGACAGCAACAGCGTTTATGCATCGCACGCGCTTTGGCGGTCGAGCCTGAAATTTTACTATTAGACGAGCCCACTTCGGCATTGGATCCCATTTCAACAGCCCACATTGAAGAGCTATTAGGTGAACTTAAAAAGACTGTGACTATTTTGATGGTCACACATAATTTACATCAAGCAGGGCGTTCTTCGGATTATACAGCATTTATGTACCTAGGTGATTTGATTGAATTTGGTGAAAGTACTCAGGTATTTACGAATCCTCAACAAGAACGAACTGAAAATTATATTACAGGAAGATTTGGTTAATGAAAAAAGTGAAAAAGGCAGTCATTCCTGCCGCAGGTTTAGGAACAAGATTTTTTCCAGCAACAAAAACAATTCCCAAAGAAATGTTACCTATTGTGGATCGACCGACCATTTTGTATGTGATCGAAGAAGCGATGCAGGCTGGTATCGAGGACATCGTTTTAATTCAAGGACGTGGGAAAACAGCCATCGAAGATTTTTTTGATATTTCTTATGAGCTCGAGGACAAACTTGTCAAAGATGGCAAGGGTGATGTTTTAAAGCAAATTGAAAAAATTCGTTCGAGTGTGAACATTATTTCTGTTCGTCAAAAGTCGGCGATGGGTTTAGGTCATGCGGTTCGTTGTGCGAAGCCCGTTGTGGGGGAAGAGCCCTTCGCAGTTTTATTGGGAGACGAAATTACGTTAACCACAAAGCCCCAAGATAATGTGACAGCTTTTTTGGCTCAGCAATATCAGAAAACAGGCCACAGTGGTGTTTGGGTTTTACCCGTCGAGCGCGAAAATACACATAAGTACGGGATTGTCGATTTAGGGAAATCTCCGTTATCAGATTTAGGAAACGGACAGAAGATATTAGGTGTTGTTGAAAAACCGAAATCAGATGTGGCACCTTCATTATGGGCATTGCCAGGGCGTTATGTTTTTGAATCACGAATTTTTGATATATTAGATCAAATTCCTGCTGGTTATAACGGTGAAATTCAATTAAGTGATGCGATGAATGTCTTGGCCAAAGAATCCACAATGAATGCCTATTCATTTAATGCGCGTCGTTTTGATGCCGGTGATAAGCTGGGATTTTTAATTGCGAATATCGAAGTGGCCTTGGACAGACCCGAACTTAAAAAT